>DATLJF010000211.1:0-79210 GCA_035539015.1 Stenotrophomonas sp. | reverse complement strand
ACTCGATGATCATGCTGTTGGCCGCATTGTTGGTCGGCGCCGACCAGGTGGTGTTCTCCAACGAGCATTCGGCCAGCTACGGCAGCCTCATACCCGGCACTGGCGAGGTCAATCACCAGTGGTCCAAGGGCTGGCACTGGGAGCGCGCGCTGGGCGAGCATGTCGAACGCCATGTCGCTGCCGACCTGCACTATTACTCGCTGTTGCGGCCGCTGTCGGAGTTGGCAGTGGCGCGCCAGTTCGCCAAGAACGGCCATTACGACGCGCACTTCTCCAGCTGCAACCGCAATTTCCACATCATGGGCGAGCGCCCGGTCAACCGCTGGTGCGGGGTCTGCCCGAAGTGCCACTTCGTGTTCCTGGCGCTGGCGCCGTTCATGCCCAAGACCCGGCTGGTGAAGATCTTCGGCCGCAACCTGCTCGACGATGCCAGCCAGGCCGGCGGCTTCGATGCGCTGCTCGAATTCCAGGACCACAAGCCGTTCGAATGCGTCGGCGAAGGCCGCGAATCGCGCGCTTCGATGGCGACCCTGGCGGCGCGCCCGGAATGGAAGGAAGACGTGCTGGTGCAGCGCTTCGCGCGCGAGATCCAGCCGCAACTGCCCGCCGACGAACTGGTGCTGGCCGCGCAACTCGAACTCGGTGGCGAACACCGCATCCCGGCGCCGCTGTGGGAGCGCGTGCGTGCGAATTTCTCAGCTTGAGGGCCAGTCGGTCGCGTTGTGGGGCTGGGGTCGCGAAGGTCGCTCGGCCTACCAGGCGATCCGGCAAATCCTGCCTGCGCAACCGCTGACCCTGTTCTGCAGCGAGACCGAAATCGCTGAGGCCAGGGCGCTGGCCGATCCGGCGCTGCAGCTGGAGACCCGGGTCGATGCCGCTGCGCTGGCGCGCTTTGCGGTGGTGGTCAAATCGCCTGGCATCAGTCCGAATCGGCCCGAGGCGCTGGCCGCCGCCCAGGCCGGCACTCGTTTCATCGGCGCCACCGCGCTGTGGTTTGCCGAACACGCGCAGCCCGGCGGCATCGTGCCCGGCGCGGTCTGCATCACCGGCACCAAGGGCAAGAGCACCACCACCGCACTGCTGGCGCACCTGCTGCGTGCCGGCGGCCACCGCACTGCACTGGCCGGCAATATCGGCCTGCCGCTGCTTGACGTGTTGGCGCCCGAACCGCCGCCGCAGTACTGGGCGATCGAACTGTCCAGCTACCAGACCCGCGACGTGGCGCGCAGCGGTGCGCGGCCGCAAGTGGCCCTGGTGCTGAACCTGTTTCCCGAACACCTGGACTGGCACGGCGACGAGGACCACTACATCGCCGACAAGCTCTCGCTGGTCACCGAAGCAGCACCGCGCATTGCCTTGCTCAATGCCGACGACCCGCGCCTGCTGGCGCTCGGCGCTACGTTGGGTGCCAGTGAAGTGCGCTGGTTCAACCATCCCGATGGCTGGCACTTGCGGGGCGAGGTCGTGCATCGGGGCGAGGTCGCCGTGTTCGATACCGCGCACGTGCCGCTGCCGGGCCGCCACAACCGCGGCAACCTGTGCGCGGTGCTGGCCGCGATCGAAGCCCTGGGCCTGGACGCCGCCGCGCTGGCACCGGCGGCGCTGACCTTCCAGCCGCTGCCCAATCGCCTGCAGACCATGGGGGCGCGCGCGGGCATTCGCTACGTCAACGATTCCATCAGCACTACCCCGCACGCCACCCTTGCCGCGCTGGCGTGCTTTGCCGGCCAGCGCGTGGCGTTGCTGGCCGGCGGCCATGACCGCGGCCTGGACTGGCACGACTTCGCCGCGCACATGGCGCAGGACCCGGCGCCGCCGGTGGAAATTGTCACGATGGGCGCCAACGGGCCGCGCATCCACGAGCTGCTGGCGCCACTGGCCGCCGTTGGCCGTTTCGGCCTGCATGCGGCTAGCGACTTGCCGCAGGCAGTCTCGTTGGCGCAGACGGCGTTGGGCAGCGAAGGCGGCGTGTTGTTGCTCTCGCCTGGCGCGCCGAGTTTCGGTGCGTATCGCGACTACGTGGCGCGTGGGCGACATTTCGCCGAGCTCGCCGGTTTCGATCCCGATGCGATCAGCGCAATCCCGGGACTCGGTGTGGCCTGACGCAACGTTACGGACCTCCTGTAGGAGCGGCTTCAGCCGCGACCGGAAGGCATGGGACGGCCGTGCGGCTATCGCGATCGGATGGCATCGCGGCTGAAGCCGCTCCTACAGTGTGCAGGCACTGGCGATTTATTCGCCAACCCGCCGCAGCGTCAAGCAGCGCAAGCCCTGCTGACACTTATCCACAAACTTCTCCGCGATTGATCCACATGGCCTGTGGAGAAGCAAAAGTGCACTGGCCAAATTTTGACCATTGATCAGCCAGCGCTTGTGCCGCAAGGCTTGCGAACAATTGTCCACAGGCTTCTCCCGCACCCATCCACACCGGCTGTGCACAATCGCTGGCCGTCACCGCGGCAGGCTACACTCGGCTCCGTCATTCCAGCCGGAGCGGGACCGATGAGCAGGCGCAATCCTTGGCAGCAGCGTTGGCAGTGGGCGGTCGGGTTGTTGGCACTGGCGCTGGTGCCGCTGTCGGCATCGGCGGCGATGCAGGCGCGGCCGGTCGAATGGAAGATGGGTGCGGACACCTTCAGCGGCGTCCTGGTCTACGACAACGACGGCGAGGGCAAGCGCCCGGGCCTGGTGATGGTGCCGAACTGGCGCGGGGTCAACGACTCGGCGGTGGAGAAGGCGAAGAAGCTCGCAGGCGACGACTATGTCGTGCTGGTGGCCGATGTCTACGGCAAGAACGTGCGGCCCAAGGACGACAAGGAAGCCGGCCAGGTCGCCGGCAAGCTGCGCAGCGACCGCGCCACCTTGCGCGCCCGCGCGTTGAAGGCGGTGGAAGTACTCAAGGCAGAGGCCGGCAAGGCACCGGTCGACCCGGCGCGGATCGGCGCGGTCGGCTTCTGTTTCGGTGGCACTACGGTGCTGGAGTTGGCACGCTCGGGCGCGACACTGGCCGGCGTGGTCAGCCTGCACGGTGGCATTGCCACCGACATGCCGGCGCAGGCGGACGCGGTGAAGACGCCGATCCTGGTGCTCAATGGCGCGGCGGACAAGAGCGTCACCGCCGAGGACATCGCCGCGTTCCAGAAAGAGATGGACAACGCCGGCGCCGACTGGCAGTTCGTCAACTTCGCCGGTGCCGTGCATTGCTTCGCCGAAGCCGACGCCAACAGCCCGCCGGGCTGCGTCTACCATCCGCGCGCGGCCAAGCGCGCCTACCGGATGCTGGAAGACTTCTTCGAAGAACGTTTCGGGGATTGAACCTTCGGCGCCTTTCTCCCGCCATGCGGGAGAAAGGCGCATGAGACGCAGGACCGGTCAGTGCGTTCTTTCGACCGCGTAGCGCGCCAGGCCGCGCAAGGCAGCGACGGCTTCGTTCTCGGCCAGCCCGTCCAGCGCCCGCTCGGCGGCTTCGGCATATTCGGCGGCACGCTGGCGGCTGTATTCCAGGCCACCGGTTGCGCGGATCGCTGCCAGCACTTCCGGCATCGCCGCTGAATCGCCTTGCTCGACGATCTCGCGCAGGCGCGCCTGCGTGGCCGCATCGGAATGGGCAATGGCGTGGATCAGCGGCAGCGTCGCCTTGCCCTCGGCCAGGTCATCGCCCAGGTTCTTGCCCAGGTCGCCGGCATCGGCGGCATAGTCGAGCACGTCGTCGGCAATCTGGAACGCGTAGCCCAGCTGCATGCCGTAGTCGTACAGGCGCGCCTGCAGCGCCGCATCGGCGCCGCTGGCCAACGCGCCCAGGCAGGTGCCGGCGGCAAACAGCACCGCGGTCTTGCGCTCGATCACGCGCAGGTAAGCCGCCTCGTCGGTGTCCGGGTTATGCACGTGCAACAACTGCAGTACCTCGCCCTCGGCGATCCGGTTGGTGGTGTCGGCGAGGATGCGCATGACTTCCATGCGGTCTAGCTCGACCATTAGCTGGAAGCTGCGCGAATACAGGAAATCGCCCACCAGCACGCTCGGTGCATTGCCCCATAGCGCATTGGCGGTGCTGCGGCCGCGCCGCAGGTCCGACTCGTCGACCACATCGTCGTGCAGCAGGGTCGAGGTGTGGATGAACTCGATGATCGCCGCCAACTGGTGGTGCTCGGCGCCGCCACCGCCGGCCGCGCGCCCGGCCAGCATCACCAGCATCGGCCGCAAGCGCTTGCCCCCCGCGGAAATGATGTGGTCGGCGATCTGGTTGATCAGCACCACGTCCGACGCCAGGCGACTGCGAATCAAGGCATCGACCGCGGCCATGTCGGGCGCGGCGAGCTGCTGGATCTGGGGCAGGCCCAGGGCGGGACGGAGATCTTCGGCGAGGCTCATGCGGATCGGGCTGGAAGCGTGGGCGAATTATAGGCGACTGCCGAGATCGCCGCGTTCTCGCAGCGTCCACGCCGCTTGCTGGTACCTGCCGTGCTGCGCTGCGGGAGGCGCCTGGCCGGGATTGGGCTAGGCTTCGGCCAGACCGCCAGCCGCGTGGGAATGGCGCGCGGCGGTCATCGCGACACGGGACACCCCCACGCCCGACGTACTGGTTATAGAAGCACGCGTTCTACCGATCGACGGCCTTCCAGGCCGATGCAGGTGGCATTACAGCGATGTTCTTCAACCCGGAGGGAAGCATGAAGCATGTTTTTGCCGTACTCGCGTTGGCGTGCCTGCTGGTGGGCCTGGCTGTCTCGGCCTCGGGCGCCGACCAGGTCACCACCGTGCCGGTGCATTTTTCCCGCGGCCTGAGCGACGCCACGCTCAAGGGCCACTTCAGTGGTTACGACAGCGTCCACTACACGGTGGACGCCAAGGCCGGGCAGACCCTGAGCGTCAAGGTGACGGGCAGCCCCAACGCCAATTTCAATGTGTTCAAGCCCGGCGACGAACCCGGCACCGCTGCGGCCATCGGCAGCGGCAGCACCGGCAGCGCCTGGAAGGGCCAGGTGCCCGCTGATGGCGAGTACATCGTCCAGGTCTACCAGATGCGCGCCAGCGCACGGCGCGAGGACAAGGTCGATTTCGCGATCCAGGTGGCAGTGCACTGAAGGCTAGGGGCCGCACGGGCCCCGGTGCCACTGCTCGATCCGGCAGCGACGGCAAATACCCACAGCCAAGGCGGCCCGGACGGGCCGCCGCGGCCGGGTGCGCGCGGCCAGTGCTGGTAATATGAGCCGATCGGATGGCCCCAGCGGCGATCCTGCCGGTCGAACCGGTGCCGGCGCCCGGCGCCGCCGCGTTCGCCGCCCCCCATTCCCAGAATCACCCGGACGGAAAAGCTATGGCCCGCGGCATCAACAAAGTCATCCTCGTCGGCAACCTCGGCAACGACCCCGACGTCAAGTACACCCAGGGCGGCATGGCCATCACCCGGGTCAGCCTGGCCACCACCAGCGTGCGCAAGGACAAGGACGGCAACCAGCAGGAGCGCACCGAATGGCACCGCGTGGTGTTCTTCGGCAAGCTCGGTGAAATCGCCGGCGAGTACCTGCGCAAGGGCAGCTCGGTGTATGTCGAAGGCTCGCTGCGCTACGACAAGTACACCGGCCAGGACGGCGTGGAGAAGTATTCCACCGACATCATTGCCGATGAAATGCAGATGCTCGGCGGCCGTGGCGAAGGCGGCGGCGGTGGCGGCGGTGGTGGTGATCGCCCGCAGCGCCAGGCCGCGCCGCGCCAGGAATATGCGCCGCGCCGCCAGGCGCCTGCGCCGCAGCAGTCGGCCCCGCCGATGGACGATTTCGCCGACGACGATATTCCGTTCTGATCGGCGCAAGCATTACCTTGCACACAGGGCTTGTAACCTCACGGTTACAGGCCCTTTTTAATCGCTGCGCTTTATCCGGCGCGGCCTCAGTAGTTCAGCCATTGCCTTCGCGCCCGCGCCGCCACAGCGGCGGAAACGCGCGCTGCAGGCAGTCGGTGCGCTCGCACGTCAGGCAGCCTGGGCCGATCGGAACCGCGCTGCCGCCTTGCAGGTCCAGGCCGCGCGAGTACACCAGGCGTTCGGCATGGCGCAGGTCGCAGCCCAGTGCCAGGGCGAAGGTCTTGCGCGGCTGGCCGTAGCCGGGCGGGCCGCTGCTGACCTGGCGCGCCATCCAGAAATACTGGCGGCCGTCGGGCATCCGCGCGATCTGCGTGAGCAGTTTCCCGGGCTGGTTGAAGGCCTCGTAGACGATCCACAGCGGACAGGTGCCGCCGACCTGCGAGAAGTGGAAATCGGTGGAGGAGTGGCGCTTGGAGACGTTGCCGGCGCGGTCCACGCGCATGAAGAAGAACGGCAGGCCTTCGGCGCCACGGCGCTGCAGCGTGCTCAGGCGGTGGCAGACCGCTTCGAAGCCGACCGCGAAGCGCTGCGCCAGCCACTCGACGTCGTAGCGGCTGTCTTCGGCGCTGCGCAGGAACGCGGCATACGGCATGACCAGCGCGCCGGCGTAATAGTTCGAGAAACCAATACGGGCCAGGGCAATGCGTTCGGCGTCGTCGAAGCCGGCATTGGCGCTTAGCGTGTCGATCAGGGCGCCGTGTTCGAGCGTGGCCAGTTGCGCGGCCATCTGGAACGCCTGCTGGCCAGGCTTGAGCCACGGCGGCAGCCACAGCACCCGGCGCTCGGCTTCGTAGAGGCGTTTGTCGCCGCGCGCCGGATCCAGGCGCACGCGCAGGCCATGGCGGTCGGCAAGCAATTGGCGCAGGCGCGGCGCCAGCGTGTCAGGTGCCAGGCCGAGCTCGGCATAGAGCGCTTCGGCGCGCTCGTCCAGTTCGGGGATGTAGTTGCGCTGGCGGTTGAAGTGGTCGCGCACATGGTCGCCGGGCGAGAGCAGCGGCGCCACGCCATGGCCGCTGCCCAGTTGCAGTTCCAGTGCGGCGGCGCGCTCGCGCAGGTGGTGGTGTTCGCGGTGCAGGTCGAGCAGGGCATGGGCGATCTGCGGCAGGTTGCCGGCCAGGGCGCGCAACTCGCCCGGGCCGACCCCCGTATGGCCAAGCGCGCGCAGGGCGTCGTCCAGCGGTTCGATCAGGGCGGCCGGGTCGTCGCGGTCGACCAGACCTTCTATATCCCCCAGCGCCTCCTTGAGCCGCTGCTGCACCGCCAGGGTGAGTGGTCGCTGGTTGCGCTCGATCTGGTTCAGGTAGCTCGGCGACAGCGCCAGCCGCCTGGCCAACTCGGCCTGGGTCAGGCCGTGGCGCTGGCGCAGGCGCTGCAGGCGCAGCCCGAGCTGGCGTTGTGAGACAGGCATATTCACAAACTTCGCAGAATGTTGTGACGAGATTAGCGCGATTAAGCGCCGGATGGGCTGAATCCGCGTGGCCGGATGCGAACAATGCGAATTCTGTCCTTCCGTTGCCGGTAATGTCCCGATGAGCGAGTCCCTGTCCCCCGTGCCCCGCGTTTCCCTGTTGATCGACGGCCAGTTCGTCGACTCGGCGACCACCGAATGGAAGGACGTGGTCAACCCGGCCACCCAGTCGGTGCTGGCCAAGGTGCCGTTCGCAACTTCGGCCGAGGTCGATGCCGCCGTGGCTGCGGCCCAGGCCGCCTTCAAGACCTGGCGCAAGACCCCGATCGGCACCCGCGCGCGGATCTTCCTCAAGTACCAGCAGCTGATCCGCGAAAACATGGGCGAGCTGGCCGCGCTGCTCACTGCCGAGCAGGGCAAGACCCTGCCCGATGCCGAGGGCGATGTCTTCCGCGGCCTGGAAGTGGTGGAGCATGCCGCGGCGATCGGCAACCTGCAGTTGGGCGAGCTGGCCAACAACGTCGCCAACGGCGTGGATACCTACACGCTGCTGCAGCCGCTGGGCGTGTGCGCCGGCATCACCCCGTTCAATTTCCCGGCGATGATCCCGCTGTGGATGTTCCCGATGGCGATTGCGACGGGCAATACCTTCGTGCTCAAGCCGTCCGAGCAGGACCCGATGGTCACCATGCGCCTGGTCGAACTGGCGCTGGAAGCGGGCCTGCCCAAGGGTGTGCTGAACGTGGTCCACGGCGGTGCGGACGTGGTCAACGCGATCTGCGACCACCCCGACATCAAGGCGGTGTCGTTCGTCGGCTCGACCAAGGTCGGCACCCACGTTTACAACCGCGCCTCGCTGGCCGGCAAGCGCGTGCAATGCATGATGGGCGCCAAGAACCACGCCGTGGTGCTGCCCGACGCGAACAAGGAACAGACCCTCAACGCCATGGCCGGTGCCGCGTTCGGCGCCGCGGGCCAGCGCTGCATGGCCGCCTCCACCCTGGTGCTGGTGGGCGAGGCGCGCAGCTGGATTCCCGAGCTGGTGGCCAAGGCCAGGACGCTGAAGGTCAACGGCGGCACCGAGGCCGGTACCGATGTGGGCCCGCTGATTTCCTGCGCCGCGCGCGAACGCGTGGAAGGCTTGATCGCCGCCGGCATCGAGCAGGGCGCCAAGCTCGAACTCGATGGCCGCCAGCCGCAGGTGCCCGGCTACGAGCAGGGCAACTTCGTCGGGCCGACGATCTTCTCCGGGGTCAAGCCGGGCATGCGCATCTATGACGAAGAAATCTTCGGGCCGGTGCTGGTGATCCTCGAGGCCGACACGCTCGACGACGCCATCGCCCTGGTCAACGCCAACCCCAACGGCAACGGCACGGCGCTGTTCACCCAGTCCGGCGCCGCCGCACGCCGGTTCCAGGAAGAGATCGATGTCGGCCAGGTCGGCATCAACGTGCCGATCCCGGTGCCGGTGCCGCTGTTCTCCTTCTCCGGTTCGCGCGCCTCCAAGCTCGGCGACCTCGGTCCGTATGGCAAGCAGGTCGTCATGTTCTACACCCAGACCAAGACCGTGACCGCGCGCTGGTTCGACGACAGCACGCTCGGCCATGGCGTCAACACCACGATCAACCTGAAGTGAGCGCCATGAACGCTGCCATGCAGATGCCCTACGAGGTCGATCTCAACGAAGAACAGCAGGCGTTCCGCGAAGCGGCGCGCGACTTCGCCGACAAGGAACTGGCGCCCAATGCCGCGCGCTGGGACGAAGAAGCGCACTTCCCGCGCGAGGCGATCAGCAAGGCCGCCGAGCTCGGCTTCTGTGGCCTGTACACCGACGAAGCCGTCGGCGGCCTGGCGATGAAGCGGCTGGACGCGGCGTTGGTGTTCGAGGAAATGGCCACCGTTGATCCTTCGACCTCGGCCTTCATCAGCATCCACAACATGGCCACCTGGCTGGTGACGACATATGGCAATGAGGCGGTGCGCCAGCACTGGGGCCCGGCACTGACCAGCGGCGAGAAGTTGGCCTCGTATTGCCTGACCGAACCGGGCGCCGGCTCGGACGCGGCCTCGCTGAAGACCCGCGCGGTGCGCGATGGCGAGGAGTTCGTGCTCGATGGCAGCAAGGCCTTCATCTCCGGTGCCGGCGCCACCGAGGCGTTGGTGGTGATGGCGCGTACCGGCGAGGAGGGCGCGCGCGGCATCAGCGCCTTCGTGGTGCCGGCCGATGCGCCCGGCATCAGCTACGGCCGCAAGGAAGAGAAGCTGGGCTGGAACAGCCAGCCCACGCGCGGGATCACCTTCCAGGGCGTGCGTATCCCGGCGGGCAACCTGCTCGGCAAGGAGGGCGAAGGCTTCAAGATGGCGATGAAGGCGCTCGATGGCGGCCGCATCAACATCGCTGCCTGCTCGCTGGGTGCCGCGCAGGGCGCGCTGGATGCCGCGCGCCGCTACATGGGCGAGCGGCGCCAGTTCGGCAAGAAGCTGGCCGATTTCCAGGCGTTGCAGTTCAAGCTGGCCGATATGGCCACGCAACTGGTCGCGGCGCGGCAGATGGTCTACACCGCCGCGCGCAAACTCGATGCAGGCAGCAGCGATGCCACGGTCTGGTGCGCGATGGCCAAGCGCTTCGCCACCGACGCCAGCTTCAGCATCTGCGACGACGCGCTGCAGTTGCACGGCGGCTATGGCTATATCCGCGAATATCCGATCGAACGCCTGATGCGCGACAGCCGCGTGCACCGCATCCTTGAAGGCACCAACGAGGTGATGCGGATGATCATCGCCCGCCACCTGCTGACCACCGAAGAGGAACTGCGATGAGCGATTGGCTGCAGCGCGAGCACGCCGGCCTGAAGGTCGAGCGCGATGGGCACGTCGCCATCGTCACCTTGAACAATCCGCCGGCCAACACCTGGACGGTGCACAGCCTGGCGGCGCTGCGCGACCTGGTGAAGGCCCTGGATGCCGACCCGCAGGTGTACGCGCTGGTGATCACCGGGGAGGGGGCCAAGTTCTTCTCGGCCGGTGCCGACCTCAAGCAGTTCGCCAGCGGTGACAAGGCCGGCGCGCGCGAAGCGGCGCGCCGCTTCGGTGAAGCGTTCGAAGCACTCAGCGCGTTTGGCGGTGTCTCCATTGCCGCGATCAACGGCTATGCGATGGGCGGCGGCCTGGAATGCGCGCTGGCCTGCGACTTGCGCATCGCCGAAGCCCAGGCGCAGATGGCCCTGCCCGAAGCCAGCGTGGGCTTGCTGCCGTGCGCCGGCGGCACCCAGAACCTGCCGCGCCTGGTCGGCGAAGGCTGGGCCAAGCGCATGATCCTGCTCGGCGAGCGCATCGATGCCGCCACCGCCTTGCGGATCGGCCTGGTTGAAGAGATTGTCGGCACTGGCGAGGCCAAGGCGCTGGCGATTGCCTGGGCACACAAGGCGGGCAAGCAAAGCCCGCGCGCGGTCGCTGCGTGCAAGGGTTTGGTGCAGGCCACGCGTAGCGGCAGCCACGCGTCGGCGCTGGTGGCCGAGCGCGAAGCGTTCGTCGACCTGTTCGACACCGCCGACCAGGCCGAGGGCGTCAATGCTTTCCTGGAAAAGCGCGCACCGCAATGGAAGAACGCATGAACATGGCCCAGGGCAGTGAGGCACCGGTGTTGTTCGAAACCCGCGATGGGCGCGACGGCCACCGGACGGGTATTGCCACGCTCAACGCCCCCAAGAGCCTCAACGGTTTGTCGCTGGAGATGACGCGGCTGCTGCACGCGCAGCTGCAAGCGTGGGCGGACGACGCCAGCGTGGCCTGCGTGGTGATGCGTGGCGCGGGTGACAAGGCTTTCTGCGCCGGCGGCGATTTGCACGGCCTGTACCGCAGCATGCGCGAATATCGCGATTCCGGCGCCAGCGACATCACCGCCAATCGCTACGCCGCGCAATTCTTCGAGGAGGAATATCGCCTCGACTACGCCATCCATACTTATCCCAAGCCGATCCTGTGCTGGGGCCACGGCATCGTCATGGGCGGCGGCATCGGGCTGATGGCCGGCGCCAGCCACCGCGTGGTGACCGAGCGTTCGAAGCTGGCGATGCCGGAGATCACCGTCGGCCTGTTCCCGGACGTGGGCGGCAGCTGGCTGATGCGGCGCGTCCCGCGTGGCGCCGGGCTGTTCCTGGCCCTGACCGGCGCGCCGCTGGACGCCAGCGATGCGATCTATGCCGGGCTGGCCGACGTCAAGCTGGAGCACGCGCAATACGAGGCGGTGGTCGATGCGCTTGTCGCGCATGCCTGGCGGGGTGATGCGGTGGTTGATCGCGAGAAGCTGGGCGAATTCCTGCAAGGTCTGGCGCAGCCGCTGAGTCCCGGGCCTTTGCAAATGCACGCCGAGCTGATCGAACACCTGGTCTCGGCTGGAACGCTGGAGCAGGTGGTGGCGGCGATCGATGCCCTGTCCGGCGAGGACCCGTGGTTGCAGAACGCGCGCGCGACCCTGGCCGCGGGTTCGCCGGGGTCGGCGCGGCTGGCCTGGAGCCTGCAGCGCGACGAGGGTACCCGCAGCCTGGCCGACACTTTTCGCACCGAGTATGGGGTGGCGCTACATGCGGCCGCGCACGGCGATTTCGCCGAAGGCATCCGCGCGCTGCTGATCGACAAGGACCGCCAGCCGCACTGGCAGCCGGCCACCCTGGCGCAGGCCGACGCGGCCTGGGCCGCCCCTTTCTTCCAATCGCCCTGGACGGCCGCGGCGCACCCGCTGGCCGACCTCGGCCACGCCTGACGGAGACACAGCAATGAGCCGGATCGCTTTTATCGGACTGGGCAACATGGGCGGGCCGATGGCCGCCAACCTCGCCAAGGCCGGGCACGCCGTGCGCGTGTTCGACCTGGTGCCGGAAGCCATCGCGCATGCCGTCGAAGCCGGCGCGGTCGCCGGCACTTCGGCCGCCGATACGCTGGCCGACGCGGAACTGGTGATCTCGATGCTGCCGGCCAGCCGCCACGTCGAAGGGCTGTACCTCGGCGCAGACGGGATCCTGGAGAAAATCCCGGCCGGCGCGCTGGTGATCGACTGCAGCACGATCGCCCCGTCCACCGCGCGCAAGGTCGCCGAAGCGGCTGCCTCGCGTGGGCTGCAGATGCTCGATGCGCCGGTTTCCGGCGGCACCGCCGGCGCAGCCGCCGGCACGCTGACCTTTATTGTCGGCGGACCGGCCGATGCGCTGGAGAAGGCACGCCCGTTCCTGCAGGCGATGGGCAAGAACATCTTCCATGTCGGCGACAGTGGCGCCGGCCAGGTCGCCAAGCTGTGCAACAACATGGCGCTGGGCGTGATCATGGCGGTGACCGGCGAAGCCATCGCCCTCGGCCAAGCGCATGGATTGGACCCCAAGGTGCTGTCGCAGATGATGGCGGTGAGCACCGGCCGCAGTTGGGCCACGGAGGTCTGCAATCCATGGCCGGGCGTGCTGGAGAACGCGCCGGCCTCGCGCGGCTACAGTGGCGGCTTCGGCAATGACCTGATGCTCAAGGACCTGGGCCTGGCGGTGGAAGCGGCGATGGGCGTGGGCGCGTCGATTCCGCTGGGCGAGCTGGCGCGCAATCTGTATGCAATGAACAGCCGGGCCGGCAACGGCAAGCTGGATTTCTCTTCGGTGGTGAAGCTGGTGTCCGACAACTGAGAAATCGGGCTTTCTCCTTGTAGGAGCGGCTTTAGCCGCGACAGCCGGAGGGCGGTCGCGGCTAAAGCCGCTCCTACAAAGTCCACTGTAATAGTCTCCGCGCCGTCGCATGCATAGGCTGGGTTCCTGCTGAAGGAACCCGCCGATGGGACACGACCACAACCACGCGCCTGCCGAGATTCGCCACGAGAAGCCCCTGTGGTGGGCGCTCGGACTGACCGGCGTTTTCCTCGTTGCCGAGGTCGTTGGCGCCTTCGTCACCAGCAGCCTGGCGCTCTTGTCCGACGCCGCGCACATGGCCACCGATACCCTCGGCCTGATGATCGCGCTGGTCGCGGTGCGGCTGAGCCGGCGCCCGCCGGATGCACGCCGCAGCTACGGCTATGCGCGCCTGGAAGCGCTGGGCGCACTGCTCAACGGCGCGTTGTTGTTCGCGGTCGGCGCCTACATCCTGTGGGAAGCGGCGCAACGTTTCCGCCAGCCGCAAGCAGTCGGCGAAACCGGCATGCTGCTGATCGCCGGCCTCGGCCTGGTCATCAACTTGATCGCGATGCGCCTGCTGCGCGCCGGCGCCGGCGAGAATCTCAACGTCAAGGGCGCCTATCTCGAAGTCTGGAGCGACATGCTCGGCTCGGTGGCGGTGATCCTGGGCGCGCTGGCGATCGGCTGGACCGGCTGGCAGTGGATCGACCCGGTGCTGGCCGTGTTGATCGGCCTGTGGGTGCTGCCGCGCACCTGGCTGCTGTTGCGCGAAGCGATCAACGTATTGCTGGAAGGCGTGCCCAAGGGCCTGGACCTGGCGGCAGTGCGGCAGGCGCTGCATGCGCAGCCGGGTGTGCTCGACGTGCATGACCTGCATGTGTGGGCGTTGGCATCGAGCACGCCCGCGTTGACCGTGCATGTGGTCGCCGCCGAAGGCGTAGACAACGACCGCTTGCGTCGCGCACTGGCAGCGCTGCTGCACGAGCGCTTCGGCATCGACCATGTGACCTTGCAGGTGGAGGCGGATCATTGTGGCGATGCGTGCGCGGTGCAGGGCGGCGGGCATGGGCATCAGCATGATGCCGATCCCCAGGGACACCACGGGCACACGCATTCTTGAGCGTTGGCGGGATGCACTCCAGGCGTGGCGTCGTCAGCTGACAAATGGCGGTCGGGGCTGAAGCCCCTCCTACACCCTCCTCGACACAGGAATAGCGATCGTGGAGGGTGTAGGAGGGGCTTCAGCCCCGAAGAACGAAGTCGCGATGCATCGGTCCTCGCCAAGCCCACCCCACCAGCAAAAACGCCGCCCGAGGGCGGCGCTTTGTTTTTGCGGCAAGACCGGCCTACACCACCGGCTCGCGCAACGCCGGCGCATCCCAGCCCGGCCGCGGCGCAAAGCGGTCGCCATAGCGCGACTGCAAGGTCTTCAAGCGTTCGACCAACACATCGGCCCCCGTTGCACGCACGTGCTGGATCGGGCCGCCGCGGAACGGCGCAAAGCCGGTGCCGAAGATCACGCCGGCATCGAGCAGGTCGGCATCGGCCACCACGCCATCGTGCAGGCAGGCCACCGCTTCGTTGAGCAGCGGCAGGATCAGGCGGTCTTCCAGGTCGGCCGGTGCTTCGTAGTCCTTGGCCACTTCTGGCTTGACCGCTCGGCCGTTCTCCCACTTGTACAGACCCTGGCCGTCCTTCTTGCCGCGCTTGCCCGGTTCCACCGTCTTCAGCGCCGCCGGGATCGGCAGGCCGAGGAACGGCGCCAGTTCTTCGCCCACCCCGGCGGCCACGTCCAGGCCGACGGTGTCGATCAGCTCGATCGGCCCCATCGGCATGCCGAACTTCACCGCCGCCTTGTCGATCACCGGCCCGGGGATGCCCTCGGCATAGGCAGTGGCCGCTTCGAGCATGTACGGGAACAGCACGCGGTTGACCAGGAACCCCGGCGTGCCGGCCACCGGCACCGGCAGCTTGTCCAGCGCCTTGCAGAAGGCGGCCAGGCGCTTGCGGGTTTCTTCGGCCATGGCATCGTGCTGCACGATTTCCACCAGCGGCATCTGCGCCACCGGGTTGAAATAGTGCAGGCCGGCAAATTGCGCCGGACGCTGGATGTGCTCGCGCAGTTCGGTCAGCGGAATGGAAGAGGTGTTGCTGGTGAGCAGGGCATCGGCCTTCATCTGCGGCTCTACCTGCTGATACAGCTCACGCTTGGCCTCGGGCTTCTCGATGATCGCCTCGATCACCAGGTCGGCCTGGGCCACGCCGTGGCCGGCCAGGTCGCTTTTCAGGCGCGCGGCCACTGCCGGGCGCTTGCCGGCATCCTTGACGCGCTTGTTGAACAATTCGTTGGCGCGGCCCAGCGCGGTGTCGATGAAGCGCTGCTCGCGGTCCTGCAAGGTCACCTCGAAACCCTTGTAGGCCGACCAGGCGGCGATGTCGCCGCCCATCACGCCGGCACCGACCACGTGCACGTGCTTCACCCCATGATCCTTGCCGCCCAGCCCTTTCAGTCGCTCGGTCAGGAAGAAGATGCGGATCAGGTTGCGCGCGGTCGGGGTGCTGGCCAGCTTGACCACCGCCTTGCGCTCGGCGTCCAGGCGCGCCTGGATGCCGCTGCCGCCACTCCGTTCCCAGACATTGATAAGTGCGTACGGCGCCGGGTAATGCTCCTTGCGCGCCTTGCGACCGACCTGCTTGGCCATCTGCGGGGCCAGCAACTTGCGCGCGATCCAGGTGTTGGTGGCCCAGCCGGCCAGGCGCTGCTTGAACGGGCGTACCGTGCCCGACAGCGCCAACGCCGCGGCGGTATCCACCAGCACCGCGGGGGCGGCGACTTTATCCACCAGGCCCATGGCGCGCGCGGCGCTGGCCGAGACGGTGCGGCCGGTCAACATCAGGTCCATCGCCGCCGGCGCGCCGATCAGGTTCGGCAAGCGCGCGCTGCCACCCCAGCCGGGGAAGATGCCCAGCTTGGTCTCGGGCAGGCCAATCCGGGTGGACGGGTCGTCGGAGGCGACGCGGTAGCGGCAGGCCAGGGCGATTTCGGTGCCGCCGCCCATGCAGAAGCCGTGGATGGCGGCCACGGTCGGGCAGGGCAGCTCGGCCAGCTTCTGGAACGTGGACTGGCCGCGGCGGATGGCGTCATTGACGGTGCCGCGGCGGTCATACTCCTGGAACTCCTTGAGGTCGGCGCCGGCAATGAAGCCGTTGGCCTTGGCCGAGCGGATCACCACGCCGCGGGGCGGGTCGATGGCGATGCGCTCGATCAGCTCGGCCAGCTCCAGCAGCACGTCCTGCGAGAAGGCGTTGACCGGTGCATTGGCACGATCGAGGCTGAGCACCACGACGCCGTCATCGCGGATCTCGGTCTGCCAGTGACTGAATCGAAGCCCATCGAAGCCTGAGAGCATGGGTCTGACCATCCGCTTGTGTATGGAAGGGGCCGTTATCATCCAGAGGTTGTTTCCTTCACGTCAAATCCCCAAAGCCATGGCTGGGGACTTTCAGCAGGTGCGGCCCGTGGTCGCCACGCTAATGCAACGCCCGTTAATCTTGTGAAGTGGCAGCCGCAGCTGCCGCTGAACTTTTCCCTTCAGCGCTGGTCATAAGCCCGGACGTGATCGGGCGACAGGAGTGCGGCCCGACATGGCCGATGTCGAAACACCACAGGATCTGGACCTGGAACTGGTCCGGCGCGTGCAGCGCGGCGAGAGCGCGGCGTTCGATGTGCTGGTGCGCAAGTACCAGCACCGTATCGTCGCCCTGATCGGGCGCTACATCAGCGACTGGAGCGAGTGCCAGGACGTGGCCCAGGAGACTTTCCTGCGCGCATATCGCGCAATGGGCAGTTTTCGTGGCGACGCCCAGTTCTATACCTGGTTGCACAGAATCGCCGTGAATACCGCCAAGAACCACCTGGTCGCGAACAACCGCCGGCCACCCACCGACGATATCGACGTCGCCGACGCCGAACAGTTCGATGGCGCCACGCGCTTGCGCGACACCGATACCCCGGAGCGTGAATTGATGCGGCAGGAGTTGGAACAAACCGTGATGAAAGCGGTCCAAGCATTGCCGGAAGAACTCCGGGCGGCCATCACCCTGCGCGAGGTGGAGGGCCTGAGCTACGAGGAAATCGCGCAGAAGATGGATTGCCCGATCGGAACGGTGCGCTCGCGCATCTTCCGCGCCCGCGAAGCCATCGATGCCGAGCTGCGGCCTCTGCTGGAGACCGACAGCGCCACCCGCGACCGCCACCGTGACCGTCTATGAGCCAACAGCCTTTTCAATCCAGCGACAAGTTCGAAGTCCACTACCGGCAGCAGTTGTCGGCGTTGATCGACGGCGAATTGCCAGCCGATGAAGCGCGCTTTTTGTTGCGCCGGCTGCAGCACGACGAAGAACTGAGCGGCTGCCACGAACGTTGGCAGCTGTGCGGCGACGTGCTGCGCGGCATGGCCAGTGCGCCCGCACCGGCCGATTTCGCCGCCCGTGTCCGCCTGGCCGTGGCCGCCGAGCCGGCGCCGCAGGCGCAAGCTGCGCCTGGCCGGGCCCGCCGGGTCTGGGGCTGGAGCGGGGGTGCGATCGCCGCGTCGGTCGCCGCGCTGGCCTTGTTCGTGAGCCGTGAGCGCTTGCCTGAGCAGGCCGCCCCGGCACCGACCCCGGTATTTGCCACCACCGCCCAGGTGCCGGCGCCGCCGATCCCGGCGCCAGCCCCGGCCGACCCCGACGGCGACAACGCCATCGGCCGCATGGCTGCCGCGGCCCCGGCGGCGGCCCTGGCCGCTGCCCGCCGCGACGCCGCGCGCACCGTGGCCTCGGCCACGCGCGTCCAGCAGGCTGCCCGCGCCAGTGCGGCCCGGCGCGATCCCGCGCCGCAACTACAGGTGGCCAGCGCGACGCCGGCCCCGGTGCTGGCCAATCCCGTGGCCCCGGCCGATCCGTTCGGCCATCCCGGCACGGTGCAGGCAAGGCCCTGGCCTCGCTCGGCCCTGGCCGGCAGCGAGAGCTCGCTCAATGCCAGTTTCGGGCAGGCGCCGGCAACGACGTTCTATCCGTTCGAGCCGGCACAGGCCGTGCCGGTGGAAGAATCGCGTTTGCCGCCGCTGCCGCCGCGCTGACAGTTCCGCTTCGTAAGTGTTCTGCATTGGCCAGCCGCCCGCACCGCGGGCGGCCCGGCCGGCTTTGTCCCGCTCCAGACCCCCCTCGTCCTTAGGAGGCGCGTTTCCGATGAATCCCCGTATCCGCAACCAGGTATTCGGCCTGCTGGCGATCTCGCTTCCGCTGGCGGCCTGCGCCCAGCAGCCCGGCGCCAGCGCGCCGGCAGCCGACAGCGCGCCCATCGCCACCCGCAGCGCCGCCCCGGCGCCGCAGCTCGTCGCCGGCCTGCCGGACTTCACCAACCTGGTCCAGCAAGTGGGGCCGGGCGTGGTCAACATCGACACCAAGGTGACGCGCAAGGACATGCTGCGGCGCTCCGGCCGCGACCAGCCGCAGATGCCCGACGACGAGGAGATGCCGGAATTCTTCCGCCGCTTCTTCGACATGCCGGGCATGCCCGGCCAGGGTGGACCGCGCCAGGGGCCGCGCGGCGGCAATGACGGCGACATCGTCGGCCGCGCCACCGGCTCGGGCTTCATCATTTCCCAGGATGGCTACGTGCTGACCAACCACCATGTGGTGGAAGGCGCCAGCGAGGTCAACGTCAAGCTCTCCGATGGCCGCGAGTTCAAGGCCAAGGTCGTCGGCAGCGACGAGCAGTACGACGTGGCGCTGCTGAAGATCGACGCCAAGAACCTGCCCACGGTGCGCATCGGTGACTCCAACACGCTCAAGCCGGGGCAATGGGTGGTGGCGATTGGCTCGCCATTCGGGCTCGATCACTCGGTCACCGCCGGCATCGTCAGCGCTACCGGCCGTGCCAATCCCTATGCCGATCAACGCTACGTGCCGTTCATCCAGACCGACGTGGCGATCAACCAGGGTAATTCGGGCGGCCCGCTGCTCAATACCCGTGGCGAAGTGGTGGGCATCAACTCGCAGATCTTTTCCGCCTCGGGCGGCTACATGGGGATCAGTTTTGCCATTCCGATCGACCTGGCGGTCAGTGCGGCCGAGCAGATCAAGCGCAGTGGCTATGTCAGCCGTGGCCAGCTCGGCGTACAGGTGGGGCCGATCGACGCCTTGCAGGCGCAGGGCCTGAAGTTGCCCGATACCAAGGGCGCGCTGGTCAACGGCTTGGTGGCCGACGGCGCGGCCGGCAACGCTGGCGTGGAGGTGGGCGACGTGATCCGCTCGGTCAACGGCAACCCGATCAACGCCGCCAGCGACCTGCCGCCGATGATCGGCATGCTGCCGCCGGGCACCAAGGTCCGCCTCGGCCTGCTGCGCGACGGCAAGCAGAAGGAGGTCACGGTGACCTTGACCCGGCTGGAGTCCGATGTGCGCCCCAACCAGGCCGCCAATGACGACGACGCCGGTCCGGCCGGTCCGGCCAGTGCTGCCTTGCTTGGCATCCAGGTCGCCGAGCTGAGCGCGGCCGAGCGCCAGCGCATGGGCCTGAAGTCGGGCGAAGGCGTGCGCATCGCCGCGGTCAACGGCAGCTCGGCCCGCGAAGCCCGGCTGAGCCCGGGCCTGGTAATCCTGCGCGTGGGCCGTACCCCCGTAGGCAGCGTGGCCGCCCTGAATCGGGAACTGGCCAGCTACAAGAAGGGTGATGTGGTCATGCTGCTGGTCAGCAGCGGCCAGGCCAGCAGCTACGTGGCGGTCAAGGCGGGCGAGTGACATGCGCGGCGCGGCGGGCCTGAACGGCTCGCAGCGCTGCCGGATCTGCCGCGCCGATCGTCGGCCAGCCCCCGCGGCGTGCGATAATGCCGCGTTTTCCTGACGACGGTCCTGGCCGCCGCCCACCTCCCATGTCCATCGATTCGATGCGGAACATCCGCAATTTTTCCATCATCGCGCACGTCGACCACGGCAAGTCCACGCTCGCCGATCGCATCATCCAACTCTGCGGCGGCCTCGAGGCGCGGGAGATGGAGGCGCAGGTGCTCGACTCCAACCCGATCGAGCGCGAGCGCGGCATCACCATCAAGGCGCAGTCCGTGTCGTTGCCGTACAAGGCGCGCGACGGGCAGGTCTATCACCTGAACTTCATCGATACCCCCGGCCACGTCGACTTCAGCTATGAGGTCAGCCGTTCGCTGGCCGCCTGCGAAGGCGCCTTGCTGGTGGTCGATGCGGCGCAAGGCGTGGAAGCGCAATCGGTGGCCAATTGCTACACCGCGGTGGAGCAAGGCCTGGAAGTGGTGCCGGTGCTCAACAAGATCGACCTGCCGACCGCCGACATCGAGCGCGCCAAGGCCGAGATCGAGGCGGTCATCGGCATCGATGCCACCGACGCGGTCGCGGTCAGCGCCAAGACTGGCCTGAATGTCGAAGCGGTGCTGGAGGCGATCGTCCACCGCATCCCGCCGCCGCAGCCGCGCGATACCGACAAGCTGCAGGCGCTGATCATCGATTCGTGGTTCGACAACTACCTCGGCGTGGTCTCGCTGGTGCGGGTGATGCAGGGCGAGATCCGCCCGGGCAGCAAGATCCTGGTGATGTCGACCGGGCGCACCCACCAGGTCGATGCGGTCGGCGTGTTCACGCCCAAGCGCAAGACCCTGGATGCGCTGCGTGCCGGCGAAGTGGGCTGGATCAACGCCAGCATCAAGGATGTCCACGGCGCGCCGGTTGGCGACACCCTGACCCTGGCCAGCGACCCGGCGCCCAAGCCCTTGCCCGGCTTCCAGGAAATGCAGCCGCGCGTGTTCGCCGGCCTGTTCCCGATCGACGCCGAGGACTACCCGGACCTGCGCGAGGCGCTGGAGAAGCTGCGCCTGAACGATGCGGCGCTGCGCTTCGAGCCGGAAAGCTCCGAGGCCATGGGCTTCGGCTTCCGCTGCGGCTTCCTCGGCATGCTGCACATGGAAATCGTGCAGGAACGCCTGGAGCGCGAATACAACCTGGACCTGATCACCACCGCGCCGACGGTGATCTACGAAGTGCTCAAGACCGACGGCTCGATCGTGCCGATGGACAACCCGGCCAAGCTGCCGCCGGTGAACTACATCGAGGAAGTCCGCGAGCCGATCATCCGCGCCAACATCCTCACCCCACCGGACTATGTCGGCTCGGTGATCACGTTGTGCGAGGAAAAGCGCGGGGCCCAGGTCGGCATCACCTACATGGGCAGCCAGGTGCAGATCGCCTATGAGCTGCCGATGGCCGAAGTGGTGCTGGACTTCTTCGACAAGCTCAAGTCGGTCAGCCGCGGCTACGCCTCGCTGGACTACCACTTCCTGCGCTTCCAGGCCGGTCCGTTCGTGCGCGTGGACACGCTGATCAACGGCGACAAGGTCGACGCGCTCAGCATCATCGTGCATCGCAGCCAGGCCGATCGCCGCGGCCGCGAGCTGTGCGAAAAGATGAAGGACCTGATCCCGCGGCAGATGTTCGACGTGGCCATCCAGGCCGCCGTCGGCTCGCAGATCATCTCGCGCAGTACGGTCAAGGCGATGCGCAAGAACGTGCTGGCCAAATGCTATGGTGGCGACGTCAGTCGCAAGAAGAAGCTGCTCGAGAAACAGAAGGAAGGCAAGAAGCGGATGAAGCAGGTCGGGCGGGTGGAAATCCCGCAGGAAGCCTTCCTCGCCGTGCTGCAGATGGACAACAAGTAAGGAGGGCGGGGGCCGGGCCGGGGAGTCACAAACGCCGCGCGCGTGCGTCTTCCTGGTGTCGGCCCCTGTTTCCTGATTCTCCCCGTATAAGGAAAACGCATGAAATGGTTTGAGATCGCGCTGGTCGTGCTGACCCTGGGCTCGGGCCTGGTGTGGCTGCTCGACAAGCTCTTCCTGGCCCGGCGCCGCGCCGCGCGCGCTGGCCTGCTCGACAGCGAACCGGCCCTGATCGAATACTCGCGCGCCTTCTTCCCGGTGCTGGCGGTGGTGCTGATCCTGCGCAGCTTCATCGCCGAACCGTACAAGATCCCCTCCAGCTCGATGATGCCGAACCTGCTGATCGGCGATTTCATCCTGGTCAACAAGTTCGCCTACGGCCTGCGCCTGCCGATCACCAACACCAAGTTCGTGCCGGTGGGCGAGCCCAAGCGGGGCGACGTGGTGGTGTTCAAGCCGCCGCACGCGCCCGACGAGAACTGGATCAAGCGCATCATCGGCCTGCCGGGCGACCGCATCGGCTTCCATGGCGACACCCTGTACATCAATGGCGAGGCCATGCAGTACGAGGTCAAGGGCGAGTACATCGGCAAGGGCCGCGGCGCGGAAATGACCGGCGCCACCCTGCTGAGCGAGAACCTGCCCGGGCGCCAGCACACCGTGCTGGAGCTGATCGGCCGCGCCAATCCGGCCGGCCAGGGCGACTGGGTGGTGCCGCAGGGGCAGTATTTCGTGATGGGCGACAATCGCGATAATAGCGAGGACAGCCGTTTCTGGACGCAGACCCATTTCCTGCCCGAGGCCAACCTGCGGGGCAAGGCGTTCCTGATCTGGCTCAATTGCGAGGGGTGGTTCTGCAAGGGGAGTTTCGATCCGTCGCGGATCGGGACAGGTATCCAGTAATCGACACGCGTGGCGTGGCTAGGGGAGTAGCGATGAAGCGCAATCAAAGCGGAATGACGTTGCTGTCATTCGTGGTGGTGTTGGCGGTAGTGGGCTTCTTCCTGTACATCGGCATGAAGCTGTTCCCGATGTACCAGGAGTACTACTCGGTGCGCGAGGCCATGAAGGGCGTGGCCAACGAACCGGGCAGCGGCGACATGGACCCGGGCCGGGCGAAGGATCTGTTCTTCCGCCGGCTGTACATCAATTACTCGGAAAACGTACAGAAGGACGATGTCACCTTCGAACGCGTCGGCAACGGCTGGCGCATGAATGTGAGCTACGAAGTGCGCAGGCCGCTGGTGGGCAACCTCGACGTGGTCGGCAACTTCAACGCCAGCCAGGACCTGACCCGCAGTGGTATCACCGAGTAAAAACCCGCAGCGCGGCGACCGGATCGGCCATGACTTCGCCGATCCGTCGCTGCTGGCGCAGGCGCTGACCCACCGCAGCGCCGGCGCGCCGCATAACGAGCGGCTGGAATTCCTCGGCGACGGCGTGGTCAACCTGCTGATCGCCGAGGCGCTTTACCTGCGCTGGCCACGTGCCGACGAAGGTGCGTTGACCCGGGCCCGCGCCGAACTGGTACGCGAGGCCGCGCTGGCCACCATCGGCCGGGCGCTGGAGCTGGGCGAACGCCTCACCCTGGGGCCGGGCGAGATGAAATCGGGCGGCCATCGCCGCGATTCGATCCTGGCCGATGCCGTGGAGGCCGTCGTGGCGGCCATTTACCTGGACGCGGGCTTCGAAGCCTGCCGTGCGGCGATCCTGCCGTGGTTCGAGAGCGCGCTGGCCGCGCTGCCGGTCGGCAAGCCCGAAAAAGACCCCAAGACCCGCCTGCAGGAATGGCTGCAGGCCCGGCAGCGGCCGCTGCCGGCGTATGAACTCGTTTCAGAAAGTGGCGACGACCACGCCAAGATTTTCCAGGTACGCTGCACCCTGTCCGAGCCGGCGCTGAGCGCCGAAGGCGAGGGCGGGTCGCGGCGCCTGGCCGAACAGCAGGCCGCCGCCGCGGTACTGCGCCAACTGGATTCCAGCAAGTGAACCAAACGCCTCCTTACCGCAGCGGCAGCGTCGCCGTCATCGGCCGTCCGAATGTCGGCAAGTCGACCCTGACCAACGCCTTGGTCGGGGCCAAGATCAGTATTGTCTCCAACCGGCCGCAAACCACGCGCCACCGGTTGCTGGGCATCGCCAGCTACCCGCAGGGCCAGATCGTGCTGGTCGATACCCCCGGGTTGCACCGCGAACAAGGCAAGTTCAAGGCCTCGGCGATGAGCCGGGTGATGAACCGCGCCGCGCGCGGTTCGCTGGAGGGCGTGGACGCGGCCATGCTGGTGATCGAGGCCGGGCGTTGGGACGAAGAAGACACCCTGGCCTACAACGTCCTCAGCGACGCCGGCGTGCCGGTGGTGTTGATCGTCAACAAGGTCGACCGGATGAAGGACAAGTCCGGGCTGCTGCCGTTCCTGGCCCAGGTCAGCGAAGGCCGCACTTTCGCCGCGGTGCACCCGGTGTCCGCGCTCAAGCGCAAGGGCCTGGAAGCGCTGACCAAGGATCTCCTGGGCCTGCTGCCCGAGCAGCCGCCGATGTTTGGCGAAGACGAAATCACCGACCGCAGCCAGCGCTTCCTGGCCGGCGAACTGGTGCGCGAACAGTTGATGCGCCAGCTCGGCGAAGAGTTGCCGTATGCCACCACGGTCGAGATCGAGCGGTTCACCGAAGACGGCGCGCTGTTGCGCATCGGCGCGGTGATCTGGGTCGAGCGCGAAGGCCAGAAGGCGATCGTGATTGGCAAGGGCGGTACCCGCCTGAAGGAGATCGGTGCCAAGGCGCGTCAGCAGATGGAGCGCTTGTTCGGCTCCAAGGTCTTCCTGGAAACCTGGGTGCGCGTCCGCGAGGGCTGGTCGGATGACGAAGCCGCGCTGAAGGCGTTCGGCTACGAATGAGCGGCCAGCGGCGCGCTGGCCGCGCCGGCTGAGGCAGGCGCATGCGCATCGAGGATGAGCCCGGCTTCGTCCTGCACGCCCGGCACTGGCGCGAGACCAGCCTGCTGGTCGAAGTGCTGAGCCTCAACCACGGACGGATCGGCTTGCTCGCCCGTGGCGTGCAGGGCGAGCGCAAGCAGCTGCTGCGCGCGGCCTTGCAGCCGCTGCAGGCGATCCGCTTCAGCGCGGTGCAGCGCGGCGAACTGGCGCAACTGCGCAACGCCGAAGCCGAAGATGCCGCGCCGCGCCTGCAGGGCGAGGCGATGCTGGCTGCGTTCTATCTCAACGAACTGGTATTGCGACTGGCGCCGCGGCATGACCCGGTGCCGGAAATGCACGCCGCCTACGCGACCGTCCGCGAGCGCCTGCGTGCGGGCGAATCGCTCGCCTGGAGCTTGCGTCGCTTCGAGCGCGACCTGCTTGACGCGCTCGGCGTCGGCTTCGACCTGGAGCTTGACGCCGAGGGCGAGCCGATCGACCCGGCCGCGCGCTATCGGCTCGACCCGCAGCAGGGCGCGCGTCGTCTGTTGAGCGACCGTGGCGCCGGCGAACGCAATGCCGCTGCCACCGGTCGCGTGTTGTTGGCGTTGGCGCGCGACCAGCCGCCAGAGGCGGTGGATCTGCCAGGACTGCGGCTGAGTTTGCGCGAGGTGTTGATGCACCACCTCGGTGGCCGTGGGCTCAAGGCCTGGGACATGTTGCGCGATTTGTCGCCGCGGTAGGGCTCCTCGGGGCTGATGGCCCGAGGCCACCCAGAGCTCCTCCTACAAAAGCTGGGGTTCACTGTAGGAGCGGCTTCAGCCGCGACCGCAAACCGACAGCCCGCGACACACCTCAATGCAGCAACGCAGCCACGGCGTCATGGAATTGATGCCTGGCCACCGTCGAACCCGGATCGCCCTTCAATTCACGCACCGCCCGCGCCAGTCGCGCAGCACCGACGAAGCCACAACTGGCCTGGAGCCGGTGCAGGTGGTTGCGCAGGGTGGTTTCATCGTCCTGGCGCAGGGCCGAATCGACCGCGTCGCGGGTGCCCGGCAATTCGGACAGGAACAGCTCGCGCAGCGCATTGAGATGGTGCTGCTGGCCATTCAGCGCGGCCAGCGCGGCGGCCTCGTCCCAGTCACCGGCCATCGCCGCGGTGGCAGCCATCGCCGCCTCGGCCCGGATCGGCAGGGCGCCACGCACCTGCTGCTGCAATTCGGTCGCGGGTAGCGGCTTGATCAGTACCTTGAGGAAGCCGTCGGCGAGCAGGCGCGCTTCGGCCCCGGCATCGGCGGTGTGGGCCAGGGCAGGGGTGTCCGGATGCAGCCGGCGCAGTTGGGCCAGCAAGGCGCTGCCGCTGCCATCGGGCAGGTGGGCGTCGATCAGCCACAGGTCGTGGCGGGCCTGGCCGGCACAAGCCAGGGCCGTGGCCAGGCTGTCGGCGCAATCCAGCCGCAGGGCCAGCGGCTCCAGTGCGGCCTGGAAGAAGCCCAGGCTGATCGGGTCGTCTTCGACCAGTAGTACGCGGGGACGAAGGGGCTCTCGCGACGCCATCATCTTGCTGCCTCCATGTCAGCACGCCGCAGCGACTGCCTGCGGCCGGGTGAGTTTGCCTGCTCTCCAGGCAAACGACAATAAATGGTCTGCACCGGCCATCGGCCGGCGCTTCTGCGACAATACGCGCCCTTTTTGCCCGCAGCTTGTCGCCACGTGGCCAGATCCGGCAGACGCCTAGACCGTACCCCCTTCCAGACCGAGATCCTCGACCTCAGCCATGATGGCCGCGGCGTCGCCCGCCGCGAGGGCGAGGGTGGCAAGGTCACCTTCATCAGCGGCGCCCTGCCGGGCGAAGTGGTGGTGGCCGAGCCCACCGCCCGCAGCCGCCATTTCGACGAGGCGCGCACCCTGGAAGTGCTGCAAGCCTCGCCCAAGCGGGTGCAGCCGCGTTGCCCGCACTTCGGCGTCTGCGCCGGCTGCGTGCTGCAGCACCTGGACGAGCACGAGCAGATCGTGGCCAAGCAGCACGTGCTGATGGACAACCTGCGGCGCATCGGCCATGTCACCCCCGAAACAGTCCTGCCGGCGCTGGTCGGGCAGAACTGGGGCTACCGCCGCAAGGGCCGTTTCTCGGTGCGCCGGGTCGAGAAGAAGGACAAGACCCTGGTCGGTTTCCGCGAACTGGACCCGCGTTTCGTCGCCGATCTTTCGGTCTGCTACACGGTGATCCCGCAGATCGGCGAGAAGGTCACCGCGTTGGCGGCCCTGGTCGAATCGCTGGATGGCAAGCGCGATATCCCGCAGATTGAGTTCATTGCCGGCGACGACGCCATCGTACTGACCGTGCGCCACCTGCAGCCCTTGAGCGAACATGATCGCCAGGCACTGGCCGAATTTGGCCAGGCCCACGGCTTCGCCATCTTCCTGCAACCCGGCGGCCTGGAGAGCGTGCACGCGCTGTGGCCGCAGGAAGTGCCGCTGTCCTTCCGTCTACCGCAGTGGAACGTGGAACTGGCGTTCCGGCCTCTGGATTTCATCCAGGTCAACGCCTCGCTCAACCAGAAGATGATCGATCACGCGTTGCGCCTGCTCGATCCCCGACCCGAGGACCGGGTGCTCGACCTGTTCTGCGGCCTGGGCAATTTCACCTTGCCGCTGGCGCGCGGGGTGCGCGAGGTGGTGGGCGTGGAAGGCGATGCCGGGCTGGTCGCGCGCGCACGCGAAAATGCCGAGCGCAACGGCCTGGGCAACGCGCAGTTCTTCGCCGCCGACCTGACCCAGGACCAGCGCAACGCGCCATGGATGCGCCAGGGCTTCGACAAGCTGCTGCTCGACCCGCCGCGTTCCGGCGCCATCGACGTGCTGCGCCAGCTGCCGTTGAAGAAGTTCGAGCGCATCGTCTATGTCAGCTGCCATCCCGGTTCGCTCGCGCGCGATGCCGGCTACCTGGTCAACGAGCAGGGTTTCAGCCTGAAGGCGGCCGGCGCCATGGACATGTTCCCGCACACCGCGCACGTGGAAAGCATCGCGCTGTTCGAGCGCTGAGGAAGCACGATGGGCATCGAGATCGAGCGCAAGTTCCTGGTTAGCGGCGACGGCTGGCGCGCGGACGCGCACCAGGTCATCGCGATGGCACAGGGCTACATCAACGACCAGGCAGCGATGCAGAGCGGAGCCCAGCGCGCGTCGGTGCGCGTGCGCATCCAGGGCCAGGAAGCGTTCCTCAACCTGAAGTCGCGCGAGCTGGGCCACACCCGCCAGGAGTTCGACTACCCGATACCGCTCGACGACGCACGCGCATTGTTGGCGTTGTGCGTCGGCGGGCTGGTCGACAAGCGCCGCCACCTGGTGCGGCACGCTGGCCATCTTTGGGAAGTGGACGAATTCCTCGGCGACAACGCCGGGCTGGTGGTGGCGGAGATCGAGCTGCAACAGGCCGACGAAGCCTTCGAGCGGCCGGGCTGGCTGGGTGAAGAAGTCACCGATGACGTGCGCTACTACAACCTGGCCCTGGCCGCGCACCCCTACAGCCGCTGGCCGCGCTAATTGCCTGCGATCTCCCTGTAGGAGGGGCTCTGGGTGGCCCCGGGCCATGAGCCCCGACCGTAGGAAGTCCGCACCATTGCTACTCCGCCAAGCCATCGCGGCTGAAGCCGCTCCTACAGTGCAGTTGCAAACCCCCCGACAGCTTGCGATCTCCCTGTAGGAGGGCCATGAGCCCTGACCGTAGGAAGTCCGTACCTGTGCCGCCTCCACCGGTGATCGCGGCTAATGGCCCGTCCACGCCCTTGCCGGCATAGTGGCAGGCCCCTATCGCGCGGAGCCCCCCCATGCGCATCGACATCTGGTCGGACATCGTCTGTCCCTGGTGCTGGATCGGCAAGCATCGCCTGGAACGTGGCCTGGCCCAGCTGGGCGAGCAGGCACCGCCGGTGGAAATCCACTATCACGCCTTCCAGCTCGACCCGGACGCCGGTCCCGATCCAGTGCCACTGCGCGAGGCCTATCGCGCCAAGTTTGGCAGCGCCGAGCGCACCGAACAGATCCTGGCGCAGACCCAGCAGACGGGCCGTGCCGAGGGCCTGCCGTTCGATTTCGAACGCGGCCAGGTGCGGGTGAACACGCTGCGCGCGCATCGCCTGCTGTGGCTGGCCGGCCGCGAGGGCGATGCCGCCGCGGTGGCCGAGGCGCTGTTCCGCGCCCATTTCGCCGAGGGCCGCAACCTCGCTGACGCGCAGACGCTGGTAGAGGCTGGCGCCGCTGGCGGGTTGGCGGCCGCGCGGGTCAACGCGCTGCTGCAATCGGACGAGGGCCTGGCCGAGGTGCAGGCACAGCTGGCGCAAGCGCAGGCCCTGGGGATTACCGCCGTACCCAGCTTCGTCATCGACGGTCGCTACCTGGTCCAGGGTGCGCAGCCGCCGGAAACCTTCGCCCGCACCCTGGCGCAAATCGCTGCCGAGGCTGGGGCCGCGCAAAGCGACCCGACCTGATGCCGGGGCGCGCTTCTGCGACAATGCGGCAGTGCGCCATCCAGGCGCCGTGGCGGCGCCCCGGCGCTGCGCGATTCCCCGAACCGTTGGAGATCCACCCCGCATGCTCCTGATCGGCGTTGCCGGCACCGAACTGAGCCCCCGCGAATGCGAGTGGCTGCAGCACGACGCGGTCGCTGGCGTGGTCCTGTTCAAGCGAAACTTCGCCTCGCGCGCGCAGATCGCCGAGTTGTCGGCGGCCATCCGCGCCGCTGCCCCGCGCCCGCAGTTGATCTGCGTGGACCAGGAGGGCGGGCGCGTGCAGCGCTTCCGCGAAGGCTTCAGTGCGCTGCCGCCGCTGCAGGGTTTTGGCCCGTTGTACTTGCGCGAGCCCGAAGCGGCGCTGGCGCTGGCGCGCGAACATGCGTGGCTGATGGCCAGCGAAATCCGCGCCAGCGGCGTCGACCTCAGTTTCGCCCCGGTGGTCGATCTCGGCCGCGGCAACCGCGCCATTGGCGATCGTGCCTTCAGCGACGATCCGCAGATCGTGGCGGCTTTCACCCGCGCCTATGTCGCGGCGATGCACGAAGCCGGCATGGCTGCCACGCTCAAGCATTTCCCCGGCCACGGTACGGTGCTGGAAGATACCCATGTCGATACCGCGATCGATCCGCGCCCGCTGCAGGTGCTGCGCCAGGAAGACCTGGTGCCATTTGCCGCCGGCATCGAAGCCGGCGCCGATGCGGTGATGATGGCGCACGTGGTCTACCCGCAGGTGGCGCCGGAGCCGGCCGGCTATTCGCCGCGCTGGATCGGCGAAGTCCTGCGTAGCGAGCTCGGTTTCCGCGGCGTGGTGTTCTCCGACGATATCGGCATGGCCGCCTCGTTCAGTGCTGGCGGGGTCAAGGCGCGTGTCGATGCCCACCTGGACGCCGGCTGCGACGTGGTCCTGGTGTGCCATCCGGAGCTGGTCGAAGAATCGCTGCAGGCCGTGGCCGGGCGCCGTTTGAATACCGCCGCGTTGATCGGACTGATCGGACGCGGCGCCCTGGGCTGGGACGGCCTGCTGGCCGAGTCCCGCCACCCCCACAGCCAATCCCTCTTGCTGCAACAACTCGGAAAAACCGCCTGATGTCCAATCTCACCCTCCAGCAGGCCGTGGCCCAGGCCGACCTGCTCGTCGACCGCCCCACGCTCGATGCCGCCATCGGCCGCATCGCCGATGCCATTGCCCGCGACTACCAGGGCGAAGTGCCGGTGTACCTGACGATCATGCACGGTGCGCTGCCGTTCTCCGGCCAGTTGGCGCTGGAACTGGGCGCGCGTGGCCAGGACCTGCAGTTCGACTATCTGCATGCCACCCGCTACCGCGGTGCCACCGTCGGCGGCGAGCTGGTGTGGAAGCACCGCCCGGCCACCGCGTTGTTCGGACGCCGCGTGTTGCTGGTCGACGACATCCTCGACGAGGGCTACACCCTGCAGGGCGTGCGCCAGTGGTGCCTGGAGCAGGGCGCCACCGACGTGCGGATCGCCGCGCTGGCGATCAAGCAGCACGACCGCGCGGTGCCCGACGTGCGCGCCGACTACGCGGGTGTCGAGGTCGAGGACCGCTACGTGTTTGGCTTCGGCATGGACGTCAACGAGCTGTTCCGCGGCGCGCCGGCGATCTACGCGATGAAGGACTGAGCCGCGCATGCACCCGATCTCCCTGGCCGTCATCGGCGGCACCGGCGTCTACAAGCTGGCGCAGCTGGACGATGTGCAGACCCACGAAGTGGAAACCCGCTTCGGCGCGCCGTCCGGTCCGGTCCGGGTGGGCACGCTGCTGGGCCAGCGCGTGGCCTTCCTGGCGCGGCATGGCGAGGGCCATTCGTTGCCGCCGCACAAGATCAATTACCGCGCCAACCTTGCCGCGCTGCAGCAAATTGGCGCGCAGCGGGTCCTGGCGCTCAATACCGTCGGCGGCATCACCGACGCCTTCGGCCCGCGCGTGCTGGCTTGCCCGGACCAATTGATCGACTACACCTGGGGCCGGGTCTCCACCCTTTCCGAGGAGCCGGGCAGCGAAGTGCTGCACGTGGACTTCGGCCACCCGTATACGCCGATGCTGCGCAGCAAGGTGCTGGCAGCGGCGCGGGTAACGGGGGTCAAGCTGGTCGACGGCGGCTGCTATGGCGCCACCCAGGGCCCGCGCCTGGAAACCATCGCCGAAATTGCGCGGATGCGCCGCGACGGCTGCGACCTGGTCGGCATGACCGGCATGCCGGAGGCGGGCCTGGCGCGCGAGCTGGGGCTGGACTATGCCTGCCTGGCGATCGTGGCGAACTGGGCCGCCGGTTGTGGCGATGCCCAGGAGATCACCCTGGCCGAGGTCCTGGCCAACGTGGAGGCGGCTTCGGCCGGCCTGCCGGAGCTGGTCGGGGAACTTGCGAGAGGGTGATTGTCTTCGGGGCATAAGCTTTGCATACTCGGCGCGTGCGCGAGCCGCACACCACCCATTCAATATTGCAAAGGTCTCGCATCACCATGCCGAACGGTACCGTCAAGTGGTTCAACGACGCCAAGGGATTTGGCTTCATTTCACCGGAGGACGGCAGCGCTGACGTCTTCGCGCACTTCTCCGCGATCAATTCCAAGGGCTTCCGCAGCCTGCAGGAAGGCCAGCGCGTCACTTACGACGTGACCCAGGGCCCGAAGGGCGCCCAGGCTTCCAACATCACGCCGGTCGGCTGATTTCTCAGCCGGTCGTGCATTGAAACCCTGCCTTCGGGCGGGGTTTTTTTTTGAATTGCTTGTGCAGCCCGGGGACATCGATGAAGGGAAGTTCGCGAAGGATCGCGGTGGTCGGCTATGGCACTGCGGGGCAGGCGTTGGCGGTGCTGTTGCAGCGCGACGGGCACCAGGTCGAGGTGTTCGAGCAGGCCGCCGAGCCGGGACCGGTGGGGGCAGGGTTCCTGCTGCAGCCCAGTGGGCTGCAGGTGCTGTGGCAGATGGGCCTGCTCGAGCAGATCCTGGCGCACGGTGCGCCAGTGCGTCGCCTGTATGGCGATGTGGGTGGCGACCGCGCGGTGATGGAGATGCGCTACCACGATCTCGATCGACGCTTGTTCGGGCTGGGCGTGCAGCGGGGGGCGTTGTTCCTGTTGCTGCGGCAGGCGTGGCAGGCGCCGGTGTTGCACGTAGGCACGCGGATCATCGCGGTCGATGCCGAGGGCGGCCGGGTGCAGTCGCAGGATGGGCGTTGGCATGCGGGGTTCGACCTGGTCGTCGCCGCCGATGGCGCAGCCTCGTGTTTGCGCGCGCATGCCGGTCCGCCACGGCTGGATCGGCCGTATCCCTGGGGCGCGCTGTGGTGCCTGGTGCCGCAGCGCGATTGGGCGCACGCCGATGAACTGCGGCAGCGCTACCAAAGCGCGCGCAAGATGATCGGCCTGTTGCCGGTGGGCACGCGCCCGGACGATCCACAGCGGCGCATGAGCTTCTTCTGGAGCTTGCCGCGCACTGATTTCGAACGTTGGCGCGAAGGTGGCGTGGTGCCGTGGCTGGACGAGATCGCAACGCTGTGGCCGCAGGCGCGCGCATGTTTGTCGGAGATCGGCGATTCGGCGCAGTTGGCCACCGCGGTGTATCGCGATGCAGTGCCGCGGCAGTGGCATTGGGGACGCCTGGTATTGGCCGGGGACGCGGCACACGCGATGAGCCCGCAGCTGGGCCAGGGCGTGAACATGGCCCTGCTTGATGCCTGGGCGCTGGCCCGCGCACTGCGCGAGGAGGCCTCGCTCGCGCATGCCTTGCCGCGCTACCAGCGCGAACGCCAGGCACACGTGGCGATCTATCACTTCTGGAGCCGCTGGTTGACGCCACTGTTCCAATCCGAGCGCGATATGGTGGCGCGTGCGCGCGATCTCGGAATGCGGCCGCTCGGGCGCCTTCCAGGGGGACGCGGACACATGTTGCGGGTGCTCAGCGGCACCCAGCACGGCTGGTTGGGGCGTCTGCCACTCGCAGCGGAATTCCTGGCCGCCCTGGAAACGCAGCAGGCCAGGGCCGCCGCGTCCGCGCCGGCTTGAGCGTCAGCGGGTCATCGGCAGCGGCACGATCTCTTCTTCCACGCACGGCGCCAGGCGTTCCCCGCGCCGCAGCACGGGGGTGACGCCCGCGGTGAAATGCGAGAAGGCCGGCAACACGGTGACCTCGCCGCGCAACCAGAACGCGGGGAAGCGTCGCGGTACCCCGGGCAGTTCGCACAGCGGATGGATGTGGCCGCAGAGGACGTGGCGGTCGGCGACCGGCGCCGGATCATGTTGCAGCACGAAGCGTCCGTCGTCGAACGCGCTACCGGCATCGCGCACTCGCAATGCATCGGGTTGCAGGGCGCGGTCGTGGTTGCCGCGGATCACCGCGATCTCCAGGCTGGCATGGCGCAATCGCCATTGCTGCCATTGCCGCACCCAGGCGGCGTCGTTGACCGCGCCATGCAGCAAGTCGCCGAGAATCCACAGCGTCCGCACCGGGTAGGCCTCGACCAGTGCGCCCAGGCGCTCGAGGTCGTGGTCGGTGCCACCGGCCGGCAAGCCGATCCCGGCGCGGCGGAACACGTCGCCCTTGCCCAGGTGCAGATCGGCGATCAGCAGCGCTTGCGAGTCGGGCCGGTACAGCGCGCGCGCGCCGAGCAGGCGCACGGTTTCTCCGGCCAGCTCGATTTCCCACTCAGCCGCCATGGCGGCGCTCCAGTTGTGCGGCGGCGCGCTGCACGCGTGCCTTCCAATCTTCGGTGCTGAGCTGGCCGCGGCTGCGTTCGGCCCAGAGCGGGAACGACAGCGGGGTGAGGCTGCGCGGCTGCCGCAATGCCAGCGTGCGCGATGTGCAGTCTGCAAGCGTGCTGGCGAGCCGCGCCAGTTCGAGCTGGCCACCCAGCACTTCGCGCTCGGCCTGTTCGAGCAGCAGGTGGCCGGGGTCGAAGCGGCGCAGGACGTCGTAGAGCAATCCCGAAGAGGCTTGCAGCTGGCGCAGGCTGCGTGGCGTGCGGCCCGGTAGCTGCGGAATGAGCAAACCGGAGACACGGGCGATCTCGCGAAATTGCCGGCGCGCCAGTTCGGCCAGGTTGAGGCTCTCGCGCAGGTCTTCGAGCAGGTTGGCCGGGTCCAGCAGCTGCGTGAGCAACGCCGCATCGGGCACGACTTCGTTGGCCGGCGACAGCACCAGCCCGTAGTCGTTGGCGGCGTAGTCGAAGCTGTTCGCCTGGGCCCGCCCCCAACGCAATGCGAGCAACGCGGCGAGGCCCTCGTGCACTTGGCGGCCGGCGAACGGATACAGGAACAGGTGGCGGCCTTCGCGCGTGCGCAGGGTCTCGGCCAGGAGTCGACCTTGGCCAGGCAGCGCCGACAGCCGCGCCTGCAGGCGCAGCAACGGTGCCAGCGCGATGAGTTCGGGTGAATCATCGGGCTCGCCGAGCACGCTCTCCAGCTCGCGCCCGAGCGTGGCCGACAGCGGCAGGCGCCCGCCCATCCAGCGTGGCACCGCACCTTCGCCGCCCTTGGCCAGGCGCACGTAGGCGGTCATGTCTTCCAGTCGCACCAGTTCGAGCAGGCGGCCGGCAAACTGGAAGCGATCGCCGCGGCGCAGGCGGCCGACGAATTGTTCTTCCACCGTGCCCAGGTCGCCGCCGCGCAGGAAGCGCACGCGCACGCTGCCATCGCTGCTGATGGTGCCGATCGAGAGCCGGTGGCGCAGCGCGATGCGGCGATCGACGACACGGTAGACGCCGTCCTCCTCGCGCACCACCTTGTGGTAGTCGGGGTAGTTGGCCAGCGCGCTGCCGCCTTGCACGATGAAGTCGAGCACGCCCTGCCAGTGCGCGGGGTCCAGCATGGCGAATGCGTCGGTGGCGCGCACTTCGCTGAACAACGCATCGGCGCGGAAGCCACCGCCGAGCGCGCAGCTGATGCAGTGCTGGGCAAGCACATCCAGGCACAGCCGCGGTGGCGGCCGCGCTTCGATACGGCCGTGTGCCAGCGCACGCCGGGCGGCGGCGTATTCGGCCAGTTCCAGGGCATGGGTGGGGATGCAGACCACGTGGCCGGATTCGCCCGGCCGGTGCCGTGCACGGCCGCCGCGCTGCAGCAGGCGGCCGATGCCCTTCGGGCTGCCCAGCTGCAGTACCTGGTCGACCGCGGGGAAATCCACGCCCAGGTCCAGGCTCGACGTCGCCACCACGCAGCGCACGCTGCCATCGCGCAGGCCGGCTTCGGCGCGTGCGCGCAGCACCGGGTCGAGCGAGCCATGGTGTAGCGCGAGCGTTTCCGGCGCTTGCGGCCATACCGCCGCCAGCGCCTGGTGCCAGAGTTCGGCCTGCGCGCGCGTGTTGGTGAACAACAGGCTGGTGCCCGCCGCCAGTATCGTTTCAAGCACGCGCTGCAGTTGCGACAAGCCCAGGTGGCCCGCCCATGGAAAGCGTTCGCCCTGTGCCGGCACCAGCGTCTGCAGGGTCAACCGGCGTGGGCGCACGCCACTGACGATGGCCGCTTGCGGTTGGCCCGGCAGCAGCACATCGCGCGCCTGTTCGAGATTTCCCAGCGTGGCCGACAGCCCCCACACCCGCAACGCCGGCGCCACTGCGCGCAGCCGTGCCAGGCCCAGCTGCAGCAGCACGCCGCGCTTGTTGCCAAGCAACTCGTGCCATTCGTCCACCACTACGCAGCGCAGTGTGAGCAGCCGCGCGGCGCTGTCAGGATAGGAGAGCAGCAGCGCCAGTGACTCGGGCGTGGTCACCAGCGCATCCACCTGGCCCTGGCGCGCCATGCGTCTTTCGCGCGCGCTGGCATCGCCGGTGCGCAATCCGATTTCCCAGTCCAGGCCGAGCCCCGCGCACGGATCGCGCAAGGCACGCGCGGTGTCGGTGGCCAACGCGCGCAGCGGCGTGACCCACAGCAGGCGCAGTGACCGTGCGCTGGCGCGGGCACGCTTGCGCGGTGCGCTGGCAGGCTCGCGCAGCGCTTCCAGCAGCGGCCCACCGAGCGCCGCCAGCGTCTTGCCGCTACCGGTGGGCGTATGCAGCAGGCCGGACTCGCCGGCTAGGTAGCGCCGCCACACTTCGCGCTGGAACGGTGACGGGCGCCAGCCGCGCTCGGCAAACCAGCCGCGCCAGCGCCGCGCCGCTTCGGCAGCGCTCCTCGCAGCGGTACTCATTGCGCCAGCGCCTGCAATGCGGACAAGGTGTCGGCCTCCGGCGGGCGCTTGTCGTGGCGCCAGCGCAGGATGCGCGGAAAGCGCACCGCGATCCCGGACTTGTGGCGCTTGCTGGCATTGACCGCTTCGAAACCCAGTTCGAACACGTGCTCTGGCGTCACCGCACGCACTGGGCCGAAGCGCTCGGTGGTATGCGCGCGGATCCAGCGGTCGAGGTCGAGGATCTCGCGATCATCCAGGCCCGAATAGGCCTTGGCGACCGGCACCAATGCGCCTTCATGCCACAGGCCGAAGGTGTAGTCGGTGTACAGCGTGCTGCGGCGGCCATGGCCCGCCTGCGCGTAGATCAGCACTGCGTCGATCGTCAGCGGGTCGATCTTCCACTTCCACCAGTCGCCACGGCGGCGACCGGCGCGATAGGGCGAATCAGCACGCTTGAGCATCAGGCCTTCGACGCCGCGTTCGCGCGCCTCCAGGCGTTGGGTCGCCGCTTCCTCCCAATCGTTCGCCTGGACCAGCGGCGAGGCGACCAGGTGCGGATCGCCCAAGGTGGCCAGCACGCCCTCGAGCAAGGCGCGGCGCTCGCGCAGTGGGCGTTCGCGCAGGTCTTCGCCGGCCAGTTCCAGCAGGTCGTAGGCAATCACGCGCGCCGGCGCTTCGGCCAGGGTTTTGGGCCCGGGCCGCAGGCGCTGGATGCGCGTCTGCAATGCCGCGAACGGCAACGGTTGCGGTTGGTCGATGCGCCAGGCCAGCAGTTCGCCATCGATCACCGTACCCGGCGGCAGTGCCGCGGCGGCGCGCTCGATCTCCGGGAAACGGCCATCCAGGCGTTCCTCGCCGCGCGACCACAGCGCGACCTCCTCGCCACGCCGGATCAGTTGCAGGCGAATGCCATCCCACTTCCATTCCAGCACCCAGTGCGCAATATCGCCGAGCGCCTCGTGGCTGCCTTCCAATGGCGAGGCCAGGAAGAACGGGTAGGGTTGTTGACGGTCGCTCTCCAGTTCATCCGGCGACAACAGGTCGGCGAGGAACGCCGGCGTCGGCGCCCAGCTGCCGAGCATGCGTTGGGCGATGCGCGCGATGTCCAGGCCCGACAGTTCGGCCAGGGCCTGTTGCACCAAGCGCTGCGAGACGCCCACGCGCAACGCGCCGGTCAGCAGTTTGTTGAACAGCAGGCGCTGTTCGAAATCCAGCGTGCGCCAGGCCGCCTCGACCACGGCGCGACGCACCTCGACCGGTGCGTTGGCCACCGGCAGCAGGCGCTGTTCGATCCAGGTCGACAACGCCACGTCCTCGCTGGTGCCCGGTGGGTCGTCGAGCAGCAGCGCCAGCGTTTCGGCGAGGTCGCCGACATGGTCGTAGCTATCGGCGACCAGCCAGTCGGCAATGCCGGCGGTGGCCGTGATCCATTCGCGCAGTTCGCCGGTGCTGGCAATGCGCTGGCGCGCGCTGGTGATCTTGCCGCCACTGAGCAGGTACAGCGCCCAGGCCGCATCGGCCGGTGGCGCATCGCGGAAATAGGCGACCAGCGCGGCGCGCTTGTCACCGGTACCGGTGCTGCGGTCCAGCTCCCGGAACAGCGCGGCGAAACGCTTCAAGCCTGGGGACCCTCAGGGCGGCGCAGGGCCAGCGCGCGGCGGGTGAAGGCGTCCAGTGCGGCCGCTGGCGTCGGCGTGCAGCGCAGGCGGAAGCCGAGCGCCTCGCGCCGGAACACCTTGGCGCCGGTCAGCGCGCCGCCGTGCGTGGCGCGCAGGCGGCGGCGGGCGAATACGTTCATGCGTCCTCCTCGCCATAAGCAGTGCGGAAAGATTCGGCGGCAGTGCCGTGCTCGCACAGGTGGCGTACCAACGCATCGGTGTTCCCGTGCGTGGCGATGACCCGGCGCGCACCGGTCTGCGCGATGGTCTGCAGCAGCGCCGGCCAGTCGGCATGGTCGGACACCACGAAGCCGCGGTCGTAGTTGCGCCGGCGGCGGTTGCCGCGAATGCGCATCCAGCCCGAAGCGAATCCTTGCTGGGCGTGGCGAAAGCGCCGCAACCAGGCGCTGCCGGCGGCCGACGGTGGCGCCATCACCAGCCGCCCGGCCGCGTCCTGTCCACGCGGCTGCTCGGAGACCGCTTCGGTCTCGATCATCGCGATGCCGGCCTGGCGATAGACCGCCACACCGGCGGCGATGGCGCCGTGCAACAACACCGGCGGCTCGCCGCGGCCATCGAGCTCGGCCAACACGCGTTGCGCCTTGCCCAGGGCGTAGCAGTACAGCACCGCGGTCTCGCCGCGCTCGGCGCAGTCGCGGCGCCAGCGCACGATGTCATCGACCACCGCCGCGGTCTGCGGCCAGCGATACACCGGCAGGGCGAAGGTGGCTTCGGTGATGAACACATCGCAGGGCACCGGCTCGAATGGCGCGCAAGTCGGATCAGGCTGGCGCTTGTAGTCGCCCGAAGCGACCCAGACCTGGCCGTCGGCCTCGATGCGGACCTGTGCCGAACCGAGCACGTGGCCGGCCGGATGCAGCGATACGCGTGCGCGTCCCAGCTCGAACGGCTGGCCCGGCGCATGCGCGTGGTAATCCTGCTGGCCCAGGCGCCAGTGCAGGATCGGCAGGCCATCACTCAGGCAGTCATAGCGTCCCATGCCGCCGCGGGCGTGGTCGCCGTGGCCATGGGTGATGACCGCCCGTGGCACCGGGCGCCAGGGGTCGATGTAGAAATCGCCCGCCGGGCAGTAGAGCCCTTCGGGACGCATCACCACCAGGTCGCGCGTGCTGGCCATGGCGCTACTGTCGCCGCCGGCGCGTGGAGGCGACGAGAACCCCCCCTGGCAATGCGTCACAATGACGGCAGTTCGCCGCGGGAGTCGTTCATGTCGTCCACCGACGTTCCTTCGTTCGAGACGCACCGGGTGGAAAACCAGCCACCGCCGTTCGCGCCGCGCGATCTGTGGGGCGAGGACGGGGTGCTGCGCGAAGCCGTCGCGCGCGAGGGCGGCGAGGGCTTCCTGCCGATCCTGGCGTCCTACGGCGCGCTGGCCGGCGATGCGCTCTACCGCCTCGGCTTCGATGCCAACCGCGACCGTCCGCGGCTACGCACGCACGACGCCCAGGGTCACCGCATCGACGTGGTCGAATTCCACCCGGCTTACCACCAGCTCATGGACCTGGCCAAGCAGCACGGCGTGGCCGGGCTTTCCTGGCATGCGGCCACGCCCGGCGCGCACGTGGCGCGCGCGGCGTTGAGCTATCTGCACCACCAGGCCGAGGCCGGTACCAGTTGCCCGTTGACGATGACCCACGCCGGCGTGGCCGTGTTGCGGCAGGACCCCGGCGTGGCCGAATGGACCCGCAAGGCGGCCGAGCCGGTCTACGCCGCCGCCGATGTGCCCATCGCCGCGAAGGCCGGTATCACGCTGGGAATGGGCATGACTGAAAAGCAGGGCGGCTCGGACGTGCGCGCCAACGCGACCGTCGCCACGCCCCTCGGCGAGGAGGGCGCCTATGCGCTGGTCGGCCACAAATGGTTCTTCTCCGCGCCCATGTCCGATGGCTTCCTGGTGCTGGCGCAGGCACCGGCGGGCTTGACCTGCCTGCTGATGCCGCGGCGCCTGGACGATGGCCGTCGCAATGCGTTCCGGTTGATGCGCCTGAAGGACAAGCTCGGCGATTGGTCCAATGCCTCCAGCGAGGTCGAGTTCTGTGGCGCCTGGGCGCGCCGCATCGGCGAGGAAGGCCGCGGCGTGGCGACGATCATCCCGATGGTGATGATGACCCGGCTGGACTGCATGCTCGGCGCTGCGGCCGAGATGCGCATGGCGCTGCTGCAGGCGCTGCACCATGCGCGCCATCGCCGCAGCTTCGGTCGTCGCCTGGTCGAGCACCCGTTGATGGCCAATGTACTGGCCGACCTGGCGATCGAATCGGAGGCGGCGACGGTATTGGCGCTGCGCGTGGCGCGCGCAGTGGATCGCGCGCCCCGCGATGCCGGCGAAGCGGCGTTCGCTCGCGTGGCCACTGCGCTGGGGAAATACTGGCTCTGCCGGCGTGCGCCGGCCTTCGTCAACGAGGCGCAGGAATGCCTGGGTGGGGCCGGCTACGTGGAAGAATCGATCATGCCGCGGCTGTATCGACAGGCGCCGCTCAACTCGATCTGGGAGGGCAGCGGCAATATCCAGTGCCTGGACGTGCTGCGTGCGCTGGGGCGCGAACCGAAGGCCCTACAAGCATTATTGGCGGAGCTGGAACTTGCCGGCGACGCAACGCCCGGCTATGCCGCCGCGATCGCGCGGGTGCGCACGGAGTTGGCCAGCGGCGCCGATGAATTTTCGGCGCGGCGGGTCGCCGAGCATTGCGTGTTGGCGCTGCAGGCCGGGTTGTTGTTGCGCAGCGGCAGCCCGGCTGCCGCTGCTTTTGTCGCTACGCGCCTGGCCGGCGACCATGGGCTGGCGTTTGGCACGCTGCCGGACGCGGCGCCGGTGGACGCGGTGTTGGCGCGCGCAATGCCGTGAAGCACCTTCAGCGAGGCGGTCAACGGTGCGTGTCGTCGTCCTTCGCCGCTTGATCCGCCTTCTCGGCCATGGTGCGCGCTTTATCGGCGGTGGTCTGCGCGGCATCGGCAGTGGCATCCGCTGCACGGGCAGCGGCGTCGCGGGTGGCATCGCCGGCGCGGTTGGCGGCGACCGAGGCATCCTGGGCGGCGTCCTGCGCATAGGCCGAAGCGCGCTCGGAAGCGGCCCGGGTCTTGGCGGCGGCGCGGTCAGCAGCCTGGTCGGTGGCGGCGGCGGCATTGTTGGCGGCCGAGGCCGCGTCGCGCTTGGCCTGCTCGGCCTGCGGGCCCTGGCAGGCCGCCAACGACAGCATCAGCACGGCACCGCTCAGCAAAGAAGTCTGGATACGCATCGGAACTCCAGTGAAGTCATGGGAGGCCGAGCTTAGTCCGGCGGCCGTAGTGGGCCACGTGAATGCAACGCGCCTTAGCGGGCCGCACAAAGAAAAAGCCGCCGGTTGCCCGGCGGCTTTCTCAGACTTGCCAGAGGCGAAGAAGTTATTACTTCTTGGCTTCTTCAGCAGCGTCCTTGGCCTGGTCAGCGGTGTCTTCCGCAGCCTTGGCGGTGTCGGCAGCCTTGTCGGCAGCAGCGTCGGTGCTGGCGGCGGTAGCAGCCTGAGCAGCGTCGGCAGCGGTGTCGGCAGCGGTAGCAGCCGTGTCAGCAGCAGCCTGGGCAGCGTCGGCGGTCTGGGCGCCGGAAGCAGCGGCCTGGTCGGCAGCGGCCTGGGCGTCGGTGGCGGCTTCGTTGGCCGAAGCAGCGGCGTCCTGCGCCTGTTCCGGCTTCGAGCAGGCGGTCAGGGCCAGGCCCAGAGCCATCGCGATCAGCAGCTTGTTGATGCTCATGTGTGTCTATCCTCGTCGTTAGTTAGGCAACGCGCTATTGCGCGCCCCCAACATGATGACAAGCCCAAGACGCGTGTCAAGCTTACCCGCATTCATCTTTTACTTGGGGGTGTGAACCCCAATCAAATCAATTCGATGGCGATGGCCGTGGCCTCGCCGCCACCGATGCAAAGAGTGGCGATGCCACGCTTGCCGGCGCGCTTGCGCAACGCATTCACCAACGTCACCACCAGGCGCGCGCCAGAGGCGCCGATTGGATGCCCGAGCGCGCAGGCACCGCCGTTGACGTTGACCTTGGCCGGGTCCAGGCCGAGCTGTTTGATCGGCGCCATCGCCACGACCGCGAACGCCTCGTTGATTTCGAACAGGTCCACTTCTTCGAGTTTCCAGCCGATCTGCGCGGCCAGCTTCTCGATCGCCGCGATCGGCGCGGTGGTGAACCATTCCGGTTCCTGCGAGAACGTCGCATGGCCGACGATGCGGGCCAGCGGCGCGACGCCGCGGCGCGCGGCTTCCTCGGCGCTGAGCAGCACGGTCGCAGCGGCGCCATCGGAAATGCTCGACGAGCTGGCGGCGGTGACGGTGCCGTCCTTCTTGAAGGCGGGCTTCAACGTCGGGATGCGCTCGATGTCGGACTTGCCCGGTTGTTCGTCCTGCGCGTACTCCACCTCGCCTTTGCGCCCGGCCACCTTCACCGGCACGATTTCATCGGCGAATGCGCCGTTGGCCAGCGCCGCCTGTGCGCGCTTGACCGACTCGATCGCATACGCGTCCTGTGCTTCACGGCTGAAGCCGAACTTCTCGGCCGCCTTCTCACCGAACACGCCCATCGCCTGGCCGTCGTAGGGGTTCGTCAGGCCGTCCCAGGCCATGTGGTCGACCGCCTGGAAATTGCCGTAGCGGTTGCCGGTGCGCGAATTGGGCAGCAGGTGCGGCGCATTGCTCATCGACTCCATGCCGCCGGCCACGACGATGCTGGCCGAGCCGGCCTTGATCAGGTCGTGGCCGAGCATGATCGCCTTCATGCCCGAGCCGCAGACCTTGTTGATGGTGGTGGCGCCGGTGGCGGTGGGAATGCCCGCCGCGATCGCCGCCTGGCGCGCCGGCGCCTGGCCGAGGTTGGCCGGCAGTACGCAGCCCATGATCACCTCCGACACGTCAGCGGCCGGGATGCCGGCCTGCTGCAGCGCCGAAGCGATGGCCGCCGCGCCCAGGGTCGGTGCAGGCACGCCATTGAACTGGCCCAGGAACGAGCCGATGGCAGTGCGTTTTGCGGCGGCGATGACGATGTCGGTCATGGGAGCGGATACCTGGGAAAGTACGCCGATTATCGGCCGCGCGCGGTGTTCCCGCCAAGCGCTTTGCCAGCCCTTGTTCCGACATGCCGGCGGGCGAGACATTTGCCGTTGGATCACGTATAGAAGGGGTGGGGTCAATGCGTCGGGGGACGCGGTTCATGAACAAGGTGTTGCTCGCAAGAACGACGTTGCTCGCTTCGGCGCTGGCCTTGGCGCTGAGCGCCTGCGGCGGCGGTGGTGGAGGCGGCAATACGCGCTCGGACGCGCCGCCGACTTCGCCGCCAGTGGCGCCGCCGCCGCCGCCGCCGCCGCCGACCTCACCCCCGCCACCCACCTCGCCTCCGCCGCCGCCACAGCCGGCAGTCAATGCGCACTTGTCGCTGATCAATGCACAGGGCCTGGGCACGAGCGGCTACGACGGTAGCGGCGTGCGCATCGGCGTGGTCGACAGCGGCGTCAATCGCAATCATCCGGCGTTGCAGGGCAGGGTGGTCGCCAACTACACCTATCTGGATCCACGCGCCAACAACACTGCCGTCGACGACGTGGTCGGCCACGGCACCACGGTCGCGCAACTGGCCGCGGGCAAGACGTTCGGCATCTGGCCTGGCGGCGTTGCGCCGGGCGCGCAGATCGTTTCGGCGCGGATCATTGCCGACAAGGCGCCAGAGGATGACGGCTCGGGCCAGGGCAATGAAGTCGATGGTGCGTTGGGGCTGGCGCCGATCCATGACGACCTGATCGCCGCCGGGGTCAAGGTCATGAACAATTCCTGGGGTGGCCTGTACTGGACCAACCCGGCCGCCACCGCTGCGATCGCCGCCGAATACCGACCCTTCATTGCCAGCAATGGTGGGCTGGTGGTGTTCGCGGCCGGCAACGATGCGCAGGCCAGCCCCTCTGACATGGCCGCGCTGCCCAGCCAGCCCGGACCCGGCGGCACGTTGCCTGCGGCCGACCTGGAGCGTGGCTGGCTGACCGTGGCGGCGCTGGACACATCCACGCCGACCCGCCTGGAGTCCTATTCCAACGCGTGCGGCATCGCCATGCGCTACTGCCTGGTCGCGCCGGGCACGGTGATGTTCACCGGCACCAACGACACCGCCGGCAGTCCCACGTATTGGTACGGCAGCGGCACCTCCTATGCCGCGCCGCTGGTGTCGGGCGCTGCGGCGGTGGTGTGGCAGAAATTTCCGTATTTCAGCAACGACCTGGTGCGGCAAACCTTGTTGGGCACCGCCACCGACCTGGGCACGCCCGGGGTGGATGCGACCTTCGGCTATGGCCTGCTCAACGTCGCCAAGGCGCTGAAGGGACCCGGCAAGTTCGATTGGGGCGACGTGCGCGTGGTGTTGCCGGCCGGGCGCCAGGACAGCTGGAGCAATGGCATCAGCGGCACTGGTGGCCTCACCGTCGACGGCGCCGGCGTGGCGTTGCGCAATGATGGTAGCGACGCCCGGCTGTGGCTCAGCGGCAACAACAGTTTCGTTGGTGGATTGCACCTCAGCGGCAACGCGCAGGTGGTACTCAGTGATCAGTTCGCCTCCGACGTGCTGGTCGACAAGGGGTCCAATCTGTTCGTGCAGGCCGCCTCGTTGCAGGGGCGGGTCCAAAACAACGGCAGCCTGTTCATCGATACGGCCGCCGGGTCGGCCGTCACGTCGCGGCTGCAGGGCGATGTCGTCAATCATGGCGTGTTCTACGCGGGCCCTTATCCGCAGACCACGTTGGCCGGCGCGTTCACCCAGGGCAGCGATGGCGAGTACTGGAGCCAGCTCGGCAACGATCCCCTGCACGTACTCGGCGCCGCCGCGCTGGACGGCAAGCTGTATTTCTATTCGGCCAGGCAGGGCTATGTGGCGCGCGCGCATACCGAGGTGCTGCTCGCCGACGGCGGCGTCAGCGGCCAGTTCGCTTCGCTGGGCTACAACAGTGGCGCGTTCTCGCTGCTGGAAGCGACCATCGGCTACGGCGCCACCAGTGTCTGGGTCGATGTGTCGCGCATGAACATGGTCGTTGCCGCGCAGAGCCTGGGCACGATCACGCCCGCCGCGCTGGTGGCGGCCACGCGGGTGGAAGCCACGTTCGCGCAGATCGATGCCGGCACCAGCGCCGATGCATCGCCCCCGCCCGTGGGCGTATCGGCGGCAATGCTGCAGGGCGCAGCGAAGATCCAGCAGAGCGCCAGCGCCGAAGCATTCGAAACCACGCTGCAGAGCCTGTCCGGCAGCCTGCATGGGCTGTCTTCGGCGGCGACATTCGATGGCATCGACCAGAACCGGCGCGCGCTGGCGTTGCATCTGGACGAGACATTGGCACGCAGCCGAATCGGCGGCGCCTGGATGCGCGAGATCGGTGGGCTGGGCCAGTCCAGCGGCGCCGGCGGTTATGACCTGCAAGGTTGGATGGTCGGCCAGGACGTACGCATGGGCCAGGCCGTGGTCGGCTATGCCTTCGGCGAGAACCGCAGCAACAGCCAGGTTGCCGCCTTGGGCGACCGCGGCCGTGATCGCCAGACCCAGGCGCAACTCTATGCGGGTTGGTCCAGCGGCGCTTTCTACGCCACCGGCCAGATCGGCGCGGGCCATTACCAGCGCGACCTGGATCGCCACCTGCTGCTGGGCGATGCATGGTTCGGCAGCAGCAGTCGCTACGACGGACAATTCTCCAGCGCTGGCGTGGAGAGCGGCTACCAGATCACCCTGGGCGCGCACGCACGGCTGATGCCCTATGCCGGCCTGCAATATGCGCGGGTGCAGACACCTGCCTTCGCCGAGTCTGGCGGCCTGGGTTACGGCTTGCGCAGCAACGGTGGCGAGACCTCGCGCACATGGGCAATCAGCGGCGTGCGCACGGCGTTCGAAGGCCCTCGCTGGACATGGAATGCCTATGCGGAATGGCAGCAGCCGCTGGCTTCACAGGGCCAGACGCTGCAAGCCAGCTTCACCGGCGTCGATGCCTGGGCACCGTTGCAGATGTTGACGCCGGGTGCTTCGACGCTGTTGGGCGTTTCCGCAGGTGCGCGCCTGGCATCCAACGCAAGCCTTGCGCTGGCCTTCGACCAGCGCCTGGGCAGCAACCCCGCCCACGCCTGGTCGCTGCGCTACGCCTTCGGTTTTTGAAGCGACCTCTGCGCCGGTCGCTCACCGGCGCAGTGGCGGCTCAGCGCTCGTTGCGCAGTTTGTGGATGAAGCGCGGCGCGGTGCGGCCCAGCGGCAGCTTCAACCGGCCGATCGCATCGATGCGCGCTTGCGCCATGCGGTCGGCGGCTTGCGGCGGCGGGATGTTTTCCTGCGCCGACAGCGAGAAGACCTTTTCCAGGTTGTGATAGATGCTGCGGATCAAGCGCATCGCCCGCTCGCGGTTGTAGCCGTCGATTTCCAGCGAGACGTTCATCACCCCGCCAGCGTTGACGACGTAGTCCGGTGCGTAAAGGATGCCGCGGCGATGCAGTTCTTCGCCGGTGGCCACGTCGGCCAGCTGGTTGTTGGCGGTGCCGCAGATGATCTTGGTCTTCAGCCGGGCCAGGGTTTCCTGGTTGATCGCGCCTTCGAATGCGCACGGCGCGAAGACATCGGCGGCGACGTCGTAGATTTCATCCGGCTTGACCGCCTCGGCGCCGTATTCGCTCACCGCGCGTTCGACCAGTGCCGGGTCGAGGTCGGTGACGATCAACTTGGCACCGCGTTCCTTCAGCAGCTTCACCAGTTCCATGCCGATGTGGCCCAGGCCCTGGATCGCGATGCTGGCCTTGCTCACTTCCTCGTGGCCAAGCTTGCGGTTGAGCGAGGCCATCAGCGCCTGCAGCGCACCGTAGGCGGTGAACGGCGCCGGGTCGCCCGAGCCACCATGGGCCTGGTGCACGCCGGTGACGTACTCGCTCTCCAGGTAGATCTGCTCCATGTCGTTGACGTCGGTGCCGACGTCCTCGGAGGTGATGTAGCGCCCGCCGAGCGACTCGACGAAGCGGCCGAAGGCGCGGAACAGCACCTCGGTCTTGTCGGTCTTGGGGTCGCCGATGATCACCGCCTTGCCGCCGCCCACGTTCAGGCCGGCGAGGGCGTTCTTGTAGGTCATCGTCCGGCTCAGCCGCAGCGCGTCATTGATCGCCGCCTCGCTGTTGGGGTACGGGCGCATGCGCACGCCGCCCAGGGCCGGGCCGAGGACGGTGCTGTGCAGGGCGATGATCGCCCGCAGCCCGGCGTCCTTGTTGTGGCAGAAGACGACCTGTTCATGGCCACTGGTGTCGAGCGTTTCGAAAAGCATGGGATCGGGCTCCGAAGGCGGACGCGGATGCGTGCTGCAGCCGAAACTTTGCCTGGATGGGGGCGGAAACGAAAAAGCGACGATGGCGGATGGGATCCTCAGCGTCGCTTGCGCGCATTCTAGACCAGGCCGGCGCATTCATGCATGAGGCCACGGATGTGAAGGCGGGCGCCGCCGCCCGGGCCGCGACGCCCGGCTTGCCGGAAGCTCAGTCGCGGTCGGGTGCCCCGAGCGGGAAGTAGCTGCGGTACGGCCGCGCTTCCTCCACCGCGCGGGCGAAGGAAGGCCGCTGCAGCAGGCGCTGGCGGTAAGCGCGCACCCGGGCGAACGCGGGCGCGATGGGGTGGGTCCAGTCGGCGTAGAACAGAAACGGCGCCCCGGCGCAGTCGGCCAGGCTGAAGTCATCGCCCACCGCCCAGGTGCGGCCGTCCAGGTGGGTCTCCAGCCAGGCATAAGCGGTGTCGAGCATGCGCTGGGCCTCGGCCACGCCATAGGGGTCGCGCTGGGATTCGGGGCGCAGCTGGTCGAACACCAGCTTCTGCTGCGGCGTGGAGATGTAGTTGTCGAAGAAGCGATCGAGCATCCGCACTTGCCAGGCCTGGTCCGGGTCTTGTGGCAGCAAGCGCCGCGGCCCGGGGTAGTGCAGGTCGAGGTATTCGATGATGGTACTGGCCTCCAGTACGGTGCGCTCGCCGTCGCGCAACACCGGGAAGCGCTTGATCGGCCAGCACTGCGCCAGCAGCGCCTGGGCGTCGGCGTCTTCGAGCGAGCGATAGATGAAGTCGGTGCCGTTCTCGTAGAGGGCGACCAGGACCTTCTGGCTGTAGGAGGAGAACGGATGGGCGAGCAGTTCGGGAGCGGGCATGTGGGTTTCCTGGGAGTGTCTCAGCCTAACGACGCACGAGCACCGGCCAGTTCGACACTCACGCACGCTGCGCGCCCTGTTCACCCAGGCCCGACGCCGGGCCGCCTACCTTGCGCAGCAGCGGCGCGTGTGCCGCGCCATCTGCGGAGGAATCATGATCAAGTGGGCCATTATTTTCGCCATCATCGGCATCATCGCCGGCGTGCTCGGCTTCGGCGGCCTGGCCGGTGCCTCGATGGGCATTGCCAAGTTCCTGTTCTGGGCCGGCATCATCATCGCGGTGATCCTGTTCCTGGTGGGCATGTCGATCGCCAAGAAAGTTTGAAGGCAGCGCGCCGGCCGGCTGGTACGGCCGGCGCGCGGTAGGTCCGGGTTCGAGGGGTCGATCACCCTAGGCGGCTTGGCCGCAGCTCAGAACTTCCACTCGAAACGGCCATTGATCGATCCGTCACGGCTACGGCGTGAGAACGCGCCGCCATAACCGAACTCCAGCTCCGTATTGCGCGAAGGCCGGGCCAGCAGGCTGACACCGACCAACGTCGCATTGCGAGCCAGTGGCGCGCCGCTGATCTGGAAGGTGTCGGCGCCAGACCACTTCGCCGCCAACGTTGGCGTGAACTCGCGTGAAGCCTGCTGGTACGCGAGCTGCCCGCGCAGCGATAGCGCGCCAGGGTTCGGCCCACCCAACGCGGCCTCCCAACGCAAGCCGGCGGTTCCGAGGTGGAGGTCCTGCGCCGGGCTGCCCCCGCTTAGCGCCGCCAGGCCGCCGGTTTCCGCCACGCCGGTCTTGCCCTGGCGCAAGTAGGTGTATTGCAGGAAGGGTTCCAGCGCCACCTGGCCATTGCTCCAACGGTAGGTGCCTTCGACGAATGCCTGGTCGGTGCGCGTGTCGTACTTGGCGACCAGGGTTTCCTGCAAGCCAGGCATCGTCACGCTACGTTGGCTTTTCACCTGCTGCCTGGAATGGACGTAGCCGGCACCCAGCCCCCAGGGTCCCCAGTGCTGGCCGGCGTAGACGCCGATGTGATTGGCCCGCACCCGCGCTTTCGACTGGCGGTCGGCTACCTTGGTTTCGCCCTTGCCGTGGCCGAGCATGGCGCCGAGGGTCCAGCCACTGTCGAGTTGCAGGTCATAACCGGCCAACAGCACATTGCCATCGAAGCGGGCGGCGGCGGCATTGCCGTTGCCATCGAGCCGATCACTCTGGTGATCAGCGCGCGCCCACAGGCCCTGGCGCGGTGCGTGCGAGTTGGCATCGGCCGATGCCTGGCCGGATCGCCTGGCCCGTGCCAGCAGCGTTTCACGCGGAATCCGGCTGCTTTCCAGTAGCAGCGCCCGGGTGCTGGCATGCACCTCGCCACTCAGCTGGTCGAACGCCTGTCGCGCACCTTGTGGCGACAAGGTCAGCATGCTTCCCAGTAGCGGCTGGCGGTTGTCCTGGGCATCGGCCGCGGCGGCGACGGCGCGCTGGTTGGCGGTGGCAGCGGCGCTGCCCAACGGTAGCCCGCGACCGAGCATGAGGCTGGCCGAGGTCGGCGTGTAGCCGGCGACGAATGCCAGGAACGTGGAGGGCGAAGCCGGGAGGGTGAATTGGCCTTCGATGCCTTTGGCCGCAGTCAATACGGTGAAAGACTGGCCCAGCTGTTCGATCGAGGGAGTGGCGGTGACTGCGATCCGGCCGCCTTCGATACGCGCCTTGCCGCTGACCGCCAGCATGTCGGCGTCGCCATTGGCGGCCAGGTCGACCCGATACAGCGCGCTGGCCAGATGGGTGTAGTCACCGTCCACGCGCAGCTGGCCGATTCGTGCGCCGCCCTCGACGCCGGGCGAGATCACACCGGCCACGCGGGTGCTGCCGAGCTGGCCAGTGCCCTCGAGCACGCCATCCGCTTCGACCGAGGTCGAGCCGCCAGACACCTGGCCGTCGATCCGCGCGCGACCGCTGTGTACGGTGAGCGCTGGTACGGACATGAGCGCGCCCTTTGCCACCAGCAGCTGGCCGCCGGTATGCACGTTCAGCGCACCGGTAAGCGCGTTGCTTCCGGTCAGCTCAAGCATTCCGCCGCGCACATCGGCGCCTGCGAACGTATTGTTGCCCGCCAGGCGCAGCCAACCCTGTCCGTCCTTGCCCAGGCGGCCCGGTCCGCCGATGTCGTTGCGCCATTCGTCCCACGCCTCGCCTTGCCAGACCTTGGCGCCGCCGGCGCGCTGGTTCATCGTGACCTGGGTATCCACGCGCAACTGCCCGGGGCCATCGATCGCCTTGCGCAGATTGAGTGCGCCCCAGCCGAAGACCGGATCGACCCCAGGTGCGCCCAGGTCGGTGGCGGTGGTCAACATGACATCGCGGACCTGGGCGTTGTCGAGATAGGGATAACGCTCCATCAGCACCGCCAGCGCGCCGGTGACCACTGGCGTGGCGAAGGATGTGCCGGTCTTTGCACTGTGCCCGCCCACTTGTATCCCTTCCTCGACCTGCAGGCCGGTCACCTTGCCGGCGGCGTCGCGGATCGGGGTTGCGCTTGCTTTGCTGCGTTGAGGGTCGATCTCCGCGCTCAGCAGCTGAGTGCCGGGCGCGGAGAGGCACCACTGCGCGGCCGCACCACAGCGGGTCGAATCGCTATGCATCGTGCTTGTGCTCTGCAGATTGGCTACCGCCAGCCACAGCCGCTCGACGTCGGGTCGGGTCGCCGGCAGCAGCGCACCTTCACCCGGGGGCTTGGCGCTGTCATTGCCGGCTGCAAAGACCTGGATCATTCCGTGCACACGTGCGGCCCCCGCCCACGCGTCTTTCTCCCGCTCGCGCGTCTGCGCGGCTCGCTGTGCCTGCTCGGGATCCTCCGCGTCCTTCGGGTCGATCGCAGCCACGTCCCAGCTGTTGTTGATCACGCGTACGCCGCGTGCCGCCATGTCGGCATAGGCGGGCTTCCAGGAGCCTGGCGCGTTTTCCTGGCTCACGGTGATGCCATTGGGAAGGTCCGCTGCCGCGGCCAGGTCCATGTACTTGTGCGCCTGGACGCGGGCGCTGGCAAGGTTCGCGCCGAACGCTACACCATGCATGCCAGTGCCATCGCGGCGGGCAAGCGCCTGCGAGGCCACCGCAGTGCCATGGCTTTCATAGGAAGCGCCAGGCCGCACGTCGTTCTCAATCAACGTTTGTCGCGTGGCCTCATCGATGTTGTCGGGTACATCCTGGTAGACCACCTGCGTCGAATGGCCGGTGGCGTGGAAACAGGCGTCCTCCGTGACCGTCGGCGACGCCGCACAACGGCCGCCCCCGGGCAACGGGTCGGCCACCAGGATCGACTGCTTGTGGACCGCGGCCAATTCGGGATGATCGAACATGACCCCGCTGTCGGTCACGCCCAACCAGATGTTGCGCCCGTTCAAGCCGCGCGCGTAGGCATATTGGGCCTGGATCATGCCAAGCGCCTGGTTGGCCCGGAATTCCGGCGTGACCCAGCTGTCCGGCGCACCCAGCGCGCCGGGTGCCGCTTGTGCGCAGGCGGCGCTGCTGAGGACCAGCGCCGTGGCCAGTGTCAGTGGCTGGAGTTTGCACAGGCGGGAAGGTCGAAGTTCAAGCACGGGCAGCGTTGGCATGGGAATCCTCTGTTGATGCTGGCCACTGCCTCATGCCCCGCACGCCGGCCAGCAGGCGCGCGGGGACAGGGCGGCTTCTCAGGAGAGCGCCAACCAGGAGACGGAGGGCAACGATCCGATGCGTGCACCCGGCCGAGATACGCGACCTGTCTGAACTCGGCATCCGCGTTCAGCGGCAGTCGCGCGGCGGTAGCGGAACGCTTCAGGTTCGAGGTGACACGCCCTTCACGAAACCGCCCCTAGGCTGGCGACCGAGGTTTGGAGGGCGGCAGGTGGAAGCGATCGAGGTGGCGGCAGGACCGGTCGTGGATACCGGGCTGGAAGATGACCTGCGCGAACTGGCGCTGCTCATCCGCAGCGTGAGCGATTACGCCATCTACATGCTGGACGCGCACGGCTACGTGCGTACCTGGAACCCGGGTGGTGAGCGCATCAAGGGCTACAGCAAGGCCGAAGTGCTTGGCCTGCATTTCTCACATTTCTTCACCGAAGAAGATCGCGCCGGAAAGCTGCCCGATCGCGTGCTGCAGATCGCCCGCGATCAAGGCAAGTTCGAAGGCGAGGGCTGGCGGGTGCGCAAGAATGGTTCGCGCTTCTGGGCCAGCGTCGTCGTCGACCCGATCTGGCGCGGCGAGGAGCTGGCCGGTTTCGCCAAGGTCACGCGCGATATCACCGAGCGCCACGAGGCACAGCAGCGTTTGCAGCAAGCGCAGGCGCAGCTGGCCGAAGTCCAGAAGATGGATGCGGTCGGCAAGCTCACCCTGGGGCTGGCCCATGATTTCAATAATTTGCTGGCGGTGGTGGTCAATTGCCTGGAATTGATCGACCTGCGCCCCGGCACCGATGCGCGCGCCCATGAATTGGTCAGCGTGGCGCAGCGCGCCATTGACCGCGGCACCTTGCTGACCCGGCAGTTGTTGTCCTTCGGCTGTGGCCAGGCCATGGTGCTGGAGCGGCATCGCGTCGATGGCCTGCTGCGGCGTTCCTGCGAGCTGTACCGGCGCGCCTGTGGCGGCCGGCTGCACTTCAACGAGGCGTTGGGAGAGGTGGGCGAGATCGATGTCGACGCCGGGCAGCTGGAGGCGGCCATCCTCAACCTGGTGGTCAATGCACGCGATGCCTGTAACGAGGGCGGCGAGGTGCAGTTGCGTAATTCGGTGTGGGAGGGGTGCTCGCCCTATGCGCCGGACCAGGCGCCGCGCACCTACGCCCGCATCGAAGTGGCCGATACCGGCCCCGGCATGGAGGCCGCGGTGGCGGCGCGGGCCTTCGAGCCGTTCTTCACCACCAAGACGGTGGGCCAGGGCAGTGGCCTGGGCCTGAGCCAGGTGTTTGGTTTTGCCGTACAGTCCGGCGGGTTTGCCGTCATATCCAGCGAGCCAGGCCGGGGCTGTACCGTGGCCGTTTGCTTGCCGCTAGCCATGGAGCATCAGCATGTCCAATGAACCCCTCGTCCTGTTGGTCGAAGACAACGAAAGCCTGCGCGAACTGATGCGCGATGCGTTGCCGGACTTCGGCTATCGGGTGGTGACCGTCGACGACGGCCGCCAGGCGCTCGCGCTGCTCGAGAGCGGCGAGCGTTTCGACTTCGTCTTCAGTGATGTCAGCATGCCCAACGGGGTGTCGGGCATCGAACTGGCCGCGCACAGCGCGCGGCTGCAGCCGCGCGCGCGGGTGATCCTGTCATCGGGCTATGCGCGGGCGCAGCTGCCGCCGCTGCCGGAAAACGTCACCTTCCTGCCCAAGCCCTACCGGCTGCCGCAATTGCTCGGCATGCTCGACAGCGCGCAGGCGGTGGCGCGCTGAGCCTTTCGCCGCGCCTTACGGCGTGGCGTGCAGGGCGATGTTGAGCTGGTCGATGGTGACGATCCAGTCGGCATCGTCGATACGCTCTTCTCGCAGCAGCGCAGCTTGCGAAGGGCTCCAGAACGGCGCTTCTTCCAGGCGCATGGCATCGGGCAGCGGCGAATGCTGCGCGATGAACTGGCCGATGCTGGCCTCATCGGCCGGCAGCCCGAGCTGGGCAAACAGTTCGGAGAACGGGTGAACGGACTTTTCCATGGCTACCTGCGGGTTTGCCGCCCAGTGCGGCGCGGCCTGAATGCTAGCCTGAACCGATGTGCGCGGCACGTCAGCGAACTTGTTCCCGCCCGCATGGGCACCCATGTGGCGATAACGACCACACGCAGGAGACCGTCATGGCAACCGGATGGGCCGGCGATGGCGCGGTGCAGGACCAGATCGACGCCACCGTCGACGATGCGATCAAGCGCGCGCGCAGCCAGCTGCCGCAAGGACCGAGCCTGACGCATTGCGAGGAATGCGATGCGCCGATTCCCGAGGCGCGACGCAAGGCCGTGCCCGGCGTACGCCTGTGCGTGGCCTGCCAACAGGCGCGCGATGAAGAAGAGGCCGGGTTCAGTGGCTACAACCGCCGTGGCAGCAAGGACAGCCAACTGCGCTGAGCGGCTGGCCCAAGTGGTGGCGTAGCCATCCGGCGACCTCCTCATCGCACAGGCGCCAGCCGGCGGCAGCCTCCACGCGCAGGCACCACTGCCGCTGCGACCCCGCCACGCGCAGCTCCAGCGCGGCGTGCGGCAGCGGCAGCTCGCAGCCTTGGGGGCATACCATCAAGAGCAGACCCAGTAGCGGGGCAGGCATGGCGCGATGTCCTTGGTAGACGCAGGCGGGGGCCGCGAGCTCACCGGGTTGGATGCAGCGAGCGCCGGCAGGGTTTAAACGACCGGCCGGCCGGGAGGCGCTGGCCGCTTTAAACCTTTTGTCGCCCCGGCACATCCAAGGGATATGCTCGACGCCACCGTGCCTGCCCTCCGCGCCCCCCAAGCCCTTGCCGTCGAGCCCGACGACGACCGCCTCGCCCGTGCCGCAGCGGCGGGCGACCGGCAGGCGTTCGAGGCGATCTATCGGCGCCATTCGCCGCGGCTGTACGCGGTGGTCTGGCGCTTGTGCGGCGGCCAGGCGGCGCGGGCCGACGACGTCCTGCAGGACGCCTTCATCCGTGCCTGGCGCGCGTTGCCGCAGTTTCGTTTCGAAAGCGCGCTGGCGACCTGGCTGCACCGGCTGGCGGTCAACACGGCGTTGATGGACCTGCGCGCGCGCAGTGCCGAAGGTGAACCGGCCGACGAAGCGGTGCTGGCCGAACTGCCGGCGCGCGAAAGCTGCCAGGCACAACGCATCGACCTGGAGCGCGCGTTGCAGACCTTGCCACCGCGTGCGCGTGCCGTGCTGGTGCTGCACGATGTCGAAGGCTGGAAGCACCAGGAGATCGCCGAGGTATTGCAGATGGCGGTCGGTAGTTCGAAAGCACAATTGCATCGCGCCCGCGGGCTGCTCCGCGTGCGCATGGGAGAACCTGCATGACCCTTCCTTCCGACAACCACGACCTGCTCGCCCGACTGCGCGCGTTGCCAGCACAACGCACGCCGCCCGAATCGGTGTGGCAAGGCATTAGTGCTGCACTGGATGAGGCACCCGCCACAACTGCGGCGCCGCTACCTCGGCACGGACGCGCGTCCACGCGCCGCCGCTGGCGGCTGCCGCTGAGCCTGGCCGCAGCAGCCTCGCTGGCGGCGATGGCGGTACTGCTGCTGCCGGCGCGCGCGCCGGTCCCGGCGCCACCGGCGCAGGCCGCGCCGCTATTGGCGCAGGCCGAAGCGATGTCCGGCGAATACCGCCAGGCCATGGCCGCGTTGCCCGCCACCACGGTGCCGGCCGAGCTGCAGCCGGCCCTGCGCGACCTCGATGCCAGTGCCGCGCAGATTCGCAGCGCGTTGCGCGAGCGGCCCGATGCCGGCTATCTGCTCGGGCAACTGCGCCGCACCTACGACAAGCGCCTGGAACTGACCCGCATGGCCGCGCGTGATGCGTCGGTCGGCATGACCTGATAGCCAATGGAGCACATGATGAAACCCTCGCCGGCCACTACTTTGCTGTTTGCCGCTCTCCTGCTGGCCGCAGCCACGCCCGCCTTGGCGCAAGACAGCGTCAACGAGCGCCACACCCTCGCTGCCGGTGGTCGGGTGGAGCTGGACAATGTCGCCGGTGAAGTCCACGTCCGTGGCTGGGATCGCAACGAGGTCGTGCTCACCGGGCAGCTCGGTGAAGGCCAGCGGCTGGACGTGCAGAGCAGCACCAATCGCGTGCAATTGCGGGTGGTCTATCCGCAGAACAGCCACCGTTCGAACGGCGCGCGCCTGGAGCTAAAAGTGCCGCGCGGTGCCGAGTTGTCGGCGCAAACCGTCAGCGCCAACCTGGACATGGCCGACCTCGACCTGGCGCGGCTGCAAGCGCAAACCGTATCGGGCCAACTGCAGGCGCAAGGCAAGGCGCGCGAATCGGCGTTGTCCACCGTCAGCGGCTCGCTGCAATCGCAACTGGCCACGCAGCGGCTGCGGGCCAACACCGTCAGCGGCCGTATCCGCGCCGGCGGTGGAGTGGGCGGCGATATCGCGGTGGAAACCGTATCGGGCAGTATCAACCTTGACGCAGGCCCGCTCTCGCGTCTGCGCGGGGAGACGGTGTCGGGCAGCATGGACATTGGAGTGGGCGGCCTGGCGCCGGGCGGCAGCGTTGAACTGCAGAGTGTGAGCGGCAGTATCGGTCTGCGCCTGCCCAAGGAAATTTCAGCGCGCCTGCGCGTGGAAACCTTCAGTGGTGATATCGACAGCGATGCCGGTACGGTGGAAAAGCCGGACTATGGCCCTGGCCGCAGCCTGGAGACCCAGTTGGGCAATGGCAATGGCGATGTCGATATCGACTCGCACTCCGGCACGGTGCGGGTGCGGCGCGGCGGCTGAGCGCCGCCGCGAAAATCGTCAAACGGCCGGGTTCAATCGCCGTCGTGATCATTGGCCGGCCGGCCAGGACGGAAGAAGGTGGGCAACACCTCGATCCGGCCGCCGGACTTGCGGAACGCGGCCAGGTCGGCGGCGATGCGCTCGCGGTTGAGCGGCTGCGACTTGCCATCGGCGCGTGAAACGGTGGGCTGGATCTTCTGCTTGCTGGGACGTGCCATGGAACAGCTCTCCTGATGTGGGGCAGGGAAGCCGGCGGTAAACCGGGCCGGCGACGGTGCGTGGAGGCTGCCTCGGGGTGAAGCCGGCCGGCCAGCTGGAGCCGGCAGGAATGCGAGGCGGGATCACGCGAAAGACGCCGAAGCGTCGGGCGGCGCCAGGAAGCGCCGCAGGCGTGCAGCCTACGCCCGCTGGCGTAGAGCTTTGTTAACGGGCGTTAATGTGAGGCCAAGCGCGCCGAAAATCGCCTATCTACCGGCATCTTCGCCGGCGCTGTGGCGATTTTCGGGCATTTTCAAGACTGGCCGCCTCAGGTTGCGCTGACTTCGCCAATACGGCCCAGGTAATCGAGCTTGCCGATGGACACGCCCTGGTTGCGCAAAATCGCGTAGGCCGTGCTGATGTGGAAGAAGAAGTTGGGCAGGGCGAATTCGGTGAGGTAGCGCGCGCTGTCAAAGCGCGCCTGCAGCGGTCCGAACTTCAGCGTGATCTCGCGATCGGTCTCGAACGCCGAAGCCGGCACCGCCAGCAGATAGTCGATCGTCGCCGCCACACGGGCCTGCAACTGCTCGAAGCTGGCCTCGTTGTCTTCCATCTTCGGTGCGGCCACGTCCGAGAGCCGCTGCACGCTGAGCTTGGCGGTGTCGCTGGCGCGTTGCACCTGCGCCGACAGTGGCAGCATGTCCGGCGCCAGGCGCGCGCCGATCAGGGTGGCCGGGTCGAGCGATTGGGCGGCGGCGTGGGCCTGGCCCTGGCCGAGCAGGTGCGAGAGTTGGCGCAGGCCGTGCACGAGTACGGGCACGGAGGCCTGGTGGAGGGAGAGCGACATGGGCAGGTCCGTTGATCAGTGAGCCGGCAGCATAGCCGCGCGCGCTGTCGCCGCCGCCAGCGCCGGCCGGACACAGTGTTGCGCGGTCAGGCCGCGGCGAGCGCCAGGCCCTGGACCACGCCGAACGACGGATCCCCCTGGACCAGGCGGGCGCCCGGGAAGCACGCCATCACCCGGTCGCGCACATACCCGGCACGCGACATCCCGCCGGTGAGGAACACCACGCCGGGCACCTGGCCGATGTCGACCACCACTTGTCGCAGCAGCGTCTCCAATTCGTCCAGGTAGCTGCCGGCAGCGCCCACCAATGCGCTGGCGCTGGTCTCGGTGGCCAGCGCGGCTTCGATGAAATCCAGCGACTCGGCATGGCTGCCGGCCTCGCTCAGCGCGATCTTGCTGCGCTCCACCGCGCGATACAGCCGCGCCGTGTTGCCGGCTTCCTGCAAGGCGCGCAGGCGGTCTTCGTACGGAGCCGGCACGCCTTCATAGCGATGCTGGCGGAAGTCGCGCTGGCGCGGCAGGTCTTGCACCATGGCCGCCTCGACGTAGTGGTGCGCCGGCACCCGGGTGCTGCCGCGGCCAAACAGCGGCATGAAACCGGCCAGGCTGAGCGCCAGGTCGATGTCGGTGCCGCCGCGTGCCACGCCCCAGGCGCGGTGTACCTGCGGCGGGGCCGTGCCGCCGACGCTGGCATAGGCGATATCGGTGGTGCCGCCGCCGATATCCACGATCACCGCTTCGTGGCGCTCGGCGCTGCCGGCGTGATGGTGCATGGCCGCGGCCGCGGGTTCTTCCAGGAACTCGATCTCGTCGAAGCCTGCGTAGCGCGCGGCTGCCTCCAGGATCTCCAGCGCCTGCGCGCTGCCGGCCTCGCCGATCGAACTGCGGAAGCGCACCGGCCGGCCAATCAAGGCGCGGCGAATGTTGTGGTCGAACTGGCGCGAAGCGGTGAGGCGGATATGTTCGAGGATGTGGCCGGCGATACCGGTGATGGTCTGGCGCGCGCGCGGGTGCAGGCTGTAGCCGAGCATCGACTTCGGGCTCTGCACCAGGTTGCCCTCGTTTTCCAGGAAATAGGCTTCCAGCGCCTCTTCGCCATACACCGCGTTCTGCAGCAGGGCGGCGGAGCTGGCGGGTTCCCGCACCGCCTCTTCCATCCACTGCCGGCGTACCACCCGGACCGCATCGCGGCGCAACCCGGCCTCGTCGCGGTGGCGGCCGGCGGCAGCGGCATCGCGGCGACCTGCGTCGATCAGCCGCTCGACCTCGTGCTCCATGGCCGCTGTCAGCGCGAAGTCATTGGGGTCGCGCATGATTTCGGGGAAGTACACCGTGGTGCGGAACTGCAGGGCCTGGCCAAAACGCACGGGCGCGACCTGGCCGTCGATGACTGCCGCGGCGGCGGAATTGCTGGTGCCGAAATCGATGCCCAGGCGCATGGGTTCAGAGAGTGACACGGCCGCGCCGCGGGCCGCGCATTCTACGGGATGCCGCCGCGACGGCGTGCATCACCGCGTCAGTCCTCGCGCGCTGCCTGCTCGCGCGCCTGGCGCCGCGCATGCCATACCTCCGGTGTCTGCGGCTTGACGAAGAGCGCGACCAACTCGGGATGTTGCTGGCGCGCGGCCTGCTCGATGCGGCCGATGCACGCTTCAATCTGCGGGGTGGTGCGGCTGTCCTCGAACTCGGCGCTGAGTGCGGCGACCACCTGGTTGGGTCCCATCTGCATGGTCAGTACGCCGTTGGCCGCGCGCACATCCGCATCCTGCCCGGCGATGGCCAGGAGCGACTCGGCCATGCGCGGGTGCGCCGGCTCGCCGATCAGCAGGCCCTTGGTCTCGCGCGCGAGCAGGAAGGCCGTCACCGCCAGCACCGCGGCAATGCCGATCGACGCGACCCCATCCAGTTCGGGCATGTCCAGCAGCTGCGCCGCCAGCAGGCCGGCGAAGGCGATCAGCAGGCCGAGCAGGGCCGCGGTGTCTTCCAGCAGCACGGTGAAAGTGCTCGGATCCTTGCTCTGCCGAAACGCGGCGAAATAGCCCAGCTTGCCCTTGCGCCGACGGAACTCGCGCAATGCGATCCACCACGAGGTGCCTTCGAAGGCGAAGGACACCGCCAGTACCGCGTAGGCCAGTGCATGGCTTTCGGCCGGTTGTGGGTGGCGCAGGTGCACGATGCCTTCGTACAGCGAAATGCCCGCGCCCATGGCGAACACCAGCAGGGCGACGATGAAGCTCCAGAAATACAGCTCGCGTCCGTAGCCGAAGGGGTGGGTGGGTGTCGGTGCCCGTTCGGCGCGGCGCAGGCCGTACAGCAACAACACCTCGTTGACCGTATCGACCAGCGAATGCACGCCTTCGCTGAGCATGGCCGAACTGCCGGATACCGCGGCCGCGATGAACTTGGCCGTGGCGATGGCGAGATTGCCGGCCAGAGCGACATACACGACAAAGCGCGAACCTTGCGAGGCACTCACCACATGACTCCTGCAGCGACCTGAGGTGCCGATCTTGCGCAAGCGCCCGTGCCGCGCATGTGTAGGCCCGGCACCGCCGTACAATGGCCCTCTCTGTCCAGTAGTGATGTGCCATGTCCGCCGTTCCCGCCTGCCCGCAATGCACGCTTGAAAATACCTATGCCGACGGCAGCCTGTTCGTCTGCGCCGACTGCGGCCACGAATGGGGCGCTGGCGAGCCGGCGGCGGCCGGTGCAGTCGTGCGCGATTGCAACGGCAATGTGCTGGCGGCAGGCGACACCGTCACCGTCATCAAGGATCTCAAGGTCAAGGGTTCCTCGATCCCGCTCAAGCAGGGTACGGTGATCCGCAACATCCGCCTGGTCGAAGACGACCCGGAACACATCGAAGGCCACTCGGACAAGATCAAGGGCCTGGTGTTGAAGACGATGTACCTGCGCAAGGCCTGAGCGCTCAGCGCGGCGTCTCGGGCGGGTCGGAATCGAGCACCTGCACCGGGGCATTGGTGGTCTCGGGCAGGATCGGCTGGTCCGTGGCGACCAGCACCACGCCGGGCGTCAGCAACGGCAGCACATTGGCCAGGAAGCCGGCGGGCACCTGCAGCCGGCCGACCGTGTCCGCTTCCAGCGCCCGGCCCGCGTCGGCCTCGCCAGGAATACCGATACGCATCCAGTTCGGCATGCGCTGGCCCGGCAAGCCCGGCAGTTCGCCCGGCAGGAAACCCTGGCCGACGATGAAGGCCTGGGTGCCCACCGGCGATTGCGCATCACGCAGGGCGATGCGCGCCCGGCCGATCTCCACGCCATTGCGGAATACCAACAGTTGCTGGTCGGCCGTACTCATCACCATCGACACCGGCCCGCTGGGCGAGGACAACGGCTGCCAGGTATAGGCCTGGCCGTCGCCCAACGGCAGCAGCGGTCGTTCGGCGCCGGTGAGCGGATCGATCGGGCTGACCGCGCGTGGATGCACCACGTCCTCGCTATCGACCCCCGCCTGGGCGACCACCACCACCATGCCCATGTTCGAGTTCTCGAACAGCAGCCGCGCAAATTCCGTGGGCAGGTGCACGCAGCCATGTGACTCGGGATAGCCCGGCAGGCCGCCGGCATGCAGCGCGACCCCGCCCCAGGTCAGCCGCTGCTGGTAGGGCATCGGCGCACTGTTGTAGATATTGGAGCGGTGATCCTTGTCCTTCTGCAGGATGGTGAACACGCCAGTGGGCGTCTCGTAGCCGGCCTTGCCGCTGGAGATGGTGGTCACGCCGATCAGGATGCCGTTGCGATACGCATAGGCGCGCTGCTCGGTCAGGCTGACGATTACCGCCATCGGCCCCCAGCCCTTGCTCACGCCGCCCCAGATCCATTCACCCGGCTTGAGGTCCGCTGGCGACGTACTGGCCGGACTGGACTGGCGCGCGCCCCAGGTGGGGACAGCGAGGACGGTGGTCGGCAGGCCCAGGGCGAGTGCCAGGACGAGTGCGCGGGTACGAGCGAACCGGGCGAATGCGGGCATGGGAGGGTCCTTCGCGGGGTAGGGCGATCGTAGCAAGCGTCCTGCACGCGCGCGTGCAGGCGCTCGACTTCGCGGCAAGCTGCAGCAGTGAAAGCGCTACGCGCCCTGCGCCAGCGTCGGATAATCCGTATAGCCCTTCGCTCCACCGCCGTAGAGCGTGGCGGCGTCGAGCGGGTTGAGCGGGGCGTCCAGGCGCAGCCGTTCGGCCAGGTCGGGATTGGCGATGTAGGCGCGACCGAAGGCCACCGCGTCGGCATAGCCTGAGGTGATCGCGTGCTCGGCCATGGCCTTGTCGTATCCGTTGTTGGCAATCCAGGGGCCGCGGAACTTCGCCCGCAGTGCGGCAAAGTCGAACGGCGCCACGTCGCGCGCGCCGCCCGTGGCGCCCTCGATGACGTGGATGAAGGCCAGCCCGCCGATGGCATCCAGGCGCTCGACCGCATGCTCGAACAGCGCCTGTGGGTGGCTGTCGTGGGCGTCGTTGACCGGCGTCACCGGCGACAGCCGCACGCCGGTACGGCCGGCACCGATCTCGGCGGCAATGGCCTGCGTGACCTCTACCAACAAGCGGCTACGATTCTCGACGCTGCCACCGTAGGCATCCTCGCGGTGGTTGCTGCCGTCGCGCAGGAACTGGTCGATCAGATAGCCGTTGGCCGCATGCAGCTCGATGCCGTCGAAGCCTGCCGCGATCGCGTTGCGCGCGGCGCGCACGTAATCGGCGACCAGCGCCGGGATCTCTTCGATGCCCAACGCACGCGGTTCGGAAACATCCTCGAAACCTTGCGCGGTAAACGTCTTGGCGTGGGCGCGAAGCGCGCTGGGCGCTACCGGCACCTGGCCGGGCGGCAACAGGCTGGTGTGGGAAATGCGCCCTACATGCCACAGTTGCACCACGATGCGCCCGCCGCGCGCATGCACGGCCGCGGTGACCGCCTTCCAGCCTTCAATCTGCGCGTCGGTGTAGATGCCTGGGGTGTCGAGGTAACCCTGGCCAAGCACGTTGATCTGCGTGCCTTCGGCGACGATCAGGCCGGCGCTGGCGCGCTGCGCGTAGTACTCGATCGCCAACGGGTTGGGGACTTGCCCGGCAAGCGCGCGGTTGCGCGTGAGGGGCGCCATCACCAGGCGGTTGGCCAGCGTGATATCGCCCAGTTGGGTCGGCGTGAACAGGACCGAAGGGGTCGCGGCGTGGGAATCAACCATGGCAGGCGCTCGTTGGGGGAGGGCGCCATGATGCCCAGCTCGCGCCACGGGTGCCCGTTGCAAGCGCGGGAAAGTGCTTTCCGCCGCCTCAGCGCGAGGACAGGTCGCCGGCGCGCTCCAGCCGCCGCAGGCCTTCAAGCTTGGCCTGGTAGCGGCTGCGGTCGTCTTCGGGCCCGAGATCGCGCGCGCGGCGCATTTCCCGTTCAGCCAGGCGGCTGTTGCCGAGCAGGAAATAGACCCGGGCCAGGCCGAAGTGGAATTGGTGCGCGCTGGGGTATAGATCCACCGCGCGCCGGTAATGGCTGATGGCGCGGTCGTAATGACCCTCGCTCTCTGCCTGGCGGCCCAGCATGAACTGGTAGAACGGATCGACCGCGCGGATCTGCTCCAACTGGCGCAGGATGGCGTCGGCGCCGGCGTTGTCGCCCAGGCGCCGATACAGGTTGACCGAGTTGGACAGCGTGGCCACATGCGCCGGGTTCAGTTGCAGCGCCTGCGCATAGGCGGCAGCGGCCGCTTTCAGGTCGCCTTCGCGGGCGTCGAGGACACCGATGTTGTTCCAGATGTTGGGCAGGGTGGCATCCATCTTCAGTGCCTGCTCGTAGTACACCCGCGACGCGGCGTTCTGGCTGGCGGCCATCAGCTCGCTGCCACGGTTGTTGTAGTAGTGCGCGAACAGGCGTTCGTCGCTGATCACCTTGGGCCCACGGCGGTCCATCAGCACGCTGGCATCCAGGTCGACGGTGCCGGTACGCCCATCGATGCGGACCTGGGCGTTGACATGGCCGAAGTTGTAGATGGTGCGCTGGTCCTGCCACCAACTGAGTACCTGGCCGACCTCCTGGGCGCGTGCATTGATGCCGGCCTCGCGCGCAAGCGCAACGAAGAACAGGGTGAAGGACAGGCAGTTGGCGCTGCCCTGGGCATAGGTCTCGGCGACGGTGTGGGTGGCGTCGGTCTCGTAGCGCAACGCCAATGCGTCTTCATCGAAGATCAGGTGCACCAGCGCGCGCAGGCGCTCGTCCTGCGATCCCCGGAGCGGTACCTTCGCGCGCAGCAGGCGTCGCAGCTCGGGCGGCACGGCAAGCAGTTGTTGCGGGGTGGGCGGTGGCAGCAACGGCGCGGCGGCGGTGGTCGTGCTGGCAAGTTGCACCGGGTCGGCGAGGCTGTCGCTGCGCAACGAGGTGGCCGCGGCCTGTACCTGCGGCGGCGGTTGCGCGGGAACGGGAGGGGCGGCCGTTGTCGCCGCGGCGAGCACAAGCGAAAGCAGCGTGGCCATCTGCATCTCCCGCGACGGTCGCACCGTCGCCCATGGGCTAAGCGCAGTGTATGCCTGTTGCGGGCAAGTGGCGCAGCGGGCGGATAAGTGGTTTTGCGGCACTGCGGCAAAACACAGGCGCCTGCGCCGACATCGCTTCGGCACGCTCTGCTAGTATCCGCGCCCCCCCTGCCTGCAGCCGTGCCGCGTCATCGGATGAGCCGACAGTTCCTCTATCTCTCATCGGCCGAAGCGCAACTGAGCCTCGGCTTTGGCCCAGCGCGACCGACCGAAAGCCTGTTCTTCGCCCTGCGCCCGCCTGCGGCGGTGGTGCAGGCCGCGCGCAGCACCGCCGAAGCCCTGGTCGCGCAGCGCCCGGGCGCTCGCCTGGTATCGGCCGAGCGTCTGCACGTCACCCTGCACTACCTGGGCCAGTACGCCGGCCTGCCGCCCTCGTTGCTGGCACGCGCGCAACGCGCGGCGGAGCACCTGCGCATCGCGCCGTTCGCACTGGCATTCGATCGCGTGGCCAGCTTCGGCGGCCAACGTCGCGATTTGCCGGCGGTGGCGCTGGGAAATGACAGCAATACCGCCGGCGTGCACGCCCTGCATCGCGCCTTGGCCGATGCATTGATCCGCGAGCAATTGCAGGGCGACGCGCGCTTCACCCCGCATATCACCTTGCTCTATGACCGCGATGAAATTGCCGAGCAACCGCTCGCCACCCCGCTGGCCTGGCAGGCCGACGCGCTGTGGCTGTTGCGCAGCGTGCGCGGTGAGCGGCTGTACCGCGAAGAGGGCTGCTGGCCGCTACATGCCTGAGCCGCTTGGCGGCGCCGCCGCCGACGGCTAGGCTGCGCGCATGGATACGCGCCCGCTCCAGGACATCGTGCCGCTGCACCTGGACCCCGCGCAGTGGCGCGAGCTGCACGATGCCTACGCCACGCCGCCGCGTGCCTACCACCACTGGGGCCATATCGAAGCGGTGATGCAGCACTACGCCGCCGTCGCCGCCGGGCCCGGCTGGCGGCAGCCGCGCGAAACCGCCCTGGCGTTGCTGTTCCACGATGCGGTGTACGAGCCGGGGCGCAGCGATAACGAAGCACGCTCGGCCGATCTGGCGCGCGCAAGCCTGGCACGCTGGTGGCCACAGGCGGACCTGGATATCGAGCGCATCGCCGCGCTGATCCTGCTCACCGCCCGCCATGGCCAGTTGCGGCCCCAGGATGTGGATGCCGAAGCGGCGCTGCTGCTGGATTGCGACATGGCGATCCTGGCCGCACCGCCGGCGCAGTTCGACGCCTACGACCAGGCGATCGCCGAGGAGTATCGCGACCGCGTGCCGGCGTTCCTGTACCGGATCAACCGGCGCCGATTCCTGCGCGCGGTGTTGGCGATGCCACGGATTTTCCTCAGCGATTGGTTCCATGGGCGCTGTGACGCGCAGGCCCGGGCCAATCTGCAGCGGGCGATTGGCTGAGGGATCGGCCCGCGATCACGGCGTGCACCCCATGACTGGCTAGAATGTGCCGGTGTCGCTCTCATTCCTCGCCATGCCGCAGCCTGCCGCCGACCCTGACCATGATCCGCGCCCGCAGGCGCCGGTCGAGCCGGCGCCGAATGAGTGCTGTGACAGCGGTTGCCCGCTGTGCGTGTATGACCTGTACGCCGAGGAAGTGGCGCGGTATCGCCAGGCGCTGGCGCTGTGGCAACAGCGGCATCCCGATGCCGAATAATTCCCGTATCGCGCATCGCCGCGGTGCATCCCGACCCTGTGGATTGAAGCGCTCCCATGCCTCTTCGTGACGTGTTCCGATTCCTTCCTAGCGCGCTGGCGCTGCTCGGCCCCGCTGCCCTGGCCGCACCGGCCGCCGCGCCCGAGCAGGTCTCGCACGGCCGTTTCGAGAACATCCCGGTGCTGCAGCCGCAAGGCGAGCCGCAGCGGGTAGTGCTGTGGTTTGCCGGCGCCGGGCGCGATGCCGATGCGCGCCAGCGCCAGGTGCAGGCGTTGCGCGAAGACGGGGCGCTGGTGGCGGTGATCGATACCGCGCACCTGTACCGGGTGCTGGCCAAGGACGCCGGCAAGTGCGTGTTCGGTTCCGGCGACGTGGAGAATTTCTCGCGCTACCTGCAGGCCTATCTGCATATCCCGACCTACCGGCTGCCGCTGCTGGTGGGCGATGGCGAGGGTTCGGCGCTGGCTTATGCGGTGGCCGCGCAGGCGCCGGCCTATGTGCTGGCCGGCGTGGTCACCGACGATCTGTGCCCGGCCGCGGTGCCGACACGCGCGATTTGCGGGACGGGCGTAGGCCAGGCGGGCGCGTTGCAGCCGGCGAAGTTGCCGGTGCCCTGGCTGGCGGCTGCGGCAGTGGCGGGTGCGCGTTGTGAAAAGCCCGCGGCCACCGATTTCGTCGCCAGCGTGGCGCAGGCGCGCGTGCTTGCGCGCGCAACCGGGGGCGAGCTGTTGCCCGGCCTGCGCGCGGCGGTGCGTTCACTGGGCAGCCAGCGCGGCGTCAGCCTGCCGCCGCCACCTGCCGACCTTGAGGGGTTGCCGGTGGTGGAGGTGGCGGCGAGTGGGCAGGGTGATACGTTCGCGATCTTCGTGTCCGGCGATGGCGGCTGGGCCGGACTCGACAAGCAGGTGGCGGCCAAGTTGGCCGAGGCCGGTATCCCGGTGGTTGGCGTGGATTCGCTGCGTTATTTCTGGAGTGAACGAACGCCGGCCGGCTTTGCCGCCGACCTGGACCGCATTGCACGCTTCTACTCGCACCGCTGGCAACGGCCGAACGTGGTGTTGATCGGCTTCTCGCAGGGCGCCGATGTATTGCCCGCGGCCATCCCGCACCTGCCCGCCAGCACCGGCGAGCATGTAGCCATGACCGCCTTGCTCTCGGTCGGCAAGCTGGCCGACTACGAGTTCCATGTCAGCAACTGGCTCGGCGCCAACAACGACGGCCTGCCGATCGCGCCGGAGATCGCCAAGCTCGACCCGGCGCGCACGTTGTGCATCTATGGCGAAGGCGACCCGGACACCTTGTGCCCGCAGTTGCGCGCCAACCAGGTACGGCGCTTCCCGCTGCCTGGCGACCATCACTTCAAGGGCGACTACGCCGCGCTGGCACAGATCATCCTGCGCGAGTTGAAGGCCACCCCGCCGCGTTGATCGCGGCGTTTCAATCGCGCTCGCGGCGGCGCGGTTCCAGCGAGATCAGGCGGGTCACATCGAGCAGCGCCGCGGGCAGGTGCATGCCGCCCGGTGCCACCAGGTAGCGCGGGCGCCACAGCGGCGAGAACTTGGACTTGAATCGGCGCAGCCCGCTGAAGCCGTAGAAGCGCTCGCCATGGCGGGCCACGACATTGCCGAAGCGGTTCCAGCGCCCGGCCAGGCGGTGCTGGGCCAGGCCGGACAGCGGCGCCATGCCCAGCGAAAAGCGCTGGTAGCCCTGCGCGGCACCCCACAGGAACAGCTCGACGAACAGGTAGTCCATGGTGCCCTTGGGGGCTTCGTCGACGTGCCGCATCAGGTCCACCGACAGCTCGCCACCCGCCGGTGCACACCACAGGTTGGCGAAGGCAACGATGCGGCCTTCATGTTCGATCACCGCGACCGGGAAGCGGCTGAGATACGCGTCGTCGAAACTGCCAAGCGAGAACCCTTTTTCCTCGCCGGCCTTGTCTTCCAGCCACTGCCGCGAAATCTCCTCCAGGCGCGGCAGGTACGCGGGCACTTCAGCCGGCGCCAGCATGCGGAAGCTCAGGCCGCTGCGCTTGCCGCGGTTGAAGGCCTGGCGCAGTTCGGCGCGCTCCTTGCCTTCGAGCTGGAAGCCGGCGATCGGCACCACGGCTTCCTCGCCCAGTTTGACCAGGGTCAGGCCGAGATCGAGATAGGTCTGCCAGTGCTGGTCGCCGACCTGGTAGAACACCGGGCGCAGGCCGAGGCGGTCGGCTTCCTCGCGGAAGCGCCAGATCAAGCCGCGTACGACCTCCGGCGGCCCGACCGGGTCGCCCATCGAGATCAGCGAGCCGCCGTAGCGTTGCATCATTGCAAAGCCGCGCTGGGCTTCATCGCGCAGCAATGCCTTGTCGCCGGTGAGGACCAGGCAGGCCTGGGTATCGCCGCACTGCGCCAGGATCGGCGCCAGCGAGGCCAACGCGGCGTCGTCGGCCGGCGGCAGCGGCCGCCGCGTACTGTGCAGCAGGCGCGCCAGCCCGAAGGCGATCACCGCCACCGCCACCAGCAGCAACGCGCGCAGCGCACGCGGGGCATTGGCCGAGGTCGCGAACTGCCACCACAGCTCGCGCTGGTATTCGACGTGGCTGTAGACGAAGAACAGCAGCCACACCGTGGCCACCAGCACCAGCCCGAGGTTGCGCAGCCATGGCCACGACCAGGCCTCGTCCAGCAGTGCGCCTTCGCGGTAGAACTCGCGCCGCGACACCCACAGCGCCAGCGCTACCAGCAGCGCGCTCAGGGCTACCGGCACATGGCCGCCGCGCAACCAGGCCGGCAGCGGCAAGGCGACGCAGATCGCCAGGGCCAACACCCAGGCGGCATGGCTGCGGCGTTGCAGGCCTTGGCCGATCAGCAGCAGCGCCACGCCGCCGAGACTGGCCAGCAGGTGCGAGGTTTCCACCAGCGGCAAAGGCGCCACGCCTTCCCAGCGGCGCGGCATCGGCAGGGTGCCCTCGATGACCAGCGCCGCGCCGATCGCGAACACCGCAATGGCGATGACCTGCGGCAGCCAGGGCCGCAGCGTGAGCCAGGCCGCGCGCGCGGCCACGGTGCCGCGCGACATCGGCCGGCGCAGGCCCGAGGCCGCCGCCATCAACGTGGCCAGCAGCATCGGGAACACGTAGTAGGTGACGCGATAGACCAGTGCGGCCGCCAGCAGCGCCGCCGGCGCCACCCCCGGCAGCAGCTTGAGCAGGCTCCACTCGAACACGCCCAGCCCGGCCGGCACCGTGGATAGCAGGCCGGCCACCACCGCGACCAGGTACAGGCCGACGAAGCCGACATAGCCAGTGCCTGGGATCGGCGGCAGCAGCACGTACAGCGCGCCGCTGGCCAGTCCGAGCTCGATCACGCTGAGCACGGTCACGCCGAGCACGGTGCGGTAATCCGGCAACCACAGGGTGTGCGCCCTGATCGCCAGCGTGCGGCCCTTGCGCCCGACCGCCACCAGCATCGCCACGAACCCTACCAGCAAACCGATGCCCATCCCCTCGACCGTCGCCGGGCTCACCGGCAACGCCAGCGCCGCGGCCGCCGGCTCCAACGCCAGCGCCAGGCCCAGCAATACCCAGGCGCCGAAGACGAAGCCGAGCGTGCTGATCAACACCACCTGGCCGATCTCGCCCAAGGTCAAGCCGACCCGGCCATAACCACGCAGGCGCACCGCACCGCCGGTGAGCGCGGCGAACCCCAGGGTCTGGCCGACGGTGTGGGCCAGGAACGCGGTGATGGCGATGCGTGCTGGATGCAATTGCCGGCCACTGCGTTGCAAGCCGATCGCATCGAACAACACCAGGCAGGCATAACTGCTCAAGCCCAGTACCAGGGTCAGCACCACCTGGCGCACGCCGATGCCATGGAAGGCGTGGCGGATCGCGGCGTAGCCGTGGGTACTGAATTCCGCCGACAACGCCCGCAATGCCATCGCCAGGATGACCAGGCTGACGACGACCGGCACGGCGCGTCGCCAGCCGGCGTGCGGGGCAGACTTGGCGGCGGTATCCGTCATGGGCGGCAATCTCGTGGTACAGCAGCAGAAGAACCAAGCGCCTGCAGCAGCGGCAACCCACGCATCCGGCGTTCCTTCAACAAGGTCGCGGGCATCGTCGTGGCAGGAGCGCGGGCGGAAGGTGAAGGGCGGAGGGTACGGGGCGATCGGCCGAGGCGAAACATTGGCGCGCCCGCGGCAGGCGCGCATCATAAAGCCAACATCGCCCAGGCGGATGTGTCCATCCACGGCGCGCAGGAGGAAAACCGATGTCGTTGAGCCCAGTGTCAGATTCGCCGGCCTGGCCATCCTGGATCACGCGCACTGGCGCCCTGGCCACGGCGGCCGGCTGCGCCTTCTTGGCCTGGGTGCTGGTGCTGCAACTGCTGCGCAGCGACCTGTCCTGGACCCAGGCGCAACTGAGTGCCTACCTGCACGGCCCCTATGGCCTGTCACTGCGCGTGGCTTATTGCCTGCTGGCACTGTCCATGTCGCTCCAGGCGCTGGCGTTGCAGGCCAGCCTGGCCCCGGCGGCACGCAGCGGCGTCGTGCTGGGCCTGTTCTGGAGCGCCGCACTAGGCCTGGCGACCGTGGCCATCGGCGACAGCTACCTGCCGCAGTACGCCCCGGCCGCCGCCTTGTCGGTGCACCTGGTAGCCGCGCAGGCCGCCTTCCTGTGCGTGATCGCCGCGGTCCTGCTGCAATCCTGGCAGCTGCGTGCCGACCCCCACTGGCGCACACACGCCGCCCCGGCGCTCTGGCTCGGCGGCGTGGCCTTCGCCGTCCTGATTACCCACGCCGTGCTGCGGCTGGGCCCGCGCGGCCTGGGCCAGAAAAGCGCGATCGCCCTGATCGTCGCCTGGCTGATATGGAGCGGCCTGCGCCTGGCGCGTGGCCCCCAGGCTGCACGCTCACGCCGAACGCGTGACAATGCAAACGACTTGTCGACCGAGGAATGCTGATGTTGCAACGATACGAAACCGGCCCACGGATGTCGGAAATGACCGTCCACCACGGCGTGTGCTATCTCGCCGGCCAGATCGCCGAAGACCCCAGCGCCGACATCAAGGGCCAGACCCGCCAAGTACTGGCCGAAATCGACCGCCTGCTCGCCTTGGGCGCCAGCGACAAGACCAAGATCCTGCGCGCGGAGATCTTCCTGGCCGACATCAGCGACTTCGCGGCGATGAACGAAGTCTGGGACGAATGGGTCGCCCCCGGCTTCACCCCGGCACGCGCCACCGTAGAGGCCAAGCTCGCCTGCCCGGACTGGAAGATCGAGATCGTCATTACTGCGGCGATCTAAGATCGCCGCCTGGCTCCTGCCCGCGTTGCGGGCAGGAGCCACCGAACATTGCTTTGCAATGTTCGGCTTGGCTCTGCCTCGCCTATCCCCCGCGGCGTAGCACATCCCGCTACGCGGGCTGCGCCCCCAAAGTTTGCTGCGCAAACTTCGGGCCCCACTTCTGCCTTGCCTATCCCCCGCGCCTTCGGCGCGCCCCCCTTAACAGAAGGGGGGCTTTGCTCCAGAAAGATTGCGTAACCGGCCAAATCAGATCGCGTAGATGCCAGCCGTCCTTCTCCTGCTTTGCGGGAGAAGGTGCCCCGACAGGGGCGGATGAGGGCGCTTTTCTCTCCCACAAACCACGTTGAACCATCGGGCATTCGGGGGCAGGCCCTTTCCCGGACAATCGGCGACATGGATGTCGCTGATTAGCCTACAAGGACGTATTCACGGCGTGTCCGGGAAAGGGCCTGCCCCCGAATGCCGCACGTAAAAAATCAAACGACACGAAGCTCAATACAGTCCACAGGACACACCGGCACACACAACTCGCACCCCGTACACAAAGGCGCGATCACCGTATGCATATGCTTCGAACCCCCAACGATCGCATCCACAGGACACGCCTGGATGCACTTGGTGCAACCAATGCAATCGGCCTCCACGATCCACGCCACCTGCGGCACCTTGTGCTCGCCACGGCTGCGGTCATAAGGTAGCACAGGCACCTGCAACAGCGCCGCCAACGCCCGCGCGCCCGCATCGCCGCCCGGCGGACAATGGTCGATCCCGGCCTCGCCGCGCGCCATTGCTTCGGCATACGGCCGGCAGCCGTCGAAACCGCACTGGCCGCATTGGGTTTGCGGCAACAGGCGGTCGAGGCGTTCGACCAGGTCAGTAGTTGAGCGGTTCATGGCGTGGCGAAAGGCTGCGCAGCTCGATCAGGCATCGCGCACGCGAAACGTGCGCAACTGGCACGCCTCAGCGCACCGGCATGCCCGGCTGCGCAGCGGCGTCGGCATCCAGCAGCGCCAGTGCGCCGCCGTCGAAACCGGCCGAAAGAATCATGCCCTCGCTCAGGCCGAAGCGCATCTTGCGCGGCGCCAGGTTGGCGATGAACACGACATTGCGGCCCACCAGCTTTTCCGGTTCACCGTAGCTGCCGCGAATGCCGGAGAAGATCTGGCGCTTGCCGAGCTCGCCGGCATCCAGTTCGAAGCGCAGCAGCTTGTCCGAGCCTTCGACGAACTCGCAGGCCAGTACCTTGCCGATGCGCAGGTCGAGCTTGGCGAAGTCTTCGATGCCGATATGGGGGGTAGCGGCGTTGGCTGTTTGCTCGGGTGCGGCGGGCTTTTTGGCTGCGGATGCTGTCGGGGCTGATGCCCCTCCTACAGGTGCTCCCACAGGTGCGGCTGCGGCGGCGAGGGTGTCCTTGGAGGCGTCGGTCATGGCGTCGATCAGTTTCGGGTCGATTCGGGTGAACAGGGCGGTGTAGGGCTGGATGACATGGCCGTCGGCCAGCGGCTGGGAAATGTCTTCCCAACTGGTCATCGGTGCGGACAGGAAGGCTTCGGCCTCGGCGCTGGTGCGCGGCAGGATCGGCTTGAGCGCGGCCACCAGCAGGCGGAACAGGTTCAGGCCCTGGGTGCAGATGGCCTGCAATTGGGCGTCGGCGCCTTCCTGCTTGGCAACCACCCACGGCTTGTTCTCGTCGATGTACTTGTTGGCCTCGTCGGCCAGCGCCATCGCCTGGCGGATCGCGCTGGCCGCGTCATTGTGCTCGTAGGCTTCGCGGATCGGCGCCATCGCCGCGACGAAACGGTCGTACTGCGCGCGGTCGGGCAGTTCGGCAGCCAGGCGGCCGTCGAAGCGCTTGCTGATGAAGCCGGCGCAGCGGCTGGCCAGGTTGACGAACTTGCCGACCAGGTCGGCGTTGACCCGCGCGATGAAGTCGCCCAGGTTGAGGTCCAGGTCGTCCACGCCGCCGGAAGACTTGGCGGCGAAGTAGTAGCGCAGTGCTTCGGGCTCCAGCCCGACGTCGAGGTAGGTGCGCGCCATCACGAAGGTGCCGCGCGACTTGGACATCTTGGCGCCGTCCACGGTGAGGTAGCCGTTGACGTGCAGGCGCGTGGGCGCGCGATGGCCGCTGCCGTGCAGTACCGCCGGCCAGAACAGGCCGTGGAAGTTGACGATGTCCTTGCCGATGAAGTGGTGCAGTTCGGTGGCGCTGCCGGCGGCGAGGTGCTGCTCGAAGTCTTCGCCGATCTGCGCGCACAAGGTCTTGAAACTGCTCAGGTAGCCGATCGGCGCATCCAGCCAGACGTAGAAGTATTTGTTCGGATGACCCGGGATCTGGAAGCCGAAATAGGGCGCGTCGCGCGAGATGTCCCACGCGCGCAGTCCGCCTTCGGCGTCGAGCCATTCCATCAGCTTGGCCTTGACCCCGGGCAGGGCGACATCGCCGGCCAGCCACTCGCGCAGGAAGCCCTCGAAGCGCCCGACCTCGAAGAAGAAATGCTCCGAATCACGCAGCTCCGGCGTGGCGCCGGAAATCACCGACTTGGGCTCTTTCAGGTCGGTCGGTGCATAGGTGGCGCCGCAGACTTCGCAGTTGTCACCGTACTGGTCGGCGCTGCCGCAGTTCGGGCAGATGCCCTTGATGTAGCGGTCCGGCAGGAACATGCCTTTGGCCGGATCGTAGAACTGTGCCACCGAGCGCCGGCCGATGTGGCCGGCGGCCTCCAGGCGCTGGTAGAACGCCTCGGTCAGTTCACGGTTGGCGCTGGAATTGGTCGAGTCGTAGTGGTCGAAGGCCACGCCAAAGGCAGCGAAGTCACGTTCGTGGCTGGCCTGGATGCCGGCGATGAACACTTCCGGCGTGACCCCGGCCTTTTCGGCGGCCAGCATGATGGGCGTGCCATGGGTGTCGTCGGCACAGACGAACCAGGTCTTGTCGCCGCGCAGGCGCCGGGCGCGCACCCAGATGTCGGCCTGGATGTAGCCCACCAGGTGCCCCAGGTGCAGCGGGCCATTGGCGTAGGGCAGGGCGGTGGTGACGAGGGCGGTGCGGGACATGGGGGCCTGGCGTTGCGCGGGGACCTGGGATTATCGCATGGCACACACGAACGACCCGGCCGGGGCCGGGTCGTGTGGATCGAAACCGCGCCGGGAGCGGCGCGCGGCGAAACCGCCGCCTTATTCGCGAACCCAGGTCTGCGCGCGGCAGATAAACATCACGCAGCCGGAGACATCCAGCTTCTGCCCACCCGGCTGCAGTTCCAGCTTGGACTTGTAGGTCTTGCCGTTGGCCGGATCGAGGATGGTGCCGCCGGACCAGTTGCTGGCGTCGTCGGCCTTGAGGTTCCAAAGGATCGTCATGCCCTTGACCGGCTTGTTCTTGCGCTCGCCGTCGCACTTGTCGCACACCGGATTGGGGCCGCGATCGGACTGCAGGATCTCCACGACCTTGCCGCTGAGCGTGCCGTTGGCCGCCTGGCTGATCTCCACGATCGACTTCACCTTGCCGGTCTTGTCGTCGATGGTCTTCCAGCGGCCGGCGGCGGAATGGCCGCCGGTGTCGGCGGCGCTGGCGGCGAAGCCGAGGCCGAGCAGCGGCAGTGCGAGCAGCAGAGCGTGGCGAAGTATGCGCATGAGTCCCCTCCCAGGGCGTTCGCTAGGCCCGGCAATGGCGCCGGGCGATGGCCGGACTGTATACCCATTCGGGCGAGTACGGAAACCAGGCGCGCTCCCCGGCGCTGCCCGTGGCCGGCACGCATCGGCGGGCCGGCCACGGGGTACGGTCAGTAGCGGTAGCTCAGGCTGGTGAACAGGTAACGGCCGGCAGGGTCGTAGCCGCCGGGCGAATTGCCGTTGCCTGCCAGGGCCTGGCCGACCAGCGGTGGGGCGCGGTCGAAGACGTTGTTGACGCCCGCGGTCCATTCCCAGTTGTCGCCGAAGCGAACCGAACCATTGAGGTCGAAGTAGTTGGCTGCGGCGATGCCGCCGTTGCCCGCCAGGATGTGATCGGCCTTGCCGGCGCTGCCGTCGTTTTCGCGGTAGGCCACCTTGCCGCGGTAACGCCAGCGCACCCCGAGTGAATAATCGTCCCAGGTGTAGCGCAGGTTGGCGACATGCCGCCACCTGGGCGAATTGCAGGACGCATTGATGATGCCGACGCAGTCGTAGGTTGCGCTGGGCACGCCCGGGATCGGTTCGATCTCTTGCTGCAGTAGATAGGTGCCCACGAAGTCCGCCATCAGGCTGCCTGGGCCCACGGGCAAGCGATACCTGGCGCTGAAGTCCAGGCCACGATAATAGGCGTTGCCGAAGTTGCCAGTGACATTGCGGACATAGCCGCTACCCACCGCGCTATCGCCGCGCCACAAATCGCCGCTCATTGGGTGGCGCTTGACCTCCGAGCAAAGCGAGGCCAGGCCAGTGAGGCCGCAATTGCGCAGGATGTTGGAGGCGCCGATCGAGCTGATGGTGTCGCGGATGCGGATCTGGGCGTAGTCCAGGCTCAGGTCGAGATTGTTGAGCGGGGAGAAGGCCGCGCCGATGCTCCAGGTATCGGCGGTTTCCGGCTTCAGCGCCGTATTGCCACCGGCCAGTTGGTTGTATTGCGATGCCGACGAAGTCGGGATTGAGCCGTACTGTGCGGCAAGGGCCCCCGTGCGTTGGCATTGTGCCTGGGTGAACTCGGGCCTGGCACCGGCGCATGGATCGCTGCCGCTCCACAGCGAAGTGGTCATCGGCCTGAACAGCTCAACGACGCCCGGACCCCGAATGGCGCGGTTCCAGCCACCGCGCAAGTGCAGCCGGTTGTCGAACAGGTCCGCGCTCAGCCCGACCTTGTAGGTGCTGACGCCGCCGGAAGTGGAGTAGTCCGAATAGCGATACCCCAGGTCGGTGCCGAGGCGATCGAGCGCGCCGGCGCCCACCACAAGCGGCAGCGCGCCTTCGAGGAATACTTCGGTGACGTTGTAGCTGCCGCGCACGTCTGGCCGCGGCCCACCGCTGCCTGCATAGCGGCCGAGTCGCGTCTGGGTATCGGACACGACGCTGTACATCTGGCTGCGCCATTCCATGCCGCCGACTATCTTGAACGTCTCGCCGGCAGCCGTGGGCAAGGCCCAGCCAGTGTCGCCGCTGACATACCCGGACAAGACCTTGAGCGTGGTCGACCAGTCGCGCACGCCGGTGCCCGTCAGCGCAGCGGCCGCGGCGGGCGTGACGCCGCCCGGGACCCAGACGTTGTAGGGCAGGCAGCCACGGAAAGAACCCGGCGGACAGCCACGCAGCGCATCGAGCAGGGGGTCCTTGAGAAAGTCGTTGCGCGTATTTTCACCGGTGCTGTTGCGCGCATAGAGGAAATAGGCGTCATACGACCAGCGCTCATTGAGGTCGCCGCGCGCACCGGTGACGAGCCGGAACGCCTGCGTCTCGTAATTCTGGACGCGCGGGCCGCCCTCCACGTTGCGCTTGCCCACGTTCATCGTCAGCGCCGGGCCGCGCAGGCCAAGGTCCTTGCACAGGCTGCCCACCAGCGGATCCTGGCAGGACATTTTCAGGTCATCGGCAAAGAACGTCCCACTGGGCGCGATCTGCACCGTGCTCTTGTGGTTGACGAACATGCCTTCGATATACGGCTGGAACTGCGGCACGATCTCGTATTTCAAGGCGAAGCCCGCGGTAAAGCGTTCGTCCGGGCGCTGGTAGAAATTCGAGGGCGCGTAGTTGTACGGCCGCGCCGCGCCGCGCAGCCAATGGCCATCCGGCGCCAGGTGCGCGTAGCCATTGCCAGCCGCGCCATCGATGTAGAAGAAGGTCGGTGGATCGGACGTGGCCGAGCCACCGCAGGCATTGCCTGCGGCGTTGAGCGCACAACTGGAGTAGTCGCGACGGTCCTGGGACAGGGCCTCGTTCTTGCGCCAGGTCAGCCAGCCCATCGCGTGGCCACGCTCGCCGAAGGCGCCGCCAATCGCCAGGTCGAGATTGCGCGCGATCCCGTCCAGGCCCGAGTTGCCCTGCGGATAGGCATAGCCGGATTTGTCGTGGAGCTGGCGCATATAGGCGTTGTCGTTGCGATGCTGGTAGCCGCTATAGCCGACATTGGCCCTGATGCCTTCGAATTCGTCGTTCAGCACGAAGTTGACCACGCCGGCTACCGCGTCCGAGCCGTAGACCGCCGAGGCGCCACCGGTGAGCACGTCGACGCGCTTCAGCAGCGCCGGCGGCACGATGGTCAAATCGCTGGTGTCGCCGATGCCGATCGGCAGGCGGCGGCCGTTGATCAGCGACAGGGTGCGCTGGGGACCGAGGTCTCGTAGCGACACCGTGGCATAGGTATTGGCGCCATTGTTGGTGAAGCCATCGAACTCGGAGCTCAACTGCGGATACTGGTTTACCAGGTCTTCCACCCGCGTCGCCCCCGTCTCCTTGAAGGCTTCTGCGTCTATCTCCATCACCGGGCTGGTGGCGGTCATGGTCTTGCTCTTGATCCGGGTGCCGGTGACGGTGACGCTGTCCAGGGTCTTTGGCGTCTGCGCCGGCGTCTGCGCCGTTGCGTTGAACGTACATGCCAGGGATGCCGCGACGATTGCCAGACGACAACGGCGGGGTCGATGCTGTTGCATTGCCTTGCTCCTATTGAAACGCATGGGTCGACGGGGCAAGCCCCGGCGCACATGACACGTTTCAACAGGGGAGCGGTTCAAGCGCGATTGAGCATCGATTAACGGTTTTACGACACTTTTTTGTGAGGTTGCGTAGCCGCCAAAGAAAGCAAGCAGGGTCGCACTCGTTTGTGTATCGATACTCGACCGGATTACACGGTTTCGTACAACTCCAGTGGCAGATCGTCGGGGTCGGCGAAGAAAGTGAAGCGGAGGCCGGTGTACTCGTCCACGCGAATCGGTTCGCAAGGCACGCCCGCATCGACCAGGCGAGCGACGGCGGCATCGAGGTCTTCGACGCGAAAGGCGAGGTGACGAAGGCCCTGTGCCTCGGGCCGGCTCGGCCGCGGTGGTGGCGCGGGGAAAGAGAACAGTTCCAGCTGCGTGCCATCGGGTAGGGCGAGGTCGAGCTTCCACGAATCGCGCGCTTGGCGGTAGACCTCGTGCACGATGCGCAGGCCCAGGATCTCGCTGTAGAAGCGTCGCGAACGCGGGTAGTGGGAAGCGATGATGGCGACGTGGTGCAGGCCCAGAAGCATGCGGCGCAATTCCATTCGGGCGCCTGATCATCGCATGCGGTCCGCCACGCCGCAGAGGGGGCGCTGGACGCCACGGTGGCGCATTCAGGCGCTTTGCACGTGCGATTCACACATCGCGCGAGATAAGCGTGCTGGTTTACGAAATTTTTGCGTCCGCGCTACCTCGCCCCGCGGTGGAGTTTGGGCGTGCCCGGTCGTTGCTGAGACTCAAGGAGCGTTCTCATGCCTCGTTCCACCGCACGCCGGGCCCCCGGGCTCACCCGCTTGGCGCACCACATTGGCGATGTGCTGGAGAACGAACGCACACGGAGCTGCCTCGGTCGGCGCCTGCCGCCCTGGCTGCTGATGGGGCTGATCGGCAGCAGCCTGCCGACAGCGGCGTGGGCGCAAGTGGCCGGTTGCACCAATCCCGCCACCACGCCGGTAGTGGCCGACGGCGTGTTCCGAGAGGTCGCCGGCGGCGCCTTCCGCAGCGCGACGGCGAACGTGCCGACGTTTCTCGCGGTCAACAACGGCCGCATCGCCGTGACTGCGCCGGCAGCGTTGGTGAACAGTGCCGCCAACACCCCTACGGCTTGCTTGGCCAGTGGCGGTTCGCTCGCGGTGCAGGTGGCCGGCTCGACCGCCAGTCGTCTGGGCGCTGGCGCGGCCGCGGTGCTGGCCGATACCAATACGGTGCTGACCTCTTTCGGCTCGGCGTTCTATAGCGCCCAGGCCAATAGCCAGGGCCTGCAACTCAACGGCGCACGCTATGAGGGCAGTGGCGATGTCATTGCTGTCGGCATTGTGCTCGGCACGACGGTGGGCACTCCCACCTACGGTCTGCCCACCGACGCCGGCGGTGCCCTGGCCAGCGATCCCTCGCAGTACGTCTCACGCGCGGCCGCTGGTGCCCACGGCATCAACAGCAACGGCGGCACCGTAGTCATCAACGCCGGCGCCGGCAGCAATGCCAGCAGTACCAGCGCGATCTATATGTTCGGCACTGGCGCCAGTGCGGCCAATCCGAGTTACGGCATCAACGCCAGCAATGGCTCGCAGGTATCGGTCGATT
>DATLJF010000210.1:0-9130 GCA_035539015.1 Stenotrophomonas sp. | reverse complement strand
GCGCGTCGTGGTCACCGGTGCCGGCGCCATCAGCCCGCTCGGACACGATTGGTCGAGCATCCACTTGCGCCTGCGCGAGTGTCAGAACGCCGTGCGCCGCTTGCCCGAATGGGATGTCTACGAGGGCTTGAACACCCGCCTGGCGGCGCCGGCGCTGCCGTTCGAGCTGCCGCCGCACTACAACCGCAAGACCACCCGCAGCATGGGCAAGGTGGCGGTGATGTCGGTGCGCGCCACCGAGCTGGCGTTGCAGGAGGCCGGGCTGCTCGGCCATCCGGTGCTGCGCAGCGGCATGGCCGGGGTGTCGTACGGCTCGTCTTCGGGCGCGCACGACGCCACCGCCGAATTCGGCCGCATGCTCAACGAACACACCACCGCCGGCATCAGCGCCACCACCTACCTGAAGATGATGAGCCACACCGCGCCGGTGAACATCGGCGTGTTCTTCGGCCTCACCGGCCGGGTCATCACCACTTCCAGCGCCTGCACGTCGGGCAGCCAGGGCGTGGGCTCGGGCTACGAGGCGATCGCCAGCGGCAAGCAGACGGTGATGCTGTGCGGCGGCGCCGAGCAACTGGACGCCACCGCCGCGGCGGTGTTCGACACCTTGTTCGCCACCAGCGTGCGCAACGATGCGCCGGAAACCACGCCGCGGCCGTTCGACGCCGCGCGTGACGGCCTGGTGCTGGGCGAGGGCGCCTGCACCCTGGTGCTGGAGGAGCTCGAGCACGCGCAGGCGCGCGGGGCCAACATCCTCGCCGAGATCGTCGGCTACGGCACCAACAGCGATGGCCAGCACGTCACCCAGCCCAGCGCCGACACCATGGCCCAGGCGATGCGCCTGGCGCTGGCCGATGCCGGCCTGGAGGCCGCGCAGATCGGCTACATCAACGCCCACGGCACCGCCACCGACCATGGCGATGTGGCCGAATCGCAGGCCACCGCGCAGGTATTCGGCAGCGGCGTGCCGATCAGCTCGCTGAAGAGCTTCGTCGGCCACATGCTCGGCGCCTGCGGCGCGTTCGAAGCCTGGCTCAGCATCGAAATGATGCGCCAAGGCTGGTTTGCGCCGACCGTGAACCTGGAGCAGGTCGACCCGCGCTGCGCCGCCCTGGACTACGTCACCGGCGAAGGCCGTGCGTTGGACACCGAGTACGTGGCCAGCAACAACTTCGCCTTCGGCGGCATCAACACCTCGTTGATCTTCCGCCGCTGGCCGCATTGACCATCGTTCATCACCAAGGAGGAAAACCCATGAAACGAATTCTCACTGCTACCTGCCTGACCCTGCTGCTGGCCGCGCCGCAAGCGTTCGCCCGCGAAACCCGGGTGGAACAGTCGCTGGCCGAGCTGGTGAATTCACAGGAAGCCAAGGACGCCGGCATCGATGGCAGCGTCAAGTTCTACCTGGCCGGCCAGAGCCACCCGGCGGTCCTGCAGTCCTTTGGCGGCGACTCCTCCAACCGCAAGACCAATGCGTTCAACAAGAGCGATGCCGAGGCTTGCCGCTGGGTCACGCTGTCGGTGCTCAAGGCGCTGCAGGACGGGGCCAAGGTCAAGGGCGCCAATGCCGTCATCGACGTGGTGAGCTTCTACAACGGCAAGGAATTCAGCAGCCCGACCAACTACGAGTGCTATGCCGGTGCGATCATGGCCGGCATGGCGCTGAAGGGCACCTACGCCAAGGTGAAGTAAGCCGAACGCGTGCCCTGAACGGGCCCGCCGTGCAGCCTCGCCGGAACTTCCGGCGGCGTTGTCCGGCGGGCCTTTTGCTTGCCCCGTCCTCACCGGGCGCGGTGGATAATGAACGGCCTCAGTTGCCCAGCACGCTGGCGAACCTTTCGCCAGTGCCGTATTTCCGACACAATTCCGGCTGGATTTTTTTCCGCTGGGCGTGGCCCGCACGCATGCAAGCCTACGTCTACAAGAGCCAACGCAAACAGGACACTTACGTCTATCTCGCCACTCGCGATGTGTTCGACGCCGTGCCGCCTGCGCTCCTCGCGCAGCTGGCGCCGTTGGCCTTCGTGGTCGAGGTCGCCTTGACCGCCGAGCGCAAGCTGGCGCTGGCCGACGCGGCGCAGGTGCGCCAGGCGCTGGCCGAGCGCGGCTTCTATCTGCAGATGCCGCCCAGCCTGCCTGGTACGGAGCGCGCCGGTGGCTGAAGCATCGCCACGCATGCGCTGGGTGCCTGCGGCCTTCGCCGCGGGCGGGCTGCTGACCCTGCTTGGTGGATTCGGCGGCGTGCTGGCGGCCCTGGCCCTGTGCCTGGCGCAACCTGCATTCGCATTGGGCGTGTCCTGGGCCCGCGGCACTCGCGCGGTTCCCGCCCACTGGCGAGCAGTCGGGCAGGGCGCCTTGCCCTTGCTCGGCTTGTGGGCCGCCGGTGGCGCCTTGCTGGCCTTGTTGGTGGCCTGGCCGCTCACCGCGCTGCGCGACAGCGGCAGCCTGGCTGCGGCGTTGGCGCTGAGCGTTGCCGTCGCCGCCACCCTGCTTGGGTTGTGGCGGACCTGGCCGCTCTGGCATGAACTTGAAAGGGAAGGCGGCGACCTGCGCCGTGCCTGGCAACACCTGGGCGGGCGCGAATTGCATGCCTGGCAAGGCCTGGCGGTTGCCGGCGCGGTACTGCTGGTCTGCGCGCTCGGGCTGGTGCTGGCTTGGCCGGAGTTAGTGTCCGCGCGTGCGCACTGGCTGTGGGCGGTACTGGCGGCGGTGGCCGCGCCCCTGTTGCACCTGCTGCTGCAGCGGATGCCCGGCGCCGGCGCAGTGCAGGTTGCACCGCAGGCAAGCGAGCTGCTCGCTGCGACCCTGGAAACCACGCCGCTGGAATCCCTGCCGCGCCACGAATGGGTGCCGGCGCTATACGACGCAGCGCGCGGGGGGCGGGTCGACCGCGCCTTGCAACTGCTGGAGGCCGGTGCCGACCCGCACGCGCTGCCCGACGCGTCCTGGCGCGACCAACGCAGCTTGCCGGCGCTCGCCGCGGTGCTGCCCGACCTGCGCCTGCTGCGCGAACTGATCGTGCGCCGGGTCGACCTCAACCAGTCCTATCGCGGCATGACCCCGCTGCTGGCCGCCACCCGCGACAGCTGGCATGGCCGCCCGGATGCGGTGATGACGCTGCTGGCCAATGGTGCCGACCCGCGCGTGACCGATGCCGAGGGCAACACGCCGCTGCACCACGCCGTGCGCAGCTCCGACCCCGGCGTGGCCGCATTGCTGCGCGATGCCGCCGCCGAGATCGACGCGCTGAACAGCGACGGCCTGTCGCCGCTGGCCATGGCGTGCCAGGCCGGCAACTGGCGCCTGGCGCGCTTCCTGCTCGAGCGCGGCGCCAAGCCGGAGCCGGCCGAAGGCCGCCCGGTGCTATTGGCCGCCGCCGGCACCGAAGAGGACGACACCGCCGGCGTGCAATTGCTGCTCAAGCACAAGGCACGCGTGGATGCGCGCGACCGCCAGCGCCGCAGCGCGCTGCACGAAGCGGCGCAAGCCGGGCACGCCGAGATCGCCGAAGTGCTGCTGGCTGCCGGCGCCAACCTCGACGCGCGCGACCTGCTCGGCCGCACGCCGTTCCTGGAGGCGGCACGCCATGCCCGCGTCGGCGTGCTCGAACAGCTGCTCGCGCGCAAGGCCGACTTCACTGCGGTCGACAGCGACGGCCGCAATGCCGTGCTGCTGGCGACCAGCGCCGAACATACCTCCGCCGCGCTGCTGCAGCGCCTGCTCGATCTCGGCCTGCCGCCGGACCAGCCTGACCATGCCGGCCGCCGCGCTGTCGATATCGCCGCCGAAGCCGGCCGCTGGAGCATCGTCGCGCTATTGGATCCGGACTACCCGCTGCCGTCGGCGGTCACCGACACCCGCACCGACAACGAGGCCGATGCCTCCGCGCCGCCGCCGGTACTCGACCGCCCGCCGTTGGTGCTGTTGCGCGAGGGCCTGCAGTTCGGTCGCGCCGACGGCCTGGCCGCCCTGGCCCGGCTGTGCGCGCCGCGCGAGCTCGGCGAACTCTTGCACGACCCGCACCTGGCATTGAACCCGGATGCGGTCGACTGGCTGCTGCGCCACGGCGCCGACCCGGAAGTGCGTGACGCCTGCGGCGATGTGCCGTTGTTTGCGCTGCTATCGCGCGGCGTGGATGCCCTGGCGACCCTGCAGGTACTGCTGCGGCATGGCGTATCGCCTGCCGGCGCCGGTGGCCTGACCCGCTTCCTCAGCGCCTGCGTCCAGCACGACAGCAGCTCGCGCGGGCAAGAGCAGTTCGCGCTCGAACTGCTCGAGCGCGGCGCAGATCCGTTCGCCCATCCCGGCGCCGGCGATCCGCCGCTCTCACTGGCGGTACGCCTGGGTTGGCTGCGCCTGCAGCTCGCCTTGCTCGAACGTGGCGTGGACCGCGAAGCCCGCGATAGCCACGGCATGACCGCCTTGCACCTGGCCACCGCGCTGGGCCGCGAGGCCTCGTTGAAGTTGCTGGTGATGCAGGGCGCCTCGCCGGACGCGCGCGCCGCCGATGGCCAGACGCCGCTGGGCGTGGCGCTCTCGATCGGCCGCCGTGATCTCGCCGACTGGCTCGACTGGCGGGTGTGGCCGCTGCCGCGCCGCCCCTTGCGCGCCGCCGACGTGCCGGCCGCCGCGACCCGTGGCGATGCCGACGCCGTGCGCCGCCTGATCGAACTCGGCTTGCCGGTGGACGCCGTCGATGCCCAGGGCTGCACCGCGCTGCTGCGCGCGGCCGGCAGCGGCCACGCCGCGGTCGTCGACCTGTGCCTGGCACGCGGCGCCAATCCGCAGCACGCGGCCGGGAGCGGTGCCACGCCGTTGTCGGCGGCGGTAAGCATGCGCCAGACCGATATCGTCATCGCCTTGCTCGATGCCGGCGCGCAGATCGAACACCGCCTGCCCGGTGGCGTGACCGTGCTCATGCTGGCCTCCGCGCTCGGCCTGCCGGATATCACCGCGCGCCTGCTGGCCGCCGGTGCCGATGTCCATGCCGGCGACGCCCAGGACCTGGCGCCGCTGCATTGCGCCGCGCTCTACGGCTTCACCGCGCGCGACCGCTCGCGCCTGCTCGCCCTGCTCGACACCCTGCTGCTGGCCGGCGCCGATCCCGAGCGCGTGGCGGCCGGCAAGGTCAGCCCGCTGCTGCTGCTGCTCGGCGCCCGTGCCGAACCCGGCACCCGTTGCGACGAACAGGTGGTACTGGCCGGGATCGAGCGCCTGCTCGACGAAGGCGTCTCGCTCGACGTGCAGGACCCGCGCGGCTTCGGCCCGCTGCACCTGGCGGCCTTGCACGGCCTGCCGGCGCTGGTCCAGCGACTGCTGCGCGCCGGTGCCGACCCGGAGCGCCGCGACGGCCTGAACCGGACGCCGCGCGAGATCGCGATCATGCGTGGCTTCATTGATGTCGCCGGGCAATTCGAGCCGGCGGTGCCGGGCGTGTCCTCGATGGCGCGCTTCCTGCGCGAGAGCCGGTAGGTACTTGATTCCAAAGGTATCTAGGTATATATAGCAATTTATATGCATTTCCGCATATATATGGCTATAAACCCCTAGGGTCCCCCATGAATCCCTATACCAACCCCTTCAACCCGGGCGCTGGCGTCAGCCCACCGGAGCTGGCGGGCCGTGCCGAAGTCCTGGAGCAGGCGATCACGGCGCTGGAGCGGATCAAGCGGGCGCGGCATGCCAAGTCTCTTTTCATCCTGGGCCTGCCCGGCGTCGGCAAGACGGTCCTGCTCAACCAGATAAAGAGAGAAGCCGAGCAGCGCGGCTATCTCACCGACCAGGTGGAAGCTCAGGATGGCCAGGACCTGCGCGCGCTGTTGATGCAATCCCTGCGCAAGCTCTTGTTACAGCTCGACCGCGGCGAACAGGCCGTAGACACAGTCAAGCGCGGGCTACGGGTTCTGCGCAGTTTCATCGGAACGGTGACCGTCAGTGCGGGCGGCATCGATCTCACCTTGGGCGTCGATCCAGAACCTGGCCAGGCCGACAGCGGCGACCTGGAGTCCGACATCCGTGATGTGTTGGTGGCCGTGGCCAAGGCGGCGCAGGGCACTCAGCGGCCGATTGCGCTGTTGATCGACGAGCTTCAGTACGTCAGCAAAGCGGAACTTGGCGCCTTGATCCGCAGCATCCACGCCATCAACCAGGAAGGTCTTCCGCTGGTGCTGTTCGGTGCTGGCCTGCCACAACTCGCGGGCCAGGCGGGTGAGGCCAAGAGCTACGCCGAACGGCTATTCGACTTTCCGAGGCTGGACCGACTCTCCGAAGAAGACGCCGGCGAAGCCTTGCGCGATCCGGTCCAGCAGGAGGGCGCCGTCATGGACCAGGAAGCCGTGGCTGAGATCTATCAGCAGACCAGGGGCTATCCCTACTTCCTGCAGGAATGGGGCTACAACGCATGGAATGTCGCGGGCGGAGAGCGGATCACGGCAGACGACGCGCGCCAAGCAACCGCGATGTCTATTCGCAAACTGGATGCCTCGTTCTTTCGCGTGCGCTTCGATCGCCTGACGCCGCTGGAGCGCGAGTACATGCGTTGCCTGGCCGAACTGGGTGGCGAACTGCAGAAGTCATCCGACGTGGCCAAGGCCATGGGACGATCCAGCAGCAGCCTGGGTCCGACTCGCGACAGCCTCATCAAGAAGGGCATGGTCTATTCGCCCGAGCATGGGTATATCGCGTTCACCGTGCCGCTCTTCGATGAGTTCATGAAGCGGGAAATGCCTGAAGGCTGATCCCCGGCGGACGGAATGCTCACACCTGCCATGTAAAACTGCGCGCTTTACTGCAACGGAGCCCGCATGACCGGGACGGCGGCACGTATCGAGGACCACGCCATGCTCGGCAACTGCCGTAGCGCGGCGCTGGTGGATAGCCACGGCACGATCGACTGGCTGTGCCTGCCGCGGTTCGATTCCGACGCCGTCTTCGCAGCGCTGCTCGGCAACGAGGAGCACGGTTGCTGGAAGCTCGCGCCCACCGCCGACTATCGCAGCCACCGCCGTTATCGCGATGGCAGCCTGGTGCTGGAGACAACCTTCGAGACCGCGGGCGGCACCGCGCAGGTGCTGGACTTCATGGTCACCAGCCATGATGAGGAAGTGCATACCCATCTGGTGCGCATCGTGCGCTGCACCCAGGGCAGCGTCGAATTCTGCATGCGCGTCCTGCTGCGCTTCAATTATGGGCACTCGGTGCCCTGGGTTACGCAGATCGAAGACGGCATCCAGGCCATTTGCGGCCCGGACCGGATCACCCTGCGCACGCCACTGGCACTGGCCGGGCACGATCTGGCCACCGAGGTGGCCTTCACCCTGGAAGCGGGCGCCCATACCTGGTTCGTCCTCGGTCATGGCCTGTCGCACCAGGAGCTGCCGCCGCCGCTGGAACCGATGCGCGCACTGCACGATACCGAGACCTTCTGGCGGCAGTGGTCCACGCGCTGTCACGACGTCGGCCCCTGGGCCGAACAGGTCAAGCGCTCGCTGGTGGTGCTCAAGGGCCTGAGCTACCTGCCCACTGGCGCGATCATCGCCTCGCCCACCACCTCCTTGCCCGAGCACCTGGGCGGCGAGCGCAACTGGGACTATCGCTACTGCTGGCTGCGCGATTCGGTGTTCACGCTGGTGGCACTGATCAATGCGGGCTACCACGATGAGGCGACGGCTTTCCGCGACTGGCTGCGCCGCACCGTGGCTGGTTCGCCCGAACAACTGCAGGCCCTTTACGGCGTGTGGGGCGAGCGCCGGCTACTGGAATGGGAAGTGCCGTGGCTGCCGGGCTTCGAGGGTTCGCGGCCGGTGCGCGTCGGCAATGCTGCCTCCGAACAATTCCAGCTCGACGTCTACGGCGAACTGATTGGCGCCTTTCATTACGCCCACCAGAAAGGCGTGCCGCCGCCCGAGTCCGGCGACGGCCTGCTGACGGTCTACCTGGAACAGCTGGAAGCCCGCTGGGAGGCGCCGGACGAAGGTATCTGGGAGATTCGCGACGAGCGCCGCCACTTCGTCCATTCCAAGGTGATGGCCTGGCTGGCCTTCGATCGCGGCGCGCGCGAGGACTTCGGCGAAGCCAGCGACGAACAGCGCCAGCGTTGGCGCGCGTTGGCCGAGCGCATCCACGCCGAGGTGCTCGCCCAGGGCGTGCACCCGGACGGCTATTTCGTCCAGAGCTATGGCTCAGATCGCCTGGACGCGGCGTGCCTGCTGATCCCCCTGGTGGGCTTCCTGCCGCCGGATGACCCGCGGGTGGCCGCTACTGCAGATGCCATCGCCCAGCGGCTGGGGGTCGATGGCCTGGTGCAGCGCTACCGCGCCGACGACCAGGCCGATGGCCTGCCGGCAGGCGAGGGGGTGTTCCTGGCCTGCAGTTTCTGGCTGGTGGACAACTACACCTTGCTCGGCCGCTACGATGAGGCACGCGCGCTATTCGAACGGCTGCTGGGCCTGTGCAACGACGTCGGCCTGCTGGCCGAGGAGTACGATCCGCGCAGCGGCCGCATGCTCGGTAATTTCCCGCAGGGCTATTCGCACGTGGCCCTGGTCAACAGTGCTTTGCGCCTGCACGGCGCCCTCGGCGAACAGGAACGTCATCCATGACCGCAACCCCGCCCGCTCCCCCCTGCATCATCGTCGTGTTCGGCGCTCGCGGCGACCTCACCCGCCGGCTGGTGATGCCTGCGCTGTACAACCTGCGCCGCAGCGGCGGCCTGGGCGAACACTTCGCCATCGTCGGCGTCGACCACGGCGACATCAGCGAGCGCGCCTGGCGCAGCAATGTCGGCCGGCAGATGCGCGAGCTGCTCAACGCGCGCGATGCCGAGTTCGCTGCCGATGGCTTCGACACCCAAACCTGGGATTGGCTGCGTGAGCGCATGCATTACCTGCGTGGCGATTTCACCGACCTCGACGCCTACCAGGCGCTTGGCGCGCTGTTGGACAAGCTCCACCCGCGCTATGGCAGCGAAGGCAACGTGCTGTTCTATCTCGCCACGGCGCCGCGATTCTTCGAGCCGGCCCTGCTCAACCTCGGTGCGGCCGGGTTGGTGAAGCAGCGAGAGGGCCAGGGCTGGCGCCGGGTGATCGTGGAGAAGCCGTTCGGCCATGACGTACCCAGCGCGCGCCGG
>DATLJF010000209.1:0-7234 GCA_035539015.1 Stenotrophomonas sp. | reverse complement strand
ATGCCGTCCGGGCAATGCACCGGAATGTCGAAGGTCGGATGCGCGCCGCCCTGGTCGCGGTGGTCATTGCCGGTATCGCCGTTGACGAAGCGGTCGGTGACGACGAAATAGACCGCATCGGCGGCGAACGGCTCCAGCGTGCCGTAATAGTCGGCGGCCAGCGCCGGTGCGGCCGCCAGGCCCAGGGTAACCGCCAGCAACACGCGCGAATGGCTGTACATCAAACCGCCTCCGGAACAGTGGGAACCCGCAACGCGAACAGACCGGCGAGCAGCAAGCTGCAGCCGCCCAGTACCAGCACGCGCATCGGCTGGCCATCGAACAGCGTGCGCAACACGAAGCCGAGCGCGCTGGCCGCTACCAATTGCGGGATCACGATGAAGAAATTGAAGATGCCCATGTACACGCCCATCTTCGCCGCCGGCACGCTATCGGACAGCAGCGCATAGGGCAGCGACAGGATCGAGGCCCAGGCGAAGCCCACGCCGGCCATCGACAGCAGCAACCAGTGGGGATCGCGAATCCACAGCATCGAGATCAAGCCCAGCCCGCCCAGCCACAGGTTGACCAGGTGGCTCCAGCGCAGGCCGATCGCGCGCACCATGGGCGGGATCAGCAACGCCGCCAATGCGGCAAAGCCGTTGTAGGCGCCAAACAGCACGCCGACCCAGTTGGCACCTTCGTTGTAGGCCGCCGAAGCGGGATCGGTCGCGCCGAAATGGCTGCCGGCCACTGCCGCAGTGGTGTAGATCCACATCGCGAACAAGGCAAACCACGAAAAGAACTGCACCCAGGCCAGGCGGCGCATCGCCTGCGGCATTGCGCGCAGGTCGCCGACAATGGCGGCCAGCATGTGCGTACCCGGCAATACCCGCGCCAGCCACAGCAGCACGCCGTACGCCGCGCACAGGCCGGCCAGCACGTACAGCATGCGGTCGCCCTGGCGCCAGAAGATGGCCGCGGCCAGCACCGCGCCGACCAGCACCCACACCGCCGCCTGCCGCGCTGGCGGGCGCCCGGCGATGGCGTCGTGTTGGAGATGCGCCGCACCCGGTTCGGCATCGTCGAAGCCGGCCAGCTGCTGCGGCGAGTACTCGCGCGTGCTGAACACCGTCCAGCCGATCGACAGCAACAGCACCGTGGCGCCGGCGTAGAACGCGTAGCGCACCGTATCGGGCACCTCGCCCGGCGCGGCGGTGTTGGCGATGCCGAAATGCGCCAGCAAATAAGGCAGGAAGCTGGCGACGATGGCGCCCACGCCAATGAAGAAGCTCTGCATCGCATAACCGGTCGGCCGCTGCCGCGGCGACAACTGGTCGCCCACGAACGCGCGAAACGGTTCCATCGAAATGTTGATCGAGGCGTCCAGCACCCACAGCGTACCGGCGGCGATCCACAGCGTCGGCGAGTTCGGCATCACCAGCAACGCCAGCGTGGTGAACAACGCGCCGATCATGAAATACGGCCGGCGCCGGCCCCAGCGGCTCCAGGTGCGGTCGGAGAGATAGCCCACGATCGGCTGCACCAGCAGGCCGGTGAGCGGCGCGGCGATCCATAGCCCGGGGACCGCATCCATCGGCGCGCCGAGGGTTTCGAAGATGCGGCTGGCATTGGCGTTCTGCAGGGCAAAGCCGAACTGGATGCCGAGGAAGCCGAAACACATGTTCCAGATCTGCCAGAACGACAGTGTTGGCTTGCGGGTCATGGCGCCGCTCCGGTCGGCAGCGGCATCAGCTGCAAGCCGAGCACATGGGCCTCGTTGACGACACCGTCGCGGCCGCCCTGCCCGCCCGTGTAGTGGGCGAAATGCGCCAGCGCGCTCATGTTGAAGCCTTGTTCCAGGGTGAAATGACAAGCCGTAGCGCCGGCCAGGAATTCGACCGCGGTCGAATCCTGCGCACCGACGCTGTGCGGCATGGTGACCGGCAGCAACTGCTCGGCCTGTCCTTCGCAGCGGATGCGCAGCTGCTTCACGGCGGCGGTGACGCCGGTGTTGATCGGCCCGTGCGGGTTTTCATAGCGCAGACGCGCTCGAAAGAAGCCGGCATGCGGCGGCGTCCAGCGCCAGTCATCGGCGCCGGCCAGCGGGATGTTCGCGCCTAGGCAGGTCTCCGCGCTTGGCAGCGATTCCAGCGCGCCTTCGCGCCGGGTCAGGCGCAGGCAGGTGGCTGCGCCTGGGGCCAGGCTGAGCTGGGTGGTACCTGCCGGCTGCGCCACGCCGTCGCGCCAAAGCACATGGCCAGCGGGCACGGAAACAGCCCAAACATCGCCGTGCCTGGTCGCCTTGGGTGCGGCGGGCGTGGGCGGTGCGAAACGCTCGGCTGGCTGCGGTGGGGAAGTGGCGAGGTTGCGGCTCGCGACCAGTTGCACGGTTGTTTCCTTCGTACCTGCGTCGATCTTGCCGGCGACCAGCAACTCCCCGTCCAGCTTCGCCGGCCGAATCAACACGTAGCGCCGGCCACCTTCGTCCAGCGTGATTCGCTCTTGCGTGCCGAACAGCAGGGGTACCAGCGCCACGGGAAGCTTGGGCGCCAGCGTGCCATCGGCTTCGATCCCGAACACGCCCTCGCGCACCATCGCCAGGTAGCCAGCCACCGACCACAGCTGCCGTTGTGAATTGACCACCGGCCCGCTCAGCTTGCCGTCCTCGACATGGATGGCCTGGCTGAGCATCTCGTAGTTCTCCATGTTCGACCCGGCCAGCGCCGCGCCGCGCAGGATCGACTCGATTTCCATGGCAATCCGCGGCGCATCGTCCAGCCGCCGCGCCGCGCGCAGCGAATAGGCGCTGACGAACGGCCAGATCGCGCGGTTGTGGTAGATCGGCTGGTCGGCCTGCTGCGGCCACACCACCGGGCTGCCAGCCGCGGTAGCGGGGTAATGGGCCAGTGCGCGACGCGCGCGCTCGGGCGGGAATACATCGGCCAGCACGCCGAGCGAGAGGCCGAGCAAGTCGTACTTGGCCACCGGCAGCAGGTCGCTGGCGCCATGGCGGTCGCGATGCCCGGCCGGGCCGACATAGCTCATGTACTGGCCCACGTCCTCGCGCCAGAAGCGGCGGTCGATCTGCGTGCGCAGCGCATCGGCCCATTGTTGGTAGCGGGCGGCGGCGGGGGCATCGCCGTGCTGGCGCGCCAGCGTCTGCGCCAATCGCAGCGCCTGGTAGTGCAGCACGTTGGTCGACAAGGCATAGGACTCGCCGATGAACCGCACGTCGGCTGCGGTCCAGCCCGGATAGGTCTGTTCGCGCCAGTCCAGGAACGAGGTCTCACCCCGGTACAGGCCGACGCCGGCGTCAAACACGTATTGGCGATCCTGCGCCAGCGTGCCCTGCAATGCCTGCCAGACCTCGTCGGCGAAAGCCGCATCGTCGAGTAAGCCGCGCGCGCCCAGGAACCACACCACCCGGTCGCTGCTGATCGGCCAGCTACCGCCCGAACCGGTGTCCTGTGCGACGAACAGCCCCGCGGTGTGGCCATCGCGCGCCGGCGAAAGCTTGAAGCGCAACGACTGCCGCGTGCGCACCGGATCGACCCTGGCCAGTGCCAGATCGGCGGCGAAGCTCATGTCGCGCGTCCACACGTAGGGCCAACGCGCGCCGGTCTGGAAGCATTCGCACGGCACCGGCTGGCCATCGTCGAAGGCAGGGTCGCGGATCGCCTCGACCCGGTTGGCGTCCAGCTCCTGCTGGGCCAATGCAAACAGCGCATCGAACAACACGCTGCCGGTGTCGCTGCGCATCGGCTGCGGCGCGATACGCAGCGCCTGGCCCGCGGCATGCAGCCGGTAGCCACCGTCGCCGGCGGGTTCGGCACGCGCATGGCGGCCATCGAATTCCAGTTCCGTCGCAGCCGCGGCGGAACCTGCCAGCGTCCCGAGGACGGCGGCCAGGCAGATCATCTTCAGCATCGAAGCGGCGAACCGGTTCGCACCGGTAGCCTCCCTCCCTCTTTGCCCGCGTTGTGGTGCATGCACGGGTTGCCCGGTGCATGGTCGCGACCCCCTCCCGGGCGGTCTGCCACATGGTAGGCACGGCCACGCGACGCCCGTCCAGCTGCATACGTATTCATGGCCGCAACCGCGGCAGGCCCGGACCGCGCCGCTATAGTCCGGGCAGCTCACGCGGCCGCCTTGGGAGGGGAAATGCCGTTGTCGTTCGATCTGTGGTGCTCGTCGGCATGGGCGTCCAGCCGGCGCCTGGCTCGTAGCGCGCTGTGCCTGCTGGGCGTACTGGCGGTCAGCCCGCTGCATGCCGAACCGGTGGCCGTAGCCTCGGTGGAATCCCCCGGCAAGGTGCTGCGTGTGCAATTGCTACTCGATGGCGGCCAGCCCAGCTACCGCGTCGACCGCCTCGGCGAAGCGGTGGTCGCGCCCTCGCGACTGGGCTTCCAACTGCGTGACGGCCGCCTGGATCGCGACCTGGTCGTGCTGTCGCAAACCAGCCGCGCGTTCGACGAAACCTGGGAGCAGCCCTGGGGCGAACGCCGCTTTATCCGCAACCACTACAACGAACTCAGCGTCCGCCTCGGCGAACGCAGCGGCAGCCAGCGGAGCTTCGAGGTGGTGTTCCGCGTCTACGACGATGGGCTGGGCTTTCGCTATCGCTTCCCGCAGCAACCGGGCTTGCGCGAGGCAATCATCGACGACGAACTGACCGAGTTCGATATCGCCCCCGCCGCCACCGCCTGGTGGATTCCCGCTGGCGAGCCGATCCACTACGAATACCTGTACCGGCGCACGCCGCTGGACCAGGTGCCGCTGGCGCATACCCCCATCACCCTGCGCAGCCACGATGGGCTGCACGTCTCCATCCACGAGGCCGCGCTGGTCGACTACGCCGGCATGTGGCTGCGCCGCACCGAGGGCCAGCGTCTGCGCGCGCAGCTCTCGCCCTCGGCCGAGGGCTGGAAGGTCCGCCGCAGCCTGCCCTTCGACACACCGTGGCGCACGCTGCAGATCAGCGACAGCGCCGGCGGCCTGGTCGAGTCGAACCTGATCCTCAACCTCAACGAGCCCAACAAACTCGGCGACGTCGGCTGGGTGCACCCGGCCAAGTACCTCGGCGTGTGGTGGTCGATGCACCTCAACCAGGAAACCTGGAGTACCGGGCCCAAGCACGCGGCCACCACCGCCAATACCAAGCGCTACATCGACTTCGCCGCCGCCCACGGCTTCCGCGGCGTGCTCGTGGAAGGGTGGAATCCGGGCTGGGACGGCGAATGGGTAGGCAACGGCGGCGGTTTCGACTTCACCCGCGCCACGCCGGACTTCGATATCGAAGCGCTATCGGCCTACGGCGCGCGCAAGGGTGTGCACCTGATTGGCCACCACGAAACCGGCTGCGCCATCGACCACTACGAAGACCAACTCGGCGCGGCGCTGGACCTGTATGCGCGGCTGGGCGTGGACGCGGTCAAGACCGGCTATGTCTGCGATGACGGCCAGGTGGAACGCCGCAACCCGGCCGGCGGGCCCGCATGGCGCGAGTGGCACGACGGCCAGTTCATGGCCCGTCACCACCTCAAGGTGGTCCAGGAAGCCGCCGCGCGCCATATCGCGATCAACCCGCATGAGCCGATCAAGGACACCGGCCTGCGCCGCACCTACCCCAACTGGATGTCGCGCGAAGGTGCACGCGGCATGGAATACAACGCCTGGGGCCAACCGCCGAACCCACCCGAACACGAAGTCAACCTGGTGTTCACCCGCTTGCTGGCCGGGCCGATGGACTACACGCCCGGCATCGTCAGCCTGCGCGGGCGCAACGGCCAGGCGATCCCGAGCACGCTGGCGCGGCAACTGGCCCTGTACGTGGCGCTCTATAGCCCGCTGCAAATGGCCGCCGACCTGCCCGAGCACTACGAGCAGCACCGCGACGCCTTCCAATTCATCGAGGACGTGGCGGTGGATTGGGACCAGACGCGGGTGCTGAATGGCGAGGTCGGGGACTACGTCACCATCGTGCGCAAGGACCGCCACAGCCGCGACTGGTTCCTGGGCAGCATCACCGACGAGTACGGCCGCGTGCTGCCGATATCCCTTTCCTTCCTCGAACCGGGCGTGCGCTATCGCGCGCAGATATACCGCGACGGCGACGGCGCTGACTTCCGCAGCAACCCATTTGCCTTTGTACGCGAGACGCGCGAAGTGCGCAGCAGCGACATCCTCGAACTCAAGCTGGCGCCAGGCGGCGGCCAGGCAGTGCGCTTCACGCCGTTGTAGGAGCGGCTTGAGCCGCGACCGGAAAGTTTCGAACACCAGAGACGTCTGTCGGGGCTGAAGCCCCTCCTACAGTGCAACCCGCGTTTCTCGGCGCTGGAATCGATTCCAACCGCACCAACTGCATTGAATACGTATGCAGGACGATTCATAGCTTCGACACACTGCCTACCATTAGCCACAGTCGCGCACCAACCTGGTTGCGACGCGCCACCGGCAACGGGGCGACACAATTCGAAAGACAACATTGCCTGGGAGGGGAAAATGTTGAACCACAAGCACAGCGCGCTGAGTATTGCGCTGGCCGCCGCCATGATGCCGATGCTGGCCTCGGCGCAGTCCGCCGATCCGACCACCGCCGATACCACCCCGCAGCAGAACAGCGGCCAAGTCACCAACCTGGATACCGTCGAAGTCACCGGCATCCGCCGCGGCATCGAAAGCGCCATCGCGGTCAAGCGCGATGCCACCTCGGTAGTCGAAGCGATCTCGGCCGAGGACATCGGCAAACTGCCGGATATCAGCATCGCCGAGTCGCTGGCGCGCCTGCCGGGCCTGTCGGCCCAGCGCGTGGCCGGGCGTGCGCAGGTCATCAGCGTGCGCGGCCTGTCGCCGGACTTCGCCACCACCCTGCTCAACGGGCGTGAAGTGGTCAGCACCGGCGACAACCGCAGCGTCGAGTTCGACCAATACCCGGCCGAGCTGATGAACGGCGTCACCGTGTACAAGACCCCCGACGCCGCCCTGGTCGGCCAGGGTCTGTCGGGCACCATCGACATGCAGAGCGTGCGCCCGTTGAGCTTCAGCGAGCGCGTGATTTCCGTCGGTGGCCACTTCCAGAACAACTCGCTGGGCAAGGCCGCCAACGTCGACGCCAACGGCAACCGCTTCAACGCCAGCTACATCGACCAGTTCGCCAACAAGACCGTGGGCCTGTCGATCGGCTACGCGCATACCGACATGCCGATCCAGGAAAACCAGGTCGGCCTGTACGAGCCGTGGTCCACCGAGAACA
>DATLJF010000208.1:0-4946 GCA_035539015.1 Stenotrophomonas sp. | reverse complement strand
CAATGTGACCTTCGACGGCGCCCAGGTCTTCGTGACCTTGCAGGACCGCGGTGCCATCGAGACCTTCTACGTCGAGCCCACGCCAACAGCGGCCGCGCCCGCCCACTGAACCGGTCAGTAGCCGGCGTCCTGGAGCGGACGCCGGTCACAGCGGGTCTCAGCGGGCGCAACCGGCATCACCGATGCTGGCGTCCTAGTGAAGGGGTATGCCATGCAGACGATCCAACTGAACGACCCGGCCGCCTTCGGCGATGAATTCCTGCGGCTGACGCTGCTGCAGGGCTTCCAGTCGCTGACCAAGCGCGACCTGGAATTGCTGATCTTCGTCTTGCTCGAACGCGACGGCGCGATCTCACGCGCCGAGTCCAATGCCGCGGTGGCGATGAAGTTGCGCGTCACCACGGCCAAGGTGAAAGCCTTGCGCCGCGACGGCTATGCACGTTGGCGCGCACTGGTGCCTGAAGACCCGCAAGCGGCGCTGCAGCGCATCGTCGCCACCGCGCTGAGCGAAGCCAACATCGAGACCGGTGCCAAGCACGTCAGCGAGCGCACCCGCAAGGAAGGCTTCATTGCGGTGCGCATCGAACATCCTGACGACGCGCAGCAGTTCGAGCAGGCCATCCTCGAAGTGGGTGCACTGCCGGTGTACGAGCGCAACCGCGAAGTGGTCGCGGTGCGTTTCGACACGCTGCTGAAGATCGCCGAGCGCTGGGGCTACCTGCAGGCCGACCCGGCAGGCATCGTCAAGGAACTGCAGCACCTGGCCCCGGCCAGCGAAGAGCTGGCCGACCTGCTGAAGAAAGACATCAGCAAGCTGCGCTGGGAAGATGTGCGACGCGCGCTCAATGGCCTGGGCGCCAAGGCCGTGGCCGAGGGCGCCGGCAGCGGCCTGAAGGCGTTACTGCGGCTGGTCTTTCCGTTCGTGTGAGCTGCCCTTCTCCCGCTGGCGGCAGAAGGGCAACCTCCGTCAGCCGGTGATCGTGATCTTCTTGCCGCCGGCGCGGGCCGAAGCGAAGATCGCATCGATCACCCGCATGTCCGCCAGCCCTTCCTCGCCCGGCGCCCGCAACGGCGTGCCCTGCATGATCGCCAGCGCGTCTTCGTCCATCTGCAGCGCCTGCTGGTGCTGCACCTTGGCGTCCAGCACCTTGCCATCGCTGGTGCGGCCCCGGATCCCGTCATAGCTCTGGAATGGCGAGAGTTCGTACCAACCGCGCTCGGCCTCGACGCGCAGCTGGTTCATGGTCATACCGAAACTGGTGGCGCAGTCGGCGACGATGCCGTTGGGAAATTCCAGGGTGAAGCGCGTCGTTTCGTCGACGCGGTCGAAAATCTTCGGCCGCCGCGTTTCGTGGCGGGCGCTGACCGCCAGCGGTTCCAGCCCTGTGGCGTAACGCGCGCCGTTGAGCGCGTACACGCCCATGTCGTACATCGCCCCGCCGCCGCGCGCCGCGTCCAGCCGCCAGTTGTCCGGCGGAGCGTCGTCGAAGGCGTCGAAGCCGGCTTCAGCGCGCACCCGCTGGATCGCGCCATAGGGCTTTTCGTCGACCCAGGAGATGATGCGGCGCGTGTTCGGCTCATGCTGCATGCGATAGCCGATCGCGAGCTTGACCTTGTTGCGCGCGCAGGCATCGATCATGCGCTGCGCTTCGCCGGCATTCATCGCCATCGGTTTTTCGCACCACACGTGCTTACCGGCCTCGGCCGCGGCAATGGTGTACTTGGCATGCAGGCTGTTGGGCAGGACCACGTAGACCACGTCGATGTCCGGGTTGTCGGCAATCGAGGCGAAGTTGTCATAGGTGTAGATGTTGCGGTCCGGCAAGCGGTGGCGTTCCTGCCATTCCTTCGCCTTCGATGGCGTGCCGGTCACGATGCCGGCCAGGCGGCAGTGCCGGGTGAGTTCCAGCGCGGGCGCCAGGCGGCCCTTGCTGTAACCGCCGAGCCCTACCAGCGCCACGCCCAACGGCTTGCGCGGCGGCGCGGCGTGCGAGCGCAACGGCAAGGCCGCTAGCGCCAGCGCACCGAGTGCGCCCTTCATGACCTGCCTGCGTGACCAACCTTCCATACTCATCGTGTCCCTCCTCGTCGTGGGCAATGCGGGATAACGGTGACGCGGTCAGCGCGGGCCGATGCCCGCCGCACGCCGCCACAATAGATCCACCAGCGGTGGCAGCCGGCCGGCGCTGCCGAGCGCCAGGCCACGTGCCAGGGTCAGGTGCATCTCGTCGTTGGAGAACACCTGGTTGATCGCATCGAAACTGTAGGCCGCCACCGTGTTCTCGCTGCGGCGGGTGCGTGCCCAGCGGCGCAGGCGATGCTGCGCGGCCCAATCGGCGCGGCGCTGGCGCGCGTCCAGCACCATCGCCTGCAGCGCAGCCACGTCGCGCAGGCCCAGGTTGACGCCCTGCCCGGCCAGCGGATGCACCACGTGCGCGGCATCGCCCAGGGCCAGCACACGCCCGGCCACGTACGCACCCACCAGTTGCCGCCGCAGCGGGAAGGCAGCGCGCGGCGAAGCCAACTTCACTTCACCCAGGCGACCGGCGAAAGCGTTGCCCAGCTCGCGTTCGAATGCGGCCTCGTCCACGGCCAGCAGGCGCGCGGCCTCGGCCTCGGGCAAGGTCCAGACGATGGAGCTGCGCCCTTCTGTGAAAGGCAGGAATGCCAGCGGGCCTGTCACCAGGAAACGCTGCCACGCGGTGTCCTGGTGCGGCTGGGTGGTCTGCACGAAGGCAACCAGGCCGCTCTGGTGGTAATCCTGGCGGCTGACCTGCATGCCGGCGAGCGTACGCAGCGTCGACTCGGCGCCATCGGCGGCGATTGCCAGGGTGGCATCGACCCGGCTGCCGTCGTCCAGGCGCAAGCGCACGCCGCGCTCGTCCTGCTCCAGCCCTTGCAGCCGCGCCGGGCAATGCAATTGCACGCCAGCGCCAGGCAGGGCCGCCCACAATCGATCGACCAGTAGGTCGTTCTCGACGATCCAGCCGAGTTGCTCGCGGCCGAAGGCATCGGCATCGAAGGCCAATTCGCCGCCACCGCCGGCATCCCACACCCGCATGCGCCGGTACGGCTGCACGCGCGCGGCACGCACCTGCGGCCACACGCCGAGGCGATCGAGCAGGGCGGCGTTGTCCGCGGCAAAGGCGTAGACGCGCAAGTCAGGATGCGCGGCCTGCCAATGCGGCGGCGTGCGTCCTTCGATCAGCGCTACCGACAGGCCAGCCTCGGCCAGGGCCAAGGCACAGGCAGCGCCCACCACGCCGCCGCCGGTGACCGCAACGTCGACCCCGGCGCGGCGGTTCACGACGCGCTCCGGCACAACTGCGGCACCTCGCCACGGAAGCCCATGGCACCACCGACCAGCATTGATTGCAGCGGCGTGTGCCGCGCAGCGGCGAGAAATCCCAGGCTGCGCAGGGGCCGCAGCAGCGGCGAAGACTGCGCGGTGATCCGCGCCAGGCCACCTGAGAAACCGACCGTCTGCTCGCGGTCCGGCTGGCGCCGCGCCACGTAGGCCGACAGCAGGGCCGCCGCGCCGGGATCCTCGCGCCCGGCCTCGACCAGCTCGGCCAGGGTCAGGGCATCGCGCAGGCCCAGGTTGAAGCCTTGTGCCCCCAGCGGGTGCAGGGTTTGCGCGGCGTTGCCGAGCAATACCACGCGTTCGGCGCTGAGCTGTTGCGCCAGCACCTGCACGATCGGGTAGGCGCTGCGCTCACCGCTGGCCAGCAGCCGGCCCGCTCGCCAACCGGCCGCGGCCTGCACGCGGGCCAGCCACGCCAACTCGTCGAGCGCGGCCACTGCGTCGGCCTCGTGCCGGGCAACGCCGTGGACGACGCCGTAATGGCGATCGCCGCGCGGCAACAGCGCCGTCGGCCCGGTGTCGTGCAGGCGTTCGTAGGCAGTGCCGTCCGGCGCACGCTGGGCGCGCACGCGGGCGACGAACAAGGTCTGCAGGAAATCGTGTTCTTCGGTGCCGATGTGCAGCAATTCGCGCACCGCGCTGCGGGTGCCATCGGCTCCGACCAGCAGGCGCGCCTGTAGCAGTTGCTCGCCGTCGCCGCTGGCGATCCGCACCGGGCGCAAGCCGTCCTGCACCGGCCCGGTGCCGATGAAGCGCGCCGGACGGTAGCGGGAGACATGCGCCGCCTGCGCCAGCCGCGACTCCAGCGCCTCGCCGAAATCGCGCGCCACCACCACCTGGCCGAAGCTGTCGCGACCGTAGTCGGACGCCTCCAGCACGACCCGCCCGAAGTCGCCGGCACGGCTGACGTGGATGCGGCGGATCGGGCCGCCGGGCTGGCGCAGCTGCGCCATCACGCCGAGCGCGGTCAGAGCGTTGACGGTCGCGGCGGCGAAACTGAGGTTGCGCTGGTCGAACACGGCCGGCAGCGCGCCCGGCGCGCTGGCCTCGACCAGGCCCACGTCCAGGCCGATGCGGTCCAGGGCGAGCGCCAGGCTGGCGCCGACCAGGCCGCCACCGACGATCACCACGTCATGTGTCTGGGTCATGCCAAACATGATAGTTCGCGGCGCACCCCCCCGGCGACCGCCCCGACCCCGGGTGCGACGGCAAAGCCAGTAGAATCCAGACCGCACACCTCAACTGTCCGGACCCGCCATGACCGATCGCTCCCTGCGCGCCTTCGTCCTGCTCCTGCTCGCGCTGGCGATGACCGCCACCCGGATCAATCATTTTGCGCCGGTGCCCGATGCCTCGTGGGCGGTGTTCTTCCTCGGCGGGTTCTACCTGCGCGCGTGGACGCGCTGGGCCTTCCCCCTGCTGATGGCGCTGGCGGTGCTGATCGATTGGCTGGTGATCTCCAGCCAGGGCCTGGCGTTCTGGCAGCACTACTGCATCTCGCCCGGCTACCTGGCCCTGGTGCTGGCCTACCTGGCGTTGTGGGCCGGCGGCGCCTGGCTGCGTGGCCGCCCGGCAACTGCCC
>DATLJF010000207.1:0-2979 GCA_035539015.1 Stenotrophomonas sp. | reverse complement strand
TTCGGTCCGAGCCGCATGATCGCCTTGATGTCCACCGCCAGCGTCAGCAGCACAAGTGCTGCTGGCAGCAGGATGTCGCGCGCGACCGGGTTGTAGAGACTCGTATGCTGGCCATCGATCAGGCCGACGGTGTTGTAGATGCCGGGAATCAGGTAGCACAGCAGCAGTGCCGGTACGAAGGTATAGAAGCGCTTCCACAGACCTTGCTGGCGAGACGCCGTCCAGAACACCGCACCGAGGGTGGCGGCAATCAAGCCGAAGACGACGATGTCGTTCTGGATCAGGGCGGTGCTGGGTGGATTCATTCGGCTTCCCGACGGCTGGACACTGGAACGACGCGGGGCCGGCGAACCCGGCCCCGCTGGTCACTACTTACTCGCCGATGTGGTCCTTCAACCAGGCATTGACGGTGTCGTGCCACAGGATCGAGTTCTGCGGCTTGAGCACCCAGTGGTTCTCGTCCGGGAAATACAGGAACTTCGATTCCACGCCCTTGCGCTGCGCCGCGGTGAACGCGGCCAGGCCCTGCTCCACCGGGATGCGGAAATCCTGCTGGCCGTGGATGACCAGGATCGGCTTGCTCCAATTCTTGACGTGGTTGACCGGGTTGAACTTCTCGTACTTGTCGGCGTTGTCCCACGGCGTGCCACCGTTCTCCCACTCGCTGAACCACAGCTCCTCGGTGCTGTAGCCCATCATGCGGTTGTCGAACACGCCGTCATGGTCGACCAGGCACTTCCACGGCTCGTTCCAGTTGCCGGCGATCCAATAGGTCATGAAGCCGCCGTAGCTGGCGCCCAGCGCGCAGGCCTTGTCGCCGTTGAGGAACTTGTACTGCTGCTGGGCCGAGGCCCAGCCCTTCTGCAGGTCTTCCAGCGGGCGATCGCCCCAGTGCTGGCTGATCGCATCGGTGAAGGCCTGGCCATAGCCAGTGGAACCGTGGAAATCGATCATCACCACCGCGTAGCCCTGCCCGGCATAAGTCTGCGGATTCCAGCGGTAGCTCCAACCATTGCCGAAGCTGCCCTGCGGGCCACCGTGGATCAGGAACGCCACCGGATACTTCTTGCCCGGCTTGTAGTTGTACGGCTTGACCACGTAGCCGTGCACGGTGTCGTTGTTCCAGCCCTTGAACTCGAACTGCTCGAAGTCGCCGAACTGCACATCCGGCAGCATCTCCGCCGCGCTCGGGGTAATCGCGCGCGCGTTTTGCGCGGCGCTGTCCGCAACAAATATCTGGTCGCCACTCTTGAGCGAGTTACGGGTAAAGGCCAACGTCTCACCGGCCAACGTCGGCGAGCCGATGCTGCCCTCGCCCACCAGCTTGGTGGCCTGGCCGCTGGCGATGTCGATCTTGAACAACGGGTGCTCGCCCAGCTCATCGGCGCTGGTATAGAGGGCCTTGCCATCGGCGCTCAACACGATCTCACCGGCCGAACGATCCCAACCGGCGGCGATTTCGCGGGTCTTGCCCGTGGCCAGGTCGAGCGCCATCAGCGCGAAGCGGTCGGCCTCGAAACCCGGGCGCTGCATGGCGCGGTAGTACAACGTCTTGCCGTCGGCGCTGAACACCGGGCCGGCGTCCCAGGCCGGGTTGGCCTTGGTCAGGTTGACCGCCGTCTTGCTGCCGGCCGCATCGAGCTTGTACAGATCGAAATTGGTCGACCACGGCTCCTGGCGGCCGGCCACGCGGATACTGGCGACCACGCTCTTGCCGTCCGGCGCCCATTCGTAATCATCATTACCGCCGAACGGCTTGGACGGCGCATCACCGGCGACCTTGGCGCTGATCGCAGTGGCGGTGCTCACCTTGGCCTGCGCCTTGGGCAGCGGCGCGACGAACAAGGTATTGCGGCGGCCATCGTTCCAGGTATCCCAATGGCGCACGAACAACGAATCGAACACCTTGCCGGTGGCCTTGCTGGCCTCCAGCGCATCGAGCTTCTTCTTGCTGCAGGCCAGGTCCGAGACGCAATCCTGGAATACCCCGGCACTGAACACGATGCGATCGCCCTGCGGCGACAGCTTGAAGCTATCCACATCGACCGGGAAATCAGTCAACTGGCGCGGCGTGCCACCCTCGGCCGGCATCGCATACAACTGCTGGCTGCCGTTCTTGGCGCTGAGGAAGTACAGCGTCTGGCCATCGCGCGAAAACGCCGGCGAATTGACATTCCACCCTTCCGGGCTGATCTGCTTGGGCGGCGCCATATCGCGCGTGCGCAGGTCGCGGCGCCACAGGCTATTGCTGGCCTTGGTCTTGTTCTCGTCCATCACCCGCTTGGAGAACACCAGCACGCCACCATCCGGACTCAGCGTAGGTGCCGAGACACGATCGAGCGACACCATGTCGCGCACATCGAAACCGCGTGCAGCGGCCAACGTGGGCAGGGCGGCCAGCAGGCACAGGGGCAGCAGGGCGTGGCGAAGCTTCATGGGTTCTCCGGGGCTGGGACGGCAAACCTCCGATGGTAGGGGTGGGGGTTGGGCGCCGCCAAGGTCTAAGGTCATGTGCCAGCGGAAGCTTATTGTTTGTGGGTTATCGGCGGCGGCCGGGGGCAGTGCCGTTTCGGGACACGCCGTGAACCCGTCCGTGGGGGCTAATTGGCGACATCCATGTCGCCAATTGTCCCGAAACGGCCCTGCCCCCGACCACCCGACAGGTCGGCGCAAGTTGTGGGGAGAGAAAAAGCACCCTCATCCGACCCTGTCGGGCCACCTTCTCCCAGAGGGAGAAGAACAGCAGGCGCTGTCGGCAATCGATTTCGGCGTACGCAATGCATGCCGTCCTTCTCCCTCTGGGAGAAGGTGTCGCGACAGCGACGGATGAGGGTACTCCCCCACACAAACGCGACCTTCTATCGGGCGTTCGGGGCCGGGCCCTTGCCCCGGGGGCGTTGGGCGACAGGGACGTCGCCCAACGAGACACGCAGGATGCAGTATTTGGCGTCCCCCGGGGCAAGGGCCCGGCCCCGAACG
>DATLJF010000206.1:0-11478 GCA_035539015.1 Stenotrophomonas sp. | reverse complement strand
CAAGGCATTCGTCGCCGGCGTAGAGCACCAGCGATTGGCCGGGGGTGACGGCGCGCTGGGGGCGGGCGAAGTGGACGTCGACGCAGCCGTCGTCGCGCACTTGCACGGTGCACGGTTCGTCGGGTTGGCGGTAGCGGGTCTGGGCGGTGCAGTCGAAGCGCTGGGCGGGTGGGGCGCCGGCGATCCAGTGGGCGGTCTCCGAGCGCAGGTGGCGCGAGAGCAGCCAGGGGCTGTCGCGGTCCTGGTCGACGTAGAGCACGTTGTTGATGACGTCCTTGCCCACGACGTACCACGGGGCGGCGGCGCGGCCGCGGACGCCGCCGATGTTCAGGCCTTCGCGCTGGCCCAGGGTGAAGTAGAAGACGCCGGGGTGTTCGGCCACGCGCACGCCCTGGGGGTCGCGGATGTCGCCGGGGCGGGCCGGCAGGTAGCGGCCCAGGAACTGCCGGAAGTCGCGTTCGCCGATGAAGCAGATGCCGGTGGAGTCATTCTTGGCGTGCGTGGGCAGGCCGGCTTCGCGGGCGATGCGGCGCAGGTCGGCCTTGCGCAGGTCGCCGATCGGGAACAGGGTGGCCGCCAGTTGCGCCTGGCCGAGCTGGTGCAGGAAGTAGCTCTGGTCCTTGCTGGTGTCGGCGCCGCGCAGCAGGCGCCAACGCCCGCCTTCGTGGGCAATGCGCGCGTAGTGGCCGGTGGCGATGCGCTCGGCGCCGAGGTCGCGCGCCGCGTCGAGGAAGTGCTTGAACTTGACCTCGCGGTTGCACAGCACGTCGGGGTTGGGCGTGCGCCCGGCGGCGTATTCGGCCAGGAAGTGCTCGAACACCTGCTGCCAGTATTCGCTGGAGAAGTCGCGGAAGTGGAACGGGATGCCGAGCCGGCCGCAGACCGCCACGGCGTCGCGGCGGTCGTCGTCGGCGCGGCACTCGCCGCTGCCGTCGTCGGCCCAGTTCTGCATGAACAAGCCGGCCACGGCCTCGCCTTGCTGCACCAGGCGCCAGGCGGCGACGGAGGAGTCGACGCCGCCGGAGACGCCCACCATGATGCGTGGAGCGCCACTCACAGGGCGCGCACCAGGGCGAGCGGCTGGCGCTGGCCACCGAGGTAGTCGGCGATGACTTGCCAGACCAGCGGGCTGCGCAGGCGCGCGGGGTCGGCGCGCAGTTCGGCCGGGGTCATCCAGGCGGCGCGGATGATCCCGGTGTCGAGCGGGCGCTGCGGGTCGTGGCTCAGTGCTTCGGCGGCGAAGGCGAAGCGCAGGTAGGGCTCGCCGTCGGGCGCGGTCCATTGGTAGCAACCGATGAAGGCGGTCACCCGCACGTGCCAGCCGGTTTCTTCCAGGGTTTCGCGCACGGCGGCCGCTTGCAGGGTCTCGTTCGGTTCGAGGTGGCCGGCGGGCTGGTTGACCACTTCGCGGCCATCGATGCGCTCGATGACCTGCAGCAGCCGGCCGTCGCGCACCACCACGGTGGCGACGGTGACATGCGGCGCGGGCGGGCGCGTGGCCATCAGAACCGGTCCTTGCCCGGCGTCAGTTCGGCTTCCATCGCGTCGGCGGCGCGGGTGGTGGCCTCGATCGCATCGGACAGCGCCGGGCCGGCGAGATCGGCCGGCACGCGGGTGACGTACAGGGCGGTGCCTTCCTGCCGCACCCAGGCGCCGAGGATGTTCTCCTGGCCGTCCTGCAGCAGGCGGTTGGCGATCTCCCCAGGCAGTACGTCGCCACTGGCTTGGTAGGCAGGCGACCAGATTTCGCGGATTCGCAGTTGGCCGAACGCCTCGGTGTGCGAGCGCACGTACACCACTTGCTGGCGGCCACCGTCCAGGCCAAACAGCAGGCGGTAGTCGCCGTCGGCATCGAGCTCGGGCTTGAGGCCCAGCGCGCGCAGTCGCTCGCCCAGCGCGGCGTCGTTGTTGGCGGCCGGGGCGGCGGGCGCGGGCTTGGCCGCCGCCGGTGGCGCGGCGTGCGCGGTCAGGCTCAGCGATAGGGCGACCAGGACGACGGCGGCCGGCAAATGCTTCATCGGGCTTGAAAAGTCGGGGGAAGGGACGAATTGTGCGGGGCGGGACGTGAATCGTCCATTCCGCGCACACCCCCACTTATAATGTCTCGATGCCCCGCAAACCCATACAAGAACACGACCACGGCGTACTGGTAGAAGCTGGTAAGCCTGAAGTGGCCCCGCCGCCGCGTTACCAGGTCCTGCTGCTCAACGATGACTACACCCCGATGGAATTCGTGGTGACGGTATTGCAGCAGTTTTTCGCCATGGACCTGGAAAAGGCCACCCAGGTGATGCTCCACGTACATACTCGCGGTCGCGGGGTGTGCGGGGTCTTTACCCGTGAGGTGGCCGAGTCCAAGGTCGCCCAGGTCAACGAGTTTTCGCGGATGAACCAGCATCCGCTGCTGTGCACGATGGAACAGGCCTAGGCCAGCCCTTGCCCGGGCCGGTCGGGCATCCCATCGCTGCAACGCTGTGACACTGTTGGCGTACTAACGCCGCGTGAACATGGCCATCCGATAGGGTTGTGGAAATTCCGTACAGAAGCCGCATATTGTTGGCAACAGCCTCGGAGCTTCCCCCCTATGTTCAGCAAAGACCTCGAGCAAACCATTGGCCAGTGCTACAAGCGGGCCCGCGAAGCGCGTCATGAGTTCATGACCGTCGAGCACCTGCTGTTGGCGCTGCTGGACAATCCGTCCGCGCAAGCCGTCCTCAAGGCTTGCGGCGCCGATGTTGGCCGCCTGCGCAACGACCTGGAGCAGGCCATCGAGGCCTCGGTCTCGCGCCTGGCCGAAGATGACGGCCGCGATACCCAGCCTACGCTCGGCTTCCAGCGCGTGCTCCAGCGCGCTGTCTACCACGTGCAGTCCTCGGGCAAGAAGGAGGTCACTGGCGCCAACGTGCTGGTCGCCATCTTCGGCGAGAAGGATTCGCACGCGGTCTATTTCCTCAACCAGCAGGACATCACCCGCCTGGATATCGTCAATTACCTCTCCCATGGCATCGCCAAGCTGGGTGAGGAGGGCGAGGGCACGCCGCAAGGCGAGGCCGAAGGCAAGGGCGAGGCCGGCGAGGGCGAAGGCAAGGGCGATGCCCTGAGCGAGTTCGCCAGCAACCTCAACGAGCAGGCCAGGGCCGGTCGCATCGATCCGCTGGTGGGCCGTGCCGACGAGATCGAACGCACGATCCAGGTGCTATGCCGCCGCCGCAAGAACAACCCGCTCTACGTGGGCGAGGCCGGCGTGGGCAAGACCGCCATTGCCGAGGGCCTGGCCAAGCGCATCGTCGAAGGGGCGGTGCCGGCGGTGCTGGCCGATGCGGTGATCTATTCGCTCGACCTGGGCGCGCTGGTGGCGGGCACCAAGTACCGTGGCGACTTCGAAAAGCGCCTCAAGAGCGTGCTGACCGCGCTGAAGAAGGTGCCCAACGCGGTGCTGTTCATCGACGAGATCCACACGATCATCGGCGCCGGCTCGGCCTCGGGCGGCACCATGGACGCATCGAACCTGATCAAGCCGGCGCTGGCCTCGGGCGAGTTGCGCTGCATCGGTTCGACCACGTTCCAGGAATACCGCGGCATCTTCGAGAAGGATCGCGCGCTGGCGCGGCGCTTCCAGAAGATCGACATCGTCGAGCCGACCGTGGGCGAGGCGTTCCAGATCCTGCAAGGGCTCAAGCCCCGTTATGAGGCACACCACGGCGTCACTTACGCCGACGATGCGCTGCAGGCGGCGGTGGACCTGTCGGTCAAGCACATCGGCGACCGCCTGCTGCCGGACAAGGCCATCGACGTCATCGACGAGGCCGGCGCACGCCAGCGCCTGTTGCCGGAAGACCAGCGCAAGGAGCTGATCGACATCGAGGAGATCGAGACCATCGTCGCCAAGATGGCGCGGATCCCGGCCAAGCAGGTCAGCGCCACCGACAAGGACGTGCTGCAGCACCTGGAGCGCAACTTGAAGATGGTGATCTTCGGCCAGGATCCGGCGATCGAGACCCTGGCCTCGGCGATCAAGCTGTCGCGCTCGGGCCTGGGTAATCCGGAAAAGCCGATCGGCAACTTCCTGTTCGCCGGTCCCACCGGTGTCGGCAAGACCGAGGTCACCCGGCAGCTGGCGCTGCAGTTGGGCATCGAGCTGGTGCGCTTCGACATGAGCGAGTACATGGAGCCGCATTCGGTGAGCCGCCTGATCGGTGCGCCCCCCGGCTACGTCGGCTTCGACCAGGGCGGCCTGCTGACCGAGAAGATCGTCAAGACGCCGCACTGCGTGCTGCTGCTGGACGAGGTGGAGAAGGCGCACCCGGACATCTTCAACATCCTGTTGCAGGTCATGGACCGCGGCGTGCTGACCGACACCAACGGTCGCGAGGCGAACTTCAAGAACGTGATCCTGGTGATGACCACCAATGCCGGCGCTGCGCAGGCATCACGGCGGACGATCGGCTTCACTCGCCAGGACCATTCCACCGATGCGATGGAGACGATCCGCCGCAGCTTCACCCCGGAGTTCCGCAACCGCCTGGATGCGGTGGTGCAGTTCCAGCCGCTGGGCTTCGACCACATCCTGCGGGTGGTGGACAAGTTCCTGATCGAGCTGGAGGCGCTGTTGCAGGAGAAGCACGTCAGCCTGGCGACCACGCCGACCGCGCGCGACTGGCTCGCCCAGCATGGCTTCGACCCGCTGATGGGCGCACGGCCGATGGCGCGGGTGATTCAGGACAAGGTCAAGCGCCCGCTGGCCGACGAGCTGTTGTTTGGCAAGCTGGTCAACGGCGGCAGGGTCAGCATCGACGTCAAGGACGGCGAGCTGGTGGTCGATTCGCAGGCCGAGCCGGAGCGGCTGTTGCCGGCGACGGTGGAGTGAGTACGGCGCCGTGCCTGGATCCCAGGCACGGCAAAACCGGCGGGGCTTGCGCGCCGCCGGTTGGGATCTGCCAGGAGGGTGGCCGCGAGGCCGCCCTTTTTGCTTTTCCGTGGGTTTGCCGGGAAAGGCTCGCGGCTGAAGCCGCTCCTACGGTGACCGCGTTGCGGTCACTTCATGCGGTAGGTGATGCGGCCCTTGGTCAGGTCGTACGGGGTCATTTCGACCTTCACGCGATCGCCGGTCAGGATGCGGATGTAGTTCTTGCGCATGCGGCCGGAAATGTGCGCGATGATCTCGTGCCCGTTCTCCAGCTTGACCCGGAAAGTGGTATTGGGCAGTGTCTCGCTGACAGTGCCTTCGAATTCGATGGAATCGTCTTTCGACATGTAATCCTGCGGTTCGGGGATGGCCCTTCGAGGACCCTAAGGGCGAGGATTTTACGCTCCCGGGGCCAGGCATGCAAAGTTTGTGTTAACCCAATGCGTCCGATGGGCGCTTCCGTGGCCTGGTTGTCTACGGTCACGGCTAAAGCCGCTCCTACAAAGGGACCCGGTTGTAGGAGGGGCTTCAGCCCCGAGGAGCGAAGACCGGGCCTCTCAGAGTGCAGCCGCCGCCCGCTCCCCGAAACGCGCACCCCAGCTGCCCTCCAGCCCCGGCCCCGCCACCAGCGCGCGCACCTGCTCCATGAACTCCTCTCTCGGCATCAGCCGGGCGCCCAGGCGCATCAGGTGCGGGTTCTCCACCTGCGCATCGATCAACGGGCAGCCGTGCTCATGCAGGAAGCCGGCCAACGCCGCCAGTGCGACCTTCGAGCCGCCGCTGCGGCCACTGAACATGCTCTCGCCAAAGAACATCCGGCCGATGCCGACCCCATAGATGCCGCCCACCAGGGCCTCGCCCTCGTACACCTCGACCGAGTGCGCATGGCCGAGCTGGTGCAGGGCGGCGTACGCCCGGCGCATGGCCGGGATGATCCAGGTGCCGTCCTGGCCAGGTCGCGGCGCCTGTGCGCACTGCGCCACGACCGCCTCGAAAGCGGTATCGGCGCGCACGGTCCAGGGGCTTGCGCGGAGTTGCCGGCGCAGTCGCGACGGCAAGCGAAAGCCGGCGGTGTCGAAGGTGACGCGTGGATCCGGTGACCACCACAGGATCGGTTGGCCGGCCGAGAACCACGGGAAGATGCCGTGCGCGTAGGCGTTGAGCAGGCGCGCCGGACTGAGGTCGCCGCCCACCGCGAGCAGGCCGTCAGGGTCGCGCAGGGCCTGCTCGACCGGCGGGAATGGCGCCAGCGGGTCGTCCGACAGCAGGGCTGGCGGCCGCGGCATCAGTGGCCGGCGTCGTCGTCGCGGAACGGCGAATGCGCGGCCAGCTCCTGGCGATAGCGGCGCACCGAAGCCCGTTCCTGTTCGCACCATTCGGCCAGCGGCGCGCGGAAGCCGGGGTCGGCGATCCAGTGGCGGCTGCGCACTTCGGTCGGCAGGAACCCGCGGGCGATCTTGTGTTCGCCCTGGGCGCCAGGCTCGAACCGTGCCAGGCCTTCGCGCAGGCAATACTCGATGCCCTGGTAGTAGCAGGTCTCGAAGTGCAGGCCGGGCAGGGTGGCGCCGCCCCAGTAGCGTCCGTAGAGGGTGCCGCCGCCCCGCAGGCACAGCGCGCCGGCCAGGGGCTCGCCGCCGAGCTCGGCCAGGAAGATCACCAGCGCTTCGGGCATGGTCCTGGCCAGGTGGCGCAGGAAATCGAGCGTCAATGCCGGCGAGTTGCCGTACTCGCTGAAGGTCTTGAGGTAGAAGCCATGCATGGCTGCCAGGTCGGCCTGGCTGGCGTCGTGGCCGTGGACGGTGCGAAAGGCGATGCCCGCCTGGCGAACCTTGTTGCGTTCCTGGCGGATGTTCTTGCGGTGCTTGTGGTCCATCGCAGCGAGGAAGGCGTCGAAATCCTGCCATTCCGGTCGCCGCTGCCAGTGGTACTGCACATCATGGCGCAGCAGCCAGGACTCGCCGAACACGGCGTCGTCGCCCTCGGCCAGGAAATTGACGTGGGCCGAGGACAAGCCGTTGTCTTCCACCAGCGCGACGATGGCATCGCGCAAGGTGGCCGCCGCGGCCGGATCCGGCGCCAATAGCCGCGGGCCGGTGACCGGCGAGTACGGCACGGCGCCGAGCCACTTCGGGAAGTATTCCTGGCCGTAGCGCGCATACGCGTGGGCCCAGGCATGGTCGAAGACGAATTCGCCGTGCGAATTGGTCTTGAGGTAGCCCGGGGCGGCGGCGCGCAGGGTGTCGCCGTCCCACAGGGTCAGGTGCAGCGGGCTCCAGCCCCATTCCGGGCGCAGGCAGCCTGCTTGCTCCAGGCCGTCGAGGAAGGCATGGCGGACGAAGGGGTTGCGTCCGTCATGCAGTGCGTCCCAGGCCCTGGCCGGAATCTCCGCCAGCCGGCGGTAGCCGCGCACTTCCTCCGGCATCGGCCGAACTCAGTCGATCTGGTCGAGGAAGCGCTCGGCATCGAGCGCGGCCATGCAGCCGAAGCCGGCCGAGGTGATGGCCTGGCGGTAGTGCTGGTCGGCCACATCGCCGGCAGCGAACACGCCTTCCACCGAGGTCTGGGTGGCATTGCCGCCCAGGCCCGAGCGAATCTCCAGGTAGCCGTTGTTCATCGCCAGCTGGCCATCGAACAGCTGCGTGTTGGGGTGGTGGCCGATGGCGACGAAGAAGCCATGCACCGGGATATCGCGGGTGCTGTCGTCCTGCACCGACTTGACCCGCACCCCCGTCACGCCAGCGTCGTTGCCCAGCACTTCGTCCACGGTGTGGTGCCACACGGTCTCGATCTTGCCGGCCTTGACCTTGTCGAACAGCTTGTCCTGCATGATCTTTTCCGCCCGCAGGGTATCGCGGCGGTGGATCAGGTAGACCTTGCGGGCGATGTTGGACAGGTACAGCGCTTCTTCCACCGCGGTATTGCCGCCACCGATCACCGCCACGTCCTGGTCGCGATAGAAGAAGCCGTCGCAGGTGGCGCAGGCGGACACGCCACGGCCCTTGAAGGTCTCCTCGGAGGGGATGCCGAGGTACTTGGCGGTGGCGCCGGTGGCAATGATCAGCGCGTCGCAGGTGTAGGTGGCGCTGTCACCGCTCAGGGTGAAGGGGCGCTTGGACAGGTCGGCGGTATGGATGTGGTCGAAGATCACTTCGGTTTCGAAGCGCTCGGCATGCGCCTGCATGCGCGTCATCAGGTCCGGCCCCATCAGGCCGTGGGCATCGCCCGGCCAGTTGTCGACCTCGGTGGTGGTCATCAGCTGGCCGCCCTGCTGCAGGCCGGTGATCACCACCGGCTTGAGGTTGGCGCGCGCGGCATACACGGCGGCGGTCCAGCCGGCGGGGCCTGAGCCGAGGATCAGGAGGCGGGAATGCTTGGCGGGACTGGAGGAAGAAGCGCTCATATATACTCGCGATCAGAAGGATATGCCGGCACGATCGCAACCTCGCGTTCGTCCGCAGGGGGCATAGAGTGGCGATGCGCCACCGGCTAATCAAGGCGAACCGGTGGAAATGCGTGAGCCAATGGCTGCGGCATGGGTGAGGGCGCCGCTCGCGGGCTGGCAGCTGTTTCCCAGCGCGGTCTCGTTTATTATCAACTACTAAGCATTCTTTTCTAAGGTCTGGCGCCAGGTGGCAAAACAGGTTCCCGAACGCGGCGCTGCCGCCGACACCAAGGCATCGCGCAAGCCCGTGCCCACCGAAAACACCCGGCGCCAGCGCCTGTGGCGCGATTTGGCGCTGATCGCCATCGCGCCGCTGTTGCTGTATCTGCTGGCCAGCCTGTTCACCTATTCGGCCGCCGATCCGGGCTGGTCGCAGACCGGTAGCCTGGTGGCGCCGGTGCACAACATGGGCGGCAAGGCCGGCGCCTGGATCGCCGACGTGCTGCTGCAGCTGTTTGGCTATGTCGCCTTCCTGCTGCCGTTGATCCTCGGCGCGGTGGCCTGGATCGCCTTGTTCGGCATGGAAAAGGAAGGCCAGGGCGAGCCCGAGCTCGGCCCGGCGCTGCGCCTGGTCGGCATGGTCGGCTTCCTGATCGCCGCCACCGGCTTCCTGCACCTGCGCCTGTTCGGCGGCGACGTGGCCCAGGCCGGCGGCATCCTCGGCAAGCTGGTGGCCAACTCGCTGCGCGTGGCCTTCGGCGCGCTCGGCAGCAACCTGTTCGTGGTGGTGTTGCTGCTGATTTCGATCACCTTGGCCACCGGCTTGTCCTGGTTCGCGGTGATGGAGCGCATCGGCCGCTGGGTGCTGCTGTTGCCGCCGCTGCTGCGCAAGAGCAGCAAGCAGGCCAACGAGTGGCAGCAGACCCGCGTCATGCGCGAGGAGCGCGAGGAAGTGCGCAAGGTCGAGGCGGTCAAGCAGGCCAAGCGCGAGCCGGTGAAGATCGAGCCGCCGCCGGCGCCGGTGGTGGAGAAGAGCGAGCGCGCCAAGCGCGAGCAGCAGATCCCGATGTTCCATGGCGTCAACGGCGATGGCTCGGACCTGCCGCCGCTGGCCCTGCTGGACGATCCCAAGCCGCAGACCAAGGGCTATTCCGAGGAGACCCTGGAAACCCTGTCGCGGCAGATCGAGTTCAAGCTCAAGGACTTCCGCATCGATGCGCAGGTGGTGGGCGCCTATCCGGGCCCGGTCATTACCCGCTTCGAGATCGAGCCGGCGCCGGGCGTGAAGGTCAGCCAGATCAGCTCGCTGGACAAGGACATCGCCCGCGGCCTGTCGGTGAAGTCGGTGCGCGTGGTCGACGTGATCCCGGGCAAGTCGGTGGTTGGCCTGGAGATCCCCAACGTCAGCCGCGAGATGATCTTCCTCTCCGAGCTGTTGCGCTCCAAGGAATACGACAAGTCCCCGAGCCACCTGACCCTGGCCCTGGGCAAGGACATCGCCGGCCGCCCGACGGTGGCCGACCTGGCGCGCATGCCGCACTTGCTGGTGGCTGGCACCACTGGCTCGGGCAAGTCGGTGGCGGTCAACGCGATGGTGCTGAGCCTGTTGTACAAGGCCTCGCACAAGGACCTGCGGATGCTGATGATCGACCCGAAGATGCTCGAGCTGAGCGTCTACCAGGGCATCCCGCACCTGCTGGCGCCGGTGGTCACCGACATGAAGGAGGCCGCCAACGGCCTGCGCTGGTGCGTGGCCGAGATGGAGCGCCGCTACAAGCTGATGAGCGCGGTGGGCGTGCGCAACCTGGCCGGCTTCAACAAGAAGGTCAAGGACGCCGAAGAGGCGGGCCAGCCGCTGATGGACCCGCTGTTCAAGCCCAACCCGGAACTGGGCGAAGCGCCGCGGCCGCTGGAGACGTTGCCGTTCATCGTCATCTTCATCGACGAATTCGCCGACATGATGATGATTGTCGGCAAGAAGGTCGAAGAGCTCATCGCACGCCTGGCGCAGAAAGCCCGTGCCGCCGGTATCCACCTGATCCTGGCGACCCAGCGCCCTTCGGTGGACGTGATCACCGGCCTGATCAAGGCCAATATCCCGACTCGCATCGCCTTCCAGGTCAGCTCCAAGATCGACTCGCGCACCATCCTCGACCAGAGCGGCGCCGAGACCCTGCTCGGCCATGGCGACATGCTGTACCTGCCACCGGGCACGGCCATGCCCGACCGCGTGCACGGTGCCTTCGTCAGCGACGAGGAAGTGCACCGGGTAGTCGAGCACCTCAAGGCCAGCGGCCCGGCCGCCTATATCGAGGGCGTGCTCGACGAGGTCCAGACCATGGGCGATGGCACCGTGGTCGGCGCCACCGGCCTGCCCGAATCCAGCGGCGGCGCCGGCGATGAGTCCGACCCGCTGTACGACGAGGCCTTGCGCATCGTCACCGAAACCCGTCGCGCCTCGATCTCCGGCGTGCAGCGGCGCTTGAAGATCGGCTACAACCGCGCCGCCCGCCTGATCGAGGCGATGGAGGCGGCCGGGGTGGTCAGCGCTCCGGAACACAACGGCGACCGTACCGTGCTGGCGCCGCCGCCACCGAAATAAGCCGGGTAAGCTGGAACCGTCGCCGCGCCGGATGCGCGGCATCGCGGGTGGCGCAGGCCATCTTTCAGGGGGTTGTGGTGCGTTCGATCGTGTGGCTGTTGTTGCCGTGCCTGTGGTGGCCGGCGTTTGCCTTTGCCCAGGCTTCGGCTCCGCCCACGCCGCCGCCCGGCCAGGCCGAGAACAATTTCAGCTACGTGCGTTACCGCGCCGACTACGAGGTGCGCGAGGACGCCAGCAATGTCGAAACCGACAGCTACGAGATCCTGCTGAAGACCAAGTCGGCGGTGGAGCATTTCAGCCAGGTGCGGCTGAGCTACAGCGAAAAGATGGAGACCCTCGACGTGCTCGAGGCCTACACCATCACCGCCGAAGGCCTGCGCCAGCCGGTACCGGCCGATCGCATCTATACCCAGGAAAGCTATTCCAGCGCCTCGGCGGCGATGTACGCCGACCGCAAGGTGCGGGTGATCGTGTTCCCGAACCTGGCGCCGGGTGCGCGCATTGCCTATGTGGTGCGGCGTAGCCAGAACACGCCGTTCTTCCCCGGCTACTTCAGCCTGTGGGAAACCTTCAGCGTGTTCTCGCAGT
>DATLJF010000205.1:0-9311 GCA_035539015.1 Stenotrophomonas sp. | reverse complement strand
GGCCCTGACCGATGTCATCAATCCGATCCATCACGCCCGCGATGCCGAGGCAGTCGAGCGCTACAAGGTGGAGCCCTACGTGCTGGCCGCCGACGTCTACGCGGTGGCGCCACATCAAGGGCGCGGTGGCTGGACCTGGTACACCGGTTCGGCCGGTTGGATGTTCCGCCTGCTGACGGAGTCCCTGCTGGGCCTGCACCGAGAAGGTGAATGGCTGACGCTGCGGCCATGCGTGCCGGCGGCCTGGGACGGCTACCGGATGCGCTACCGCCATGGCGGTAGTACCTATGCGATCGAAGTGCTGCAACGCGACGAGGGGCCGGCGCGGCTGCAGCTGGACGGCCAATGGCTGCCGGACCTGCGCTGCCAATTACACGATGACGACAGCGAACATGTTCTGGTGCTGCATTGGCCGAGGGCATCGACATGACGACCCGCACCGAGCTGGACCGGGAACTGGACCACCTGGAATGCATGCTGCCGCCGTGGCTGGAGAAGCTGCACCACGGCAGCCAGCTATGGCCGCAGCTGGATGTGCTGATCAAGGAGATCCTGCGCCACAGCGAGCCGGGCGACCTGCCGCATGTGCGCTATCGATTGGCGCGGATGATCCGGGCGAACCGGGACATGTTGGAACGCTGGCACTGAAGCAGCCTCCTTGAACCTCCCGGCCAGATTTGCGGTGAATAGGGTCGTTAATTACCGCAACATATGCGGTGATTGCGTGTTGCGGGGAATGGCTCCATAATCTCCGCATAATGAGCGGCGAAAAGCGCTACCCGTGGCAACGCGAGGACTGGCCGAAGTGGCGGTACGACCTGACCCGGCTGGCCGACAGCCTGGCCGCGGTCAGCCGTAGCCAAGGCTTGTTGCTCGGCCGGCTCGCGGATGTAGGTATGCCGCTGCGCGGGCAAGCCAGCCTGGCCGCGCTCACCGACGACGTGGTCGAGACCAGTGCCATCGAAGGCGAGGTGTTGAACGTGGCCTCGGTGCGTTCGTCCATGGCGCGCCGGCTCGGCGTCGAGGTGGCGGCCACTGCGCCGGTCGATCGCCACGTCGAGGGCCTGGTCGACATGGTGCTCGACGCCACGACCAACGCCGCGCAACCGCTCACCGCCGAACGCTTGTTCGGTTGGCATGCTGCGTTATTTCCGACCGGCTATTCCGGATTGAGCCGCCTCAGGGTGGCTGCTCGGCGCGACGATGCCGCTGGCCCGATGCAGGTTGTGTCCGGGCCGATCGGACGCCAGCGCGTGCACTACCAGGCGCCGCCCGCGAACCGGCTCGATCGCGAAATGGCCGCTTTCCTGCACTGGCTCAACCACAGTCACGATGACCCCGCGTTGTTGAAGGCCGGGCTTGGCCATCTGTGGTTCGTCACGCTGCATCCGTTTGATGACGGCAACGGACGCATCGCGCGCGCTGTCGGCGATCTGCTGCTGGTGCGTGCCGATGGCAGCCCGCAGCGTTTCTACAGCCTGTCGGCGCAGATCCAACGCGAGCGCAATGCCTACTACGACGTGCTCGAACGCACCCAGCGGGGCGACCTCGACGTCACCGAATGGTTGTCCTGGTTCTTGCAGACGCTGCAGCAGGCGGTGGAAGACGCACACCACACACTTGACCAAGTGCTCGACAAGGCGCGCTTCTGGCTAGGCGCGGCGACAGTGCCGATGAACGAGCGGCAGATCAAGGTGCTTACCCGCTTGCTCGATGGCTTCGAAGGCAAGCTGACCACGCGCAAGTGGGCAACGCTGGCCAAATGCTCGCCGGACACGGCGCTACGCGACATCACCGAACTGGTGGAACGCGGCGTGCTGCAACGCTCCGATGCGGGGGGACGCAGCACCCATTACGAAGTGGTGATGGAACGCTGGCATTGAGCGGTTCCGGCCCTTCGCGGGCCGGAACCTTCGATGTCGCCCTTCAACGGACGAACGCGATCCGCTCCATCCGCGCATTTTTCGCGGCGGCCAGTACCTTTGCGGTCATCTGGTACTCCGACGCCGGGTCCGCACTGATGCGGAGTTCCGGCACCGTTCCCTGCGACAACCGCACTGCGTCCGCCAGGCGATCCTGAAGCTGACTCACCGCCAGCGGTTCGCCGTCCCAGCTCAATTGATTGCCGGCGTCCACGCGCAGCAGGATCGGTTCCGGCGGCGGCAGCGGCTTGGCGAGTAGCGGCACACTTTGCGGCAGGCCAACCGTGATCGGCCGGGCGACCATCGGCGCGGTGACGATGAAGATGATCAACAGTACGAGCATCACGTCCACCAAGGGGGTGACATTGATGTCGGCCAGCGGGGTGGAACGACCAGCGGCGGCAAAGGCCATGCGTCTGCTCCGTGAGGGGGCGGCGTGCCCCGGCTCCGACGCTACGCCGGTCCGGAAGAATGCGGGAGCAGGGCGGTGGCGATGCATTCAGTTGCGATTTGGCCGCCGGACGAGGTCGTTGCGGTGAGGCGCCTCGGCGAGGCCGTACTTGCCGCGCCTGTCCGCCCGACCTTACGATCGCCGCGTCGGCGTGGTCACCCTCGGCCACACACAACCGCTTCAAGGAGTGAAGTGATGACCCTGCAGGCTCGCAGTCTGTCCGCCACGCGTCACGTCACCGCAGGCCAGGTGGCGCACCGATGAACCTTCCCGCGCAGTGGCTGACCCCGACAGTCAGCGCACCAGAGCCTACGCCGAACCGCCTCCGCAACGGGGCTGTCGCCGCGTTGATGTTGCTCGCGGCCTGGCCCACTTGGCAGATCCTGCCCAGCGCACTCACCGCCGACAAGCCCGAGATCACGATCCTCGTGCTGCTTTTCACCGCGCCGGTCACTGCGCTATCGGTGCTGGCGATGTTGGTTTCGCTCGCGTTTCCCAAGCGCGTGCTGTGGCGCATCCTTGCGGGCTATGTGCTGTTGATGTTGGCGGCATGGGCGGTGTTGCCGCAAGTGTTCCTGGCCGCCGGGCTTGATCCGGGACGCTTGTTGCGACCCGGTGCGGACGTGGCGGTCAACGAGCCTCGCCACTCGCGGCAGCCAGCAGCTGTCGTGTCCGTGGCGACAGCGAGTACGCCCCGTCCGATGCCGGCGGCACCGACCGCCAGCGCGACTTCTGTATCGGCGCCTGCTGTTGCACCGACGCCTGCCGCTCCCACCCTGGTCGCGGCCGCGCAACTGGTACCGTTCGAAGGCCAACGCGACCCCGGCGCCTGCAGCGCGCTCGCTGCCGCATTGCCGGCGGACACGCTCGTTTACGCTGCCGGCGCCTATGGCGGGCGGCCGCTCAACTACCAGATCGACAAGAACAGCAACCACGAGGCCACTCGCATCGATGTGTCAGTGGATGAGCCCGCTGCGCCGGTGGCGCTGATGCTGGGCGCGTACGAGCCAACTGTCTGGAACATTGGCTGGAGCCCGCGCACCCGCATCGTGGCAGTGATGGTATCCGGCTATCACCACCAGGCGCTGGCGGGCCTGCCGGCGGCGGTACCGCGCATCGTCGGCAGCCATGACCAGGGCGGCCCGTGCCCGTCCTTCTATGTCAGCCAGGACACCTTGGCCACGCTCAACCCGATCGCCCAGCGCGCCTTCCAGCGCAAATTGACGCGGGCCTATCAAGCGCGCAATGGCGCAGTGTCGGTAGGCAGCGGCGCCGGTGCGGCGCTGGTCACCGATGCCAGCCGGCCCCCGGACCAATTCAAGCTGGCCAACCAGCCGCTGGCCGGCGAAGCCGGGTTGCGCGATGCGATCGCCAAGGGCTGGTTGCGCGAGGCCACGCGCGCTGACCTGAGCGGGTGGGAAAGCGCGGTCAGGGCCAGCGCGGGCGATGAACTGCCGCCGCTCAGTGGCAGCGAACCGTCCATTGCCAGCGCCCCAGGCGCACCCTGGCACACCTATGTGGTGATCCGGCCGATGCAGATCCCCGCAGGCTTGTATGGCGCCCACGCGGCGACGTTCATCGTGCCGCGCGGCGTGCAACGGCCCAGTGGCGAGCTGGGGCACTCGCGAATCCTGGATTTCAACACGCTCAGCTGCGCCGGCGCGACCTGCGGGATGTCGATGAACTAAGTGGGCTCGGCACGCCCGTGTGCGGCCTCCGGCCCGACGAACGGCTGCGTTGACTGCAGCGCTCGCTCAACGCTGCACGATGCCGTCCAGCGCCGGTTCCCGCTTGATCCGCGCCTGGCAGCTCATCCGGTAAGTGAAGGCCGTGCCTTCCGCTGCATTGGAGCGCACCGACAGCACGCCGCCGTGCGCCTTGGCAATTTCCGAGGCGATGTAGAGGCCCAAGCCCAGGCCCGGGCGAGGCTCGTTGCCGACAGCGCGGGTGAAGGGGTTGAACAGTTTGTCCAGGCTATCGGCGGGAATGACGCCCCCGTTGCGCACGACCAGCTCGAAGTTGTCGTCATCGCCGCGCACGCGTAGCCGCACCGGTACGTCGCGGGTGCCATGCTCGGCGGCATTGCCGAGCAGGTTGGCCAGCAGTTGCGCCATGCGCTTGCGGTCGCAGACGATCGCCGCTTCGATCGCCATGTCCACCTCGATATCAGACCGGCCGCTGCTGGCGCGTACTTCGTGCACGACCTGCATCAGCTCTTCGGCCAAGGCTTCGTCTGCATGCAGCGCCACCGGGATGCCGCCGCCCAGGCGGCCGCGGGCGAAATCCAGCACGTCGTGCACCAGGCTGTCGATGCGCCCCAGGCTCTTGCTCATGTGGCCCAGCAGGCGCCGGCCTCGCGCCGAAGTCACTTCCATGTCCAGCAGTTCGGTGCCCAGGCGGATGGCCTGCAACGGGCTGCGGATGTCATGGCCGAGCACGGCGATGAACTGGTCGCGCAACTCCGCGGTGTCCTGGGCGTCGCTGAGGTCCAGCGCGGTCTGGTTGAGCCGTTCCTCGTTGGCCAGGTAGTTGCCGATCAACTCGGCGAACAGCTCCATGGTGCGCAGGATGTGCGTCTCGTCGAACTTCGCCGGCGCCGAATCGATCGCGCACAGGGTGCCGAAGAAGCTGCCGTCCGGGCGGTAGATCGGTACCGAGACGTAGCTTTCCAGTCCGTAGATGCGCGGGGTGTGGTGGCGCGAATACAGCGGGTGCTCGCTGGCGTGGCCGAAGATCACCGGCTTGAGCGACTGGCGGATGTCGTTGCAGATGGTCGATTCCAGCGCCAGCTGGCCGCCGGCGGCCAGGCCGAAGCCAAGGTCGTCATAGGTGGCGCAAGCGGTCCAGGTCGATTCGGTAACGCGCGCCACTGCGGTAAAGCGCAGCCCGGTGATGTGCGCCACGGTCTCCAGGATGCGCGGAACCGCAGCGATGCGGCCGATCGAGGCGATATCCTCGAGGATGGCGGGGTCCAGTATCGGCTGCATCGATTCGTTCATTGCGCTGGTTCGACCCTCCGCGGGCTGCTTCGACGCAGATCGTCGAGGGGGGCATCCTAGCACCCGCGGTGCACCGGGCTTCGTGCCCGGCATGGCGGCTCGGATGCTGAACCTGAAGCGGCGGGCTATCGGGCCGGCGCGACCTGCCGCTGCGGCCTAGGACCTGGCGATGGCGCCGGGATCGACCCCGGCCAGCTTGGCCGCGTACAGCGCTGCGCCGTAATGGGGCTCGAACCGCGGCGAGCGCAGTTCGAAGCGCGTGTGTGCCGCCTTCAGCGCTTGGTGGAACGGCGATAGCAACAGTTCGCCGGCGGCGAAGGCGCCGCCGGAGTAGGACAGCGGCACGATGTCCTCGGCGCTGAAACCAAGGTTGCGGCGAATGGCGTCGGCAATTTCCGCCAGTGCCTGTCCGGCACGCACGAAGATCGCCCGCGCCGCCGTGTCGCCGGCCTCGGCCGCACGCGCAACGATGACCGACAACTGCGCCACCTCGCCGCGGCTGCGGGCGTGCTCACCGTAGATGCGCGCACACACGTCCAGGTCGAGTTCGACGTCCAGCGCCTGGTTGATCAGCGCGTGCAGCGGCCCTTTCGGCTGGCGGCCATCGCTCATGCGCGAATAAGCGTTCAAGCCTTGCACCGCGATCCAGTACGCCGAACCTTCGTCGGAAAACGTCTCGCCCCAGCCGCCGGCACGCGCAGCCCGGCCCTGGCGCTGGCCGTAGCCAATCGATCCGGTACCGGCCACGATGTTGATGCCGTCGGCACAACCCAGCGAGCCGGCCCAGCCGCACACCATGTCGTTGTCGCAGGCGTAGCGGTCATGGCCGAGGATCGCCGCCGGCATCGCTTCGATCAGCGGCGTTACTGCGCTGTCCTCGCCATGCGCGGGAATGCCGAAGAAGGCGAAGCCCAGTGCCGACGCCTTCGCGTCGACTTCGCCAAGTACCTGCGCCACGCCACGCGCAAGCACCTCGCGCACGCCGTCCAGCCCCACCTGCGGATGGTAGGTGGTGCCCAGCTGCGCCTGCGCGCGCACCCGGCCTTCGGTATCGATCAGCGCAAACCGCGTCTTGGTGCCGCCGCCGTCTACGCCGAGGTAGTAGCGTGCGCTGCTCATGAGGCCAGGGAGTGGATGCGTACGCCCTGCACGACGCGGTTCACGGTGCCGGCCTTGTTCGGGTTGTCCGGAGTGATGGCGTGCGCCAGCGAGGCGTAGAAGGCGAAGATCTGCGCCGTCGCGGCATAGGGGAACAGCAGGTCGACATCGGTGGCGTCGGCCAGGCCCGGTACCGCCAGTACATAGGCCGTAGCAGCGGCCTGCGGCTGCGCAGTGATCTCCACGATCCGCGCGGCCACGCCGTCGCGGCGCAGTTCGTCGATCAAGTCGCGGTCATACTGGCGGGTCAGCGGATCGTTGGAGACGAACACCAGCACCGCAGTCTGCGGCGTGACGAAGGTCTTGGGACCGTGTCGAAAGCCCAGCGGGCTGTCGAAGCAGGTCGCCACCGCGCCGTTGGTGAGTTCGCCAAGCTTGAGCGTGGCCTCGCGGGCCAGGCCCTGCAGCAGCCCGCTGCCGAGATAGACCACCCGGTCGCAACCACTCGCTGCCAGCGTCCGCAGCGCCGGCAGGTGCTCGGCAATGACCGCTTCGGTGGCCGCGGCCAGCGGCCCAATGCGCGCGTCGAGTGCGCCGGCCGGGCTCAGTGCCTGCAAGGTGGCGAACAGCATGCAGGTGAAGCTGGAGGTCATGGCGAAGCTTTCGTCGTGCGTTTCTTCCGGCAGCAACACCGTCAGTGCGTGGCGCGCGCCGGTGCGGTTGAGCGCGCCGGCGGCATTGCAGGTCACTACCAGGTGGCGCACGTTGCGCACGCGCGCTTCGGCCAGCTGCACCGCGGCCAGGCTTTCCGGGCTGTTGCCGGAGCGGCCGAAGGACACCAGCAGCAGCGGCTGCTCGGCATCCAGGTACAGCTGCGGGCTGCTGACCAGGTCGGTCGTGGCGACCGCGTCCACGCGCGCGGCGAGTTGGCGATCCAGTAGCGGTGCCAGGCATTGGCCGATGTAGGCCGAGGTGCCGGCACCGGTGAGAATCACGCGTGCGCTCGGGTCGTGCGCCAGCGGCGCGATGAACGCAGCGATTTGCGCGTGCATCTCGGTCACCAGCGCGTGGGTGCGCTGGAGCATGCGCGGCTGCTGCGCAATCTCGCGCGCGGTGCACAAGGCGCCGGCGGCGGCGAGGTCGGTTTCGGTCAGGCCGAGGTAGTTACTGCTGTTCATGGAGCTCGCTTGCGTGGGTCGCGTGGTGATAGTCATCGAGGACCGCATTGAGGTGCGCCATGGCCAGTGACGCCGGATCGGCGTCGCAGCGGCCATTGCGCGAGGCGTGCAATGCGTGGGGGAGGTACTGGCCGACCAGCGGCAACGGCGGCGGATCGGCACGCAGGTTGGTGAACAGCTGTTCGCGCGCTCGTTCGATGGCCGGGTCGGGCCAGTAGTAGCGGATGCGGTCGCTGAGGCTGTACTGCAGGTCGGTATGCAGGCCGCGCGCATCGCCGTGGTAGTACTTGCGCCAATGCTGCGGTTGCGCCTGCATGCGTTCGAGCACGACCTCGCGCAGGCGCGCGCGGCGCTCGGGCGCGATCCATTCGGCCTCGATCGCGTCCAGCGCCCACAGCGCTTCGCGCAGCGCGAAGGTCAGGCCGGGGCCGACCTTGAGGATGGCGAAGTGATCGCGCACCAGGGCGGCGAGCGCGTCGCGGGTCTGGTAGTCGGTGGAGTGCGCTTCGAAGACCAGGCCGGGCACCGTGGTGATCGCTTGGCTCAGCGCCTGGGCCTTGGCCGGGTCGTAGGCGATGACATCGTGGTGGTCGAACTCCACGCCCGGCTGCACCACCGAGGCGATCACCCGCTGCCATGCCGCAGCAAGGCCAGCGGCCTCGAAGGCGACGCGGTGCGCCTGGATGGTGGCCAGCGCGGCGTCGGGCGTGGTCACCGCCAGGCCCTCGATCGATTCATGCGCGCCACCGGGCACGGGCACTTCGGTACCGATCACATACACCGGGGCTTCGCCACCAGCGTTGGCCCAGGCGGCCTCGGCGGCGGCGCACAGGCGCACGGCGCGGCGCACGATTTCCGCTTCCGGCAGCGGTTCGGGATCGCCGGCGCAGGCCATCGAACAGTCGAGGTGGATCTTGCGGAAACCGGCGGCCACGTAGGCGGCGACCATGACCTCGGCCTTGTCCATCGCCGCGTCCGCGGACAGCGCGGTCCAGGGGTTGGGGCCGAGGTGGTCGCCACCCAGGGCGATCCGCGCTGGATCGACGCCGACGCGCTTGGCGATGCCGTGGACGAAGGCGACGAAGTCGACCGGCGTCATCCCGGTGTAGCCGCCGTCCTGGTTGACCTGGTTGCAGGTGGCTTCGAACAGCACCGGCGCCACGTCGTGGGCCAGGGCATGGCGCAGGCTGGCTTCGATCACCAGCGGATGCGCCGAGCAGATCGAGGTCACGCCCAGGGGCTGGCCCTGGCGGTGGCGTGCGACGAGGTCCAGGAGTGCGTGCATGGAAATTCCGTCAAGCAGTGGGGGAGGTGATTGGCCGCTCCGGCTCCAGCACCAGCAGCAGCGATGCGACCAGCGCCAGCAGCAGGCCGACGATCTTCAGCGGCCCCGGCACCACGCCGGCGAACAGCAGCGACAAAGCCGCGGTGACCAACGGTGCGCCGGCGTTGGTCAGCGGGGCGACGACGATCGCCTTGCCGTAGCGGAAGGCGTAGACCAGGGCGAGGGCGCCGATGGCATTGAGGATCTGGATCGCGGCGGTCATCCAGGGGCCGTCCAGGCCGGTGTTGATCGGCTGCTGCCAATCGGTCATCGACCAGGCCACCGGTACCAGTACCAGCGCACCGACGGTCATGTAGAAGAAGATGCTGTCGGCGTTGA
>DATLJF010000204.1:0-7679 GCA_035539015.1 Stenotrophomonas sp. | reverse complement strand
GTGCATCACGTGCTCTTCCAGTGCCTCCACCCGGACCGGCTGGAACGTGCCCGCGCCTACGTGCAGGGTGACGTGGCCGAAGTTGATGCCGCGCTCGCGCAGGCGCGCCAGCAGCGGTTCGTCGAAATGCAGGCCGGCGGTGGGCGCGGCGACCGCGCCGGCCTGGCGCGCAAACACGGTCTGGTAGCGCTCGCGATCGTCCACCCCGGGTTCGCGCCGGATATACGGCGGCAACGGCAGCCGGCCGGCGTGCAGCAGCCACTGCTCCAGCGGTTCGGGGACGATGAAGCGCAACACATAGAACTCGCCGTCGCGGCCCAGCACCTCGGCCTCGCCGCCCGCGTCCAGGGCGATACGGCTGCCGGCCTTGGGCGACTTGCTGGCGCCAACCTGCGCGCGCGCCTGCTGCGCGCCGAGCAGGCGTTCGATCAGGATCTCCACGCGCCCGCCGCTGGCCTTGTGTCCGAACAGCCGCGCTGGGATCACCCGGGTGTCGTTGAACACCAGCAGGTCGCCGGGTTGCAGCAGCTCGGGCAGGTCGCGGACCTGCAGGTCCTGCAGCGCGGCCGGGGCCGGCGGCACCACCATCAGGCGGCTGGCCGAACGCTCGGCCAGCGGCGCCTGGGCGATCAAGGCCTCGGGCAGCTCGTAGTGGAAATCCGACTTCTTCAAGGACAGGGCAAGGCGGGGAATGGACCGGCTATTGTACCGGCCCCGCCCTTCCCCGCAGGCGCCGCCTCCCGCCCGCTACTCGGTGTGTTCCTTCACCTTGATGCCCTGGACCGAGTTGCCGGCAATGACGATATCCAGCTTGGGATGGCTGCCCCGGCGCTTGACCAGCACATCCTCGCCATCGTCGATCTCGACGTGGTAGCCCTTGCCCAGCGCCGTCTTGAGCGCATCGCGGATCAGCCGGGCAACGCGGTTCTCGTGCAGGCCCTTGGCCACTGGAATATCGACCTGCCGGGTGCTGCCGCCTTCAGGGGTGATACCGAGCTGGATACTGCCGGCGGTCGAGGCGCTGCCATCGACTTCGATGCGCCACTTGTTCGAGGGTGCGGCCTGGCTGGCGAAGGCCAGCAGGCTGGTGAACAGGCCAATCAAGACGATCCTGGCGGTCCGCATGTCCGTGCTCCGAGGGGTTCGCCGCGATCATGCGCCGGCCAGCGGCGGCCCTGCATCGGGAAAACTACTGGTGCCCTGTCGCCGCCCTCAACGCTCGAACTTGGTCGCCAGCACGATCGCGGTCTGGGTCCGCTCGACCCCATCGATGCCGCCGATGCGGTCGGTGAGGACGTCTATCTCACCCACGGTGGCGGCCACGCCCAGGGCGACCAGGTCGTAGGGCCCGCTGACCGAGTGCAGCTCGCGCACTTCGGCGATGGTCTGCAAGGCCTTGACCACCTGGGCCATCTGCTTGGGCAGCACGGTGATGAGGATGTGCGCGCGGATGTAGGCGCGGTCGATCTCGTCGTGCAGGCGCACGGTATAGCCGCCGATCACGCCCTGGCGTTCGAGCTTCTCGATCCGACTTTGCACGGTGGTGCGCGACACGCCGAGGCGGCGGGCGATCTGCGCGGTGGAGGCGCGCGCGTCCTCCCGCAGCAGGGCGAGCAGCGCTTCGTCGGCGTCGGTGAGCTTCATTGTGCCGATCTCCTTCGTCGGATCGAACGTTTCCGCCGTGAGTATGCCCGATTCACAGCTGCCGAACGACGATCGCCAGCCGTTACCTTAGGGGCATACCGCCTTTGCAGGAGTGCTGCCATGTTCAAGACCGCCCCCCTCGCCCCGCTGCGCGCCCACGCCGGCGCACGCCTGACCCAAGGCCTGGACGATGCCACGATCGAGCGCTTGGCCAGCTCGCAGCCCCTGCTGGGCGAGGCGATTGCCGCCGCCGCGGCGGAATACGCGCGCCAGAAGCTGGAGTTCGCCGACCTGCTGGACCTGGACGAACGCGCCCAGGTCGAGACGATCCAGGGCGGCTTCGTCAACTTCTACGCGCAGGATGCAATCACCCCGTACGTTGCCCTGGCCGCGCGCGGACCGTGGGTGGTCACGCTCAAGGGCGCGGTGCTGTATGACGCCGGCGGCTACGGCATGCTCGGCTTCGGACACGCGCCGGCACCGGTGCTCGATGCCATGGCGCGGCCGCAGATGATGGCCAACATCATGACCCCGAGCCTGTCGCAGCGCCGCTTCGACCTGGCCATGCGCGCGGAGATCGGCCAGCGCCGGGCGCGCTGCCCCTACAGCCAGTTCATGTGCCTCAACTCCGGCTCCGAAGCGGTGGGCCTGGCCGCACGCATCGCCGACATCAACGCCAAGCTGCAGACCGACCCCGGCGCGCGGCATGCCGGCAGCACGATCAAGCGAGTGGTGATCAAGGGCAGCTTCCATGGCCGCACCGACCGCCCCGGCCTGTATTCGGATTCAAGCCGCCGCACCTACGTGCAGCACCTGGCCAGCTATCGCGACGAAGACAGTGTCATCGCCATTGCGCCGTACGACGAGCAGGCGCTGCGCCGGGTCTTCGGCGACGCCGCGCAGAACGGCTGGTTCATCGAAGCGGTATTCCTGGAGCCGGTCATGGGCGAAGGCGACCCCGGCCGCGCCCTGCCGCCGGCGTTCTATGCCGCCGCGCGCGAACTCACCCGCGACCACGGCAGCCTGCTGCTGGTTGATTCGATCCAGGCCGGCTTGCGCGCCCACGGCGTGCTCTCGGTGGCCGATTACCCCGGATTCGAGTCGCTCGAAGCACCGGACATGGAGACCTACTCCAAGGCGCTCAATGCCGCGCAGTACCCGTTGTCGGTGCTGGCGCTGACCGCGCACGCCGCGCAGATCTACCGCAAGGGCTGCTACGGCAACACCATGACCAGCAACCCGCGCGCCCTGGACGTGGCCTGCGCCACCCTGGCCATGTTGACCCCCGCCATTCGCGCCAACATCCGCGAGCGCGGCATCCAGGCCATGGAAAAACTCGAGAAGCTGCGCGCCGATCTCGGTGGGTTGATCACCAAGGTCCAGGGCACCGGCCTGCTGTTCTCCTGCGAGCTGGCCCCGCAGTTCAAGTGCTACGGCGCCGGCTCCACCGAAGAATGGCTGCGCCAGCACGGCATCAACGTGATCCATGGCGGCGAGAACTCGCTGCGCTTCACCCCGCACTTTGCCATGGAGACCGAGGAGCTGGACCTGCTGGTGGAGATGGTCGGCAAGGCATTGCGCGAAGGGCCGCGGGTGGCACAGGCGGCTGCGGCCTGAGGATGTCGCGGCTTCGCTCCTCGGGACTGATGGCCCAAGGCCACCCAGAGCCCCTCCTACAAGAGCGGCTGGGGCCACTGTAGGAGCGGCTTCAGCCGCGACCGCCAACCGGCAGATCGCGGCAATCCCTCTACTCCGCGCAATCCTTCAACCGCAACGCCTTGGCGATGTCGCGCCAATCGAACGCGGCCACGGCCTGGTCGTCGTGCAGCGCATAGAACACGCCCTTGGGAAAACGCGCGTCCCCGCGCGCGTCCAACCAGACACCATCGGTGTTGGCAGTGACACGGCCACTGAAAGCACCTACATGCTTCAGCGTGCGGCGGTCGAACACATGGAACAGGCTGCGGTCCTTGAACTGGTCCGTGGCGATCCAGTAGCCGCTGCCATCGGCACATTGCAGCATCGCCATGCCCTCGGCCTGGGCACGGAACAGCCCGGCGCCGATGTTGCGGCCGCGATAGCGCCCGTCCAGGCCGTACTCGCGCAACTGGGTGCCGATGGCTACGTCCTCCTCGGCGATCATCAGCCGGTCGTTGGCCACATCGCCAAACACCGACTCGGCGATGCGCACCGCGCCCTGATCGCCGGTATCGCCGAAACTGCCTACCGCCTTGCCCTGCCAGCGACCGCCGGCGCGCTCCAGGCGGAAGCGCTTGAAGCGCTCGCCGAGATCGGCCAACGGCGGCGGCACGTCCTTGTTGCCCGGCGACATGTAGTTGTCGCTGACGATCACCTCGTAACCACCCTCCAGCGCGCGCACCCAGAGTCCATACGGCTCGCGCAGCACGTTCTCACCGAACGTCGCCAGCGGCTCGAAGGTCGGCAAGGCGAGCAACTGCACGCGATGATTGTCGCGCTCGACCACCAGCAGCAGGTCATCGATCACCGCCACGCCATTGGGACGGTTGAATTCGCCGGCCGCGGCGCCCTTGCCGCCGACCGTGCGCATGCGCTCGCCACTATTGCCATCGAACACCGCCAGCTGGTGCGTGCCCTTGGCGGTGACGATCAGCCAGCGGCGACCGTCGGGGGCACGCCAGGACGCTGGCGAGTCAAGGTTTTCGGCCGGCGTGGAGGGCGTCACGAATACTTCGCTGACCACCACGTGCGGTACCCCGGCCTTGGCCAGCAAGGTGTCGCCGCCCTGCTCGTCGGGCTCGCGATCGGCCGCCGGGCGCGGCGACGACGCGCAGCCGGCGGCCAGCGCCACGGCCGCCAGCAGCAGCAGCGAGGCGCTGCGCCGATGGACCGCCCTCACAGGGCCACCTTCAGGCCGACGGCGTAGCTGCGGCCATATTCTTCATTCTGCAGGGTGCGCGAACGCACGCCCTGGTAAAGCTCAAGCGGTTCGTCGAGCAGGTTCTGCGCTTCGAAGTAGACGCTGACCGCGTCGGTGATCTGGTAATCCATGCTGAAATCCAGTTGGGTGTTGGGCGCGACGTAGATGTCGTAGGCCGTGCTGTCGCCGATGGTGTCCAGGTACTCGCTGCGATGCACGGCGGCCACGCGTGCGCTGAAGCCGTACTTCTCGTAGCCAAGGTGGGCGCTGTAGAGATTCTTCGAGGCGCGCGGCAAGGTGAAGTCATCGCCGGCGCGCTCGGCCAGGCCGGGGTCGAAGTCGGTGTCCAGCCAGGTTGCGCTGAAGCCGACCAGCAGGCCGTCCCAGCCTTCGGGCAGGAACGCCAACTGCTGCTGCCAGTTGAACTCGGCGCCGTAGACCTTGGCCTGGTCGCCGTTGATCACGCGGGTGACGTCGAAACCGGGATATTGCGGATCGTCGTTGCTGAAGGTCTGCACGATGTAGTCGTCGATCGACTTGTGGAACAGGCCCAGCGAGACGATGCCGGTCTGGCCCAGGTACTTCTCCACGGAGAAGTCCATGTTGGTCGACTTGTACGGGTCGAGTTCCGGATTGCCGACATCGACCTCTTCGTCGTCGCGGTTGACGATCAGGCGCGGGGCGATATCGCCGAACGACGGGCGCGAAAGGGTCTTGGTCGCGGCAAAGCGCAGCACCCAGTCCTCGCCCGCGTCGTAGCGCAAGTGCAGGCCCGGCAGCACGCTGGTGTAGCTGCTGCTGGCACGGGTCGGGCTGACCGTATAGCTGCGACCGCCATCGGCTACGTCCACCGCATTGCCGCTGGCGCGGAACTGGGTGTTCTCCATGCGCACGCCGGCGATGATCCGCAGCGCGCCGATGTCCCAGGTGCCCATCGCGTAGGCCGCCAGCACATCCTCGCTGGCCTGGTAGTCCTCCGCCAGCCGGGTGACGGCATTGGCGCCGACGTCCTGCGGTCGCTGGCTGTACTGGCTGCCGTTGGCGGCCCAGAAGCGGCGCATCTCGGCCGAGCTCAGGCTTTCGCCCAGGGTGCCACCGCGGTGTTCTGGCGCGGCGGTGGTCCACGGGCCGATGTCGATATCCGGGCCGTTGCGCAGCTCTTGCTCGTCGGAATTGACCTGGCGCTCGCGCCAGCGTCCGAGCACGCCGAACTTGTAGCTGGCCTGGTCAGCATCGAAGCGCACGTTCATCTGTGCGCTGCGCTCGCTGTCGTCGACCTGCTTGGGCGACAGCACGAAACGATCGAACTCGAACGCGTCGTTGCTTTCCCAGCCGGCATCGGAGAAGTCCAGGGTCGGGATGCGATGGTTCTGGTCGATGACCACTGAATCGATATCGTCGCCGCCGTACTCAAAGCGCGTTTCCATCTCGTCGTTCACGCGTTCGCGGGTCTTCGTATAGCCCACCTTGTAGTCCAGCGTCGCTGCCGACAACCGATTCTCGCCGCCAAAGCTGGCCGCCAGGGTGTCTTCCGTCTTCGTGCGGTAGCGCACGCGCTTGGTGATGGCATCGGCCGGCAGGTCGCTGACGGTGAAGCTGCCATCGCCGTTGCTGGCAATGTCGCCGTCGCCGAGGCCGAAGACGGTATTCTGCCGGGTCTCGGCGTCTTCGAACTTGCTGTACAGCGTGCGCAGGTAATAGCGGTTGTCAGCGTCCGGGCGCCAGTCCAGGTTGAGGTTGGCGCCGGTGCGGGTGCGCTCGATGTAGTACTTGCGGCGCTGCACCTCGGTGGCGACCAGGTCGTCGGGGCGGTCCTCGTCGTACTCGTCGTATTCGACCTCGGTGTTGTCGGACTGGAATTCGCGGTCCTGGTAGTTCACGCCCACGGCAATACCGAAGGTGTCATTGAAGATGTCGCTGTAGTTGAACGCCGCCTTCGGGCTGGTCTTGCCGCTGAGGGACTGGTGGCTGGCCTCGATGCTGCCGCGCAGGCTGCGGCCATCGCGGTCGAAGGCGGACACCGACTCGACCTGGATGGCGCCGCCGATCGAATCGCCCGGCATGTCCGGCGTTGGCGCCTTGATCACCTTCAGGCGTTCGGTCGAATCGGACGGAATCACATCAAGCGGTGCCGAGCGGCTGGAATCCTCCGGCGTGCCCATGGCAATGCCGTCGATGGTGACGCTGTTGAGTGCCGCATCCAGGCCGCGAATGACCACGTAGCGGCCCTCGCCCTGGTCACGGGTGACGCTGACGCCGGGCAGGCGCTGCAGCGACTCGGCCACGTTCTTGTCGGGGTAATCGCCCATGGCGTCGGAGGACACCGCATCCAGGATCGCCTGCGCATCGCGCTTGAGTTCCACCGCCCGCGCCTGCGACTCGGCCTGCGGGCGCACTTCGATGCGGTCCAGGTCGGTCGCCGCCGGCGCGGCATCGGCGGCCGCCAGCGCGGGGGCCGCAACCACGGACAAGGTCACCGATATGGCGAGGAACAACGGCTTGCGGTTGATAGGCACTGTGCATCCCCAGAGGCGTCAAGAATGGGTGTGCACGCTATTTCCGCCAGGTTGCAACGCCATGACACCGGGACGACTGGCCCCTGCAGATGTGCGCCGTCTGGCAGTTTCGGCGCACTCTCCGGCACACTGTGGGCACCCTTCCGTCATCGATCCGCCATGAAGACCGTCGAAGTTCGCCATCCGCTCGTCCAACACAAGATCGGCCTGCTGCGCGACGCATCGCTGAGCACCAAGGGCTTTCGCGAACTGGTCACCGAGCTCGGCTCCCTGCTGGCCTACGAGGCCACCGCCGACCTCGACACTGAGGCCTACACGATGGAAGGCTGGGCCGGCCCGGTGCAGGTACAGCGCATCGCCGGCGCCAAGATCACCCTGGTGCCGATCCTGCGCGCCGGCCTGGGCATGCTGCCGGGCGTACTTGCGCTGATCCCGGCCGCACGCGTGAGCGTGGTGGGCCTGCAGCGCGACGAAGAAACGCTGCAGCCGGTGCCCTACTTCGAACGCCTCACCGGCCGCCTGGAAGAGCGTGATGCGCTGATCCTCGATCCGATGCTGGCCACCGGCGGCACGTTGATCGCCACCGTGGCGATGCTCAAGCGCGCCGGCGCGCGGCGGAT
>DATLJF010000203.1:0-5975 GCA_035539015.1 Stenotrophomonas sp. | reverse complement strand
GACCTTGCCGCCGGCCGGGTGTGGGGCAACTACGGCTTCTACCTGGGCGCCAGCAACGACAACCTGAAGGCGATCCAGACGCTGGACCCGAAGACCGCGCCGGGCATCAAGGTGTTCATGGGCGCCTCCACCGGCAACATGCTCGTGGATAACCCCGACACGCTGGATGCGATTTTTCGGGACGCGCCGACGCCGATCATCACCCATTGCGAAGACACCCCGACCATCGACGCCACCATGAAGGCGTTCGTGGCCAAGTATGGCGACGCGCTGACCGCCGACATGCACCCGGACATCCGTTCGCGCGAGGCCTGCCTGAAGTCCTCGCAGCTGGCGGTGTCGTTGGCGAAGAAGCACAACACCCGCCTGCACGTGCTGCATATCTCCACCGCGGACGAGCTGGCGCTGTTTACGCCCGGACCGATCCAGGGCAAGCGGATCACCGCCGAAACCTGCATCCACTTCCTGCGGTTCGACCGCGCGGATTACGCGCGCCTGGGCAACCTGATCAAGTGCAACCCGGCGATCAAGGATGCCAGCGACCGCGAAGCCCTGGTCCGCGCCCTGGTCGAGGACGTGATCGACGTGCTTGCCACCGACCACGCCCCGCATACCTGGGAAGAGAAGCAGAAGCCCTATGCGCAGGCGCCGTCCGGCCTGCCGCTGGTGCAGTACGCCCTGGTCGCGGCGCTGGAGCTGGTCCATGAGGGTCGACTGACGGTGGAAAAAGTGGTGCACAAGTTCGCCCACGCCCCCGCCCTGCTGTTCGACGTGGCCGAGCGCGGCTACCTGCGCGAGGGCTACTGGGCGGACCTGGTGCTGGTGGACGATGGCCCGTTCACCGTGCGCCGCGAGGATGTGCTGTCCAAGTGCGGCTGGTCGCCGTTCGAAGGCACCACCTTCCGCTCGAAGATCGGCGCCACCTGGGTCAACGGCCGCATGGCGTGGAACGGCGAACACCTGGTCGGCCGCCCGGGTGGCCAGCGCCTGACGTTCGCGCGCTGATGCGGGGCGTGTTCGCGGCCATCGCCGCCTTCGCCTGCGTGCTTGGATCAGGTCGCGCAGCCGCCCAGGCTGGCGACAACCGCATTGTGTTCCCCACCAGCGCCTCGCAAGGCGCGCTGGTGATCGGCAAGGTGCCGCCGGGCAGCCGGGTCGACTACGCCGGCCGCCAACTGCGGGTGAGTGACTACGGCAGCGTGGTGTTCGGCATCGGCCGCGACGAAGCAGGCCCATTGCAACTGCAGGTGACCGGTGCCGACGGCAGCGTGCAACGCACCCGCATTGCCGTCACCCCTCGCGACTGGCCCACCGAACGCATCAATGGCGTGCCGCCGAAAACCGTCAATCCACCGCCCGAGATCGCCGCGCGCATCCAGCGCGAGCAAGCGCAGGTGACTGCCGCGCGCGAACGCGACGATCCGCGCCCGGACTTCGCACAGGCCTTCGCCTGGCCGGTGCAGGGCCGCATCAGCGGCCGCTTCGGCAACGCCCGCGTGTACAACGGGCAGCCGGGCGCCGGCCATTCGGGCATGGACATTGCTGCGCCCACCGGCACGCCGGTCAAGGCGCCCGCCGCCGGCGTGGTCACCTTCGCCGCGCCAGACCTCTACCTGACCGGCGGCACGATCCTGCTCGACCACGGCTTTGGGGTCAGTTCCAATTTTCTGCACTTGTCGCGCATCGACGTCAAAGTGGGCGAGCGCGTGCAGCAGGGGCAAGTCATCGGTGCGGTGGGCGCCACCGGCCGGGCGACCGGGCCGCATCTGCATTGGGGGATGAATTGGTTTGATGTGCGGATCGATCCGCTGTTGGTTTTGGAACGCGCCAAAAGCCAATAGCTCATCGCAATGGTGCGGGGCGGCGCGTTTGCAGCGCCCATCAACGGTCAATGCACTGCGTCGCGGCCGAGAGACGACAGATCCCATTGTTGCGCGGCGCTCCCCCCGCATGTAAGCAAGGTGACCGCATGGCGATCGGTCGCATGGGTCAGGCAAAGCATCGTGCCCTGCTTCCGGACCTCTCCCGCATTGAACTGCCATCGCGTCGGGGCCCCTGGGCCCTCGCAAGACCGTAGCTTCACTTGGCCCGCGTCGTCCGACAGGCAATAGCTGGACATGGTTTCGATCGCGCCTTGGTGCGTATGCACGAAATACTGGTTTGCGCCGCCACATGGGTACAGGCCGACCTGGCTGCCTTCCTGCAGGCCTTCGAGGGCGTCCAGGCACAAGGAGCCGATCTTCAGCACGCCGCGCTGCGAGCTTCCCAGGCCGTTCTCGTGCACCGTACCGTCAGCCGTCGTATGGACCTCGGCCAGTTCCTCGCAGGCGTCGCTGTCGCGCGTGGATTCGATCTTGGCCACGAACTTGCGGCCGCCGACGCTTCCCTTCGGCAAGGCAAAGGTTGCCTTGCTATAGGGCTGTCCGGAGCAGGTTGCGCGCTCGTCGTTCCATTCGAAGTACTCGGTCCAGTTGGTCATGTTCTCCGCCGAAATACGGCGCGACCCGGTCTTGATGCTGCCCAGCGTGAACGAGGTTCCCTCGGTCAGGTCGTCGACCGCCACTGTCAGCCACTGATCGGCGCCGATGGTGGCGCGAAACCGGTAAGTGTGGTCCTGCTTCCAGTCGTGCTGCTTCCTGCAACTGTAGCCCTCGCCCTCGCCGTCGAACCGGACGCAGTAGCTGCCCTCAGAGCCGGCCCTGGCCTCGTTGGCGTCCCAGGCCGAGAACAGGAACATCCGCTTGTCCCCGCCATTGCTCTGCATGCCGGCGTAGGCGCCGGAGGAACCGACCAGGTCGAACTGGTTCGACCAGTACACGTTGGCCGTATAGCCTGGATCCTGGTCCACGGTAATGGCGAAATCGACGGATTCGAAGCCTGCCTGCGCGCCGTCGAAAGCGTAGTGGGTATAGGTGCCGGGCGTCAGCCCGGTGGCTCTGACCGAAACGGAGAGCAGCAAAGCACAAATCAGCAGGAGCCTGGGCATGACAGATACGCGGACCGCGATTGAAGTCCGGGCACTGTGTACGAGGGCTCCCCGGTGAGCACATGGGATATATCCCACTGCGCGTCGGCTGCTCAGCCACCGACCGGGCAAAGAAAAAGCCGCTCGAAAGCGGCTTTTTCAGGTATGGCGGAGTGAGAGGGATTCGAACCCTCGATAAGGCTTTTGACCCTATACTCCCTTAGCAGGGGAGCCCCTTCAGCCGCTCGGGCATCACTCCGGGGTCTTGCGCCTGTCAGGCGAGTAGCGCGACAGGCCGCGCAGAATACCGGTAAGAGGGGGTCAACGTAAACCCTTCTTTCTGCATCAAGCGGCGGAATCTTCCTGGCCACCCGCACCAGAGGCCACCGGCTCGTCGCCACGCTGGATGCGCTGGTAGATTTCTTCGCGATGCACGGCCACGTCCTTCGGCGCAGTGATGCCGATGCGCACCTGATTGCCCTTTACGCCAAGCACCGTGACCGTGACCGAGTCTCCGATCATCAGGGTTTCGCCAACTCGGCGAGTAAGGATCAACATATCGGATCTCCAAGGGCTGGCGGTCCTGCCAGCACGCGACCCCTAGGGGCCGCGCAGAAAGGGAATAAGAGCAAGGATGTTAACTAGCGCCTTGCGACCCATCAAGGTTCGCGGGCGCGGCGTTCAGGCCAAGTGAGGATTGAGCCAGGCAAGAACACCTTGCAATGCAGGAGCAAGGGCGGGCCCGTCCTCGCCACCACCCTGGGCGAGATCCGGGCGGCCGCCGCCCTTGCCACCGATCTGACCGGCGACGTGTGCCAGGAGTTCCCCCGCCTTGACCTTGCCGGTTGCAGCGCCATTCACGCCGGCCACCAGGGCGACCTTGCCGTCCTGTACGCCGGCCAGCACGATCACGGCGTCGACCAATTGCTGCTTGAGACGGTCCATCGCATCGCGCAACGCCTTGGCATCGAAGCCCTCCAGCCGCGCCGCCAACACCTTGATGCCCCCCACCTCGACCGCTTGCGCGCCGAGATCGGCCGTGGCACCGGAGGCGACCTTGGCCTTGAGCGACTCCAGTTCGCGTTCCAGTCGCTTCTGGCGCTCGCCCAACTGGCGGATCTTGTCGACCACTTCCTGCGGGCTGCCGCCCACCAGCTCGGCGGCCTCGTGCAGGCGGCGCTCTTCCTCGGCCACATAGTCGAGTGCGCCCTGCCCCGTCACCGCCTCGATGCGGCGCACGCCGGAGGACACGCCACCTTCGCTGGTGATCTTGAACAGGCCGATGTCACCGGTGCGGGCCACGTGCGTGCCGCCGCACAACTCGGTCGAATAATCGCCCATCTTCAGCACCCGCACGCGCTCGCCGTACTTCTCGCCGAACAGCGCCATCGCGCCAAAATCCAGCGCTTCCTGCATGCCCATCTGGTGCACTTCGGCCGCGTTGTTGGCGCGCACCTGCGCATTGACCTTGCGCTCGATCACTGCAAGCTCTTCGGCGGTGATCGGCTGGAAGTGCGAAAAGTCGAACCGCAACCGATCCGGCGCCACCAGCGAGCCCTTCTGCTGCACGTGGGTGCCAAGCACTTCGCGCAGCGCGGCATGCAGCAGGTGGGTGGCCGAATGGTTGAGGATCGTCGCGCCACGACGGGCGGCATCGATGCTGCCCGTCAGCAGGTCGCCCACGCGCAGCTGGCCCGATACCAGGCGGCCGACATGGCCATGGAACTGGCCGGCAAACTTGTGTGTATCGGCTACGGCAAACTCCACCCCGGCGCCGGACAGGCGACCGACATCGCCGACCTGGCCACCCGATTCGGCGTAGAACGGTGTGCGGTCGGTCAGCACGATCGCCTCGTCGCCAGCCTCGATCGCCTCCACCGGGCGGCCGTCCTTCAACAGCGCCACGACCTTCAGGCCAGCGGCGTCGAGCTGGTCGTAGCCCAGGAACTGGGTCGGGGCCAGTTGCGCCACCAGGTCGGCGGGCAGCGTCGTACCGCCACCAAACTTGCCGGCCGCGCGCGCAGTCTCGCGCTGCTGCTCCATCGACGATTCGAAACCGGCCATGTCCACTTCCAGGCCGCGCTCGCGCGCGATGTCCGCGGTCAGGTCGACCGGGAACCCGTAGGTGTCGTAGAGACGGAACGCATCGGCGCCGGCAATGGTGATGCCCGAACGCGAAGCGATCTCGTCGAAAATCTTCATGCCGGCGTCCAGCGTCTCGGCGAAACGCTCTTCCTCGGCCTTGAGGGCGCGCTCGACCGTGTCGCGCGCTGCCGCCAGTTCCGGATAGGCCTCGCCCATCTGCTCGACCAGGGTACCGACGAGCTTGTGGAAGAACGGCTGGCGCACGCCCAGCATCCAGCCATGGCGCAGGGCCCGGCGGATGATGCGGCGCAGGACGTAGCCGCGGCCTTCGTTGGACGGCAGCACGCCGTCGACGATGAGGAACGAGCAGGCACGGATGTGGTCGGCGATCACGCGCAGCGACTTGTTCTCCAGGTCCGCAGTCGCGGTGGCCTCTGAAGCCTTGCGGATCAGGGCCTGGAACAGGTCGATCTCATAGTTGCTGTGCACGTGCTGCAGGATCGCCGCCAGGCGCTCCAGGCCCATGCCGGTATCCACGCACGGCGCCGGCAGCGGCACCAGGGTGCCGTCGGGCTGGCGGTCGAACTGCATGAACACCAGGTTCCAGATTTCGATGAAGCGGTCGCCATCCTCGTCCGGCGAGCCCGGCGGGCCACCGGCGATGTGGGCGCCATGGTCATAGAAGATTTCAGTGCACGGACCACACGGGCCGGTGTCGGCCATCTGCCAGAAATTGTCCGACGCGTACGGTGCGCCCTTGTTGTCACCGATGCGGACGATGCGCGCTTCTGGAATACCGACCATGTCGCGCCATAGCGCGTAGGCCTCGTCATCGGTTTGGTAGACGGTGACCAGCAGGCGCTCGGCCGGCAGCTTCCAGACCTGGGTCAGCAGCTCCCAGGCCCAGGCGATGGCGTCCTTCTTG
>DATLJF010000202.1:0-3527 GCA_035539015.1 Stenotrophomonas sp. | reverse complement strand
CTAAGCAACGAGAGCGGCGACGCATGGCCGAGCCTGTCGAGGATTGCGGCGGACACCGGCATCAGCAGACGCAGCGTGGTGAGCGCCGTCGCTGCCTTGGTTGATCTCGGATACCTGGAACGGCAGAGCGGCGATCGAAAGGCTGCCAACGTTTACCGGTTGGCTAGGGAAGCTGGGTTCCCTAGGGAAGTGGACTGCCCTAGGGAAGTGGACTGCCCTAGGGAAGTGGATTGCACGGGGGGTAGGGAAATTCCAGGTACCGAGGTAGGGAAGCCAGCTTCCCCCCAACCTACCCATAGAACCTACCCAATAGTACCTACCCATCCAGATGCCGTGCGCGCTCTGAACTTCGATGCGGCGTTCGCCGAATTCTGGAAGGCGTATCCCCGGAAGGAAGCAAAGGGAGCAGCACGCAAGGCATTCGCCAAGCGGAAGCCTGACCGCGCGCTGCTGGACCGAATACTGGCGGCCATAGACCAGCAACAGTCCGGCGACCAGTGGCAGCGCGGATTCGTCCCCCATCCTGCCACCTGGCTCAACCAGGAGCGCTGGCTGGATGAACCGCTAGTCGCACGCAGCCATCGACACGAGCTGCCCCGAGAGACCGACATAGACGCCATCAATGCCGCCGCCCTGGCGCGGCTTGGAGTTCACCCATGACGGCTTACCAGTGCCCTCGCCATGGCACCTACGAACGCGAGAGCCTCGACTGGCGCCCGCCGAACCTACCCATCAGCTGCCGGACTTGCGCCACGGAGGCGGAGCAAGCGCGAGCAACGGCTCAGCGGCAGTACGACGCCTCACGCGCGCTGTGGCGTCGCTGGCTGCGCGCGGACATACCGCATCGCTTCCGCGGACGGACGGTAGACAACTGGCGTCCGACCACTAGCCGGGCCGTCGTCAGCAAGGCTGTGGGAGCCTGGGCGGGCGACATGGCAGCGCATGCGGCTAACGGAGAGGGCCTGCTTCTGATGGGCGCGCCCGGCGTGGGGAAAACGCACCTGCTGGCCGGCCTCACGACCGCCGCAACGCTCCTCGGCATGGAAGCGCGCTATGCAAGCTGGCCGGAGGTCTGGAACCGCTGCCGCCCCCCGTATACGGAGCATCCAGAAGAGCTGATGCGCACCCTCGCCTCTGTCGAGTTCCTAGCGCTCGACGAGCTCGGCTTGCGTGCGGCCTCGGACAAAGAGCAGGCGCGCTTGTTCGAGCTCGTGGACGCGCGCTACAGCGAGCAGCTGCCTACGGTAGTCGCCACCAACCTGACGATGGCCGACCTCAACAGCATCGGTGAACGGACGGCGGACAGGCTGCGCGAGGCTTGTACCCCCGTGGTCATTCCCGGCAGCAGCTACCGGCAGACCGCGGCCACCGACCGCGCACTGCAGGATGCTCCCTGGCCGCTCCAGGAGCCCGTACGGCCGCGCTTAACGCTGACGCTGTCGATGAACGGAGAAGACCGACAGACCGAATGGGAAGCCAAAACAGCATGACGAACATGGTCCTGAAGATCGCCCTGACGAAGCGTGCCCTGGCAAAGCAGCTCATGCGAGCTGGCTCACCCAAGCGCGAAGCCGAGCAGGCAGCCGAACGACTGAGCCAGCAAGAACGCTGGCGGAAACTCCCGCAGCACGTCCAGGCCGAGATCGCCTGGAAAGCCCTGACCATGACGAGGAACCGAGGATGAGCGCGACCAACGACCGAATCGACCGCGCCGCCCGCGCATTCAACGCAGCAGCCGCTGAGCTGGCCCAAGCCATGTTGGCGAAGCTAGAAACCGAGCAGCCGGAGCTGGCCGCGCAGGTCGCCGCGGCGCTGGGCAAGGGCGAGCGCCTATTGCTGGCGCTAGAGATGCACCCTGCGGCGCCGGCGATCTGGTGGTCGACGATCGACGACTACCAGCAGATGAAGCGAATCATGACGGTCCCGGCTGGCAAAGGGCCGTTGCAGTGATCGCACGCGCTGAGATCGAGGGCCAGTGTCGGTAGCCCTGCGCCACGACGAGCAGGCAGAGCCGTGCTGCGAGATATGCAGCACGCCTCTCCTCCGGCGCGCCACCGGCCGGCCACGGCACTACTGCAGCAGCCGGTGCCGGCAGAAGGCCGCGCGCTCGCGCCACATCGTGGCGGTGCTGCTGGCGATCGAGGTGATGAAAGCGGATCTGGCGATCGATGCTCGCATCGACTGGACCGACGAAGACCACCGCGTCGCGTAACGAAACACCACGTTTTCGCGTTACGAAAGTATTCCCTTCGGCAGAAGAGAGCGCTGAACTACTCGCGTCCGAAACGAGAGCGCGAGCATGAGCAGGGAAACGTCCGCACAAGACGCGTTTGAGCCGTCCAACGACCTCATCCGCCGCGAGATGAAGCGCCACGGTGTGTCGGCGGATGACGTCGAGCGTGTCATCGATGCTCGCAACCGCCTGCGCGCCCAAGACCAAGCCAAAGGGAGAAACCCACGCATGAGCTACGACATCAACGCCAGCCTGCAGGAGCTGGGCACCAACCTGCGAGCCTATCGCGAATGCACCGACGAGAGCATCGCAGGCGTGCGTGCCGACGTGCAGTCGCTGCAGCAGACCGTGGCGAGAATTGAGAACGACGGCGTTCACATCGCCGGCGGTGTCTCGGGCCCGTCGGTCAGCGCCAGCGCGATGAAGGTGATCGAGGAGGATGCCCAGTTCGTCCAGGCCGCCGAGCAGGCCACCCGGAACATGCGGGTTGGCCGCTTCGAGGCCCGCGCAAACCTGGATACCTCGATCCGCGCCGCGCTGACCAACGAGGGCAAGGGCAACACAGGCGACACCAACGTGCCGTCTAACCCGGAGCGACGCGGCTTCGTCGACTTGGTCACCCGTCCGCTGCGCCTGATCGAGGCCCTGCCCTCGCGTCCGACCAGTTCGGATGCCGTCGAGTTTGTGCAGCTGACCGCCACCGGCAACGCCGCGGAGCAGATCCACGAGGGCGACGCGAAGGCCGAGATCGACATGGCCGGCGACCTGGTGCGCGCGGAGATTGTCACGATCGCGGCCTGGACTGCTGCGTCGAAGCAGGTCCTGTCCGATCAGGGCGCGCTCAGTAACCAGATCGACTTGGTGATCCGTAACAAGGTGCTCTCGCGCCTGGAGAACCAGCTGATCAACGGCGTGGGCGGCCAGGGCAAGATCAATGGCCTGATCAACCAAGCCACGCCCATCACCCCCGCGATCGCCACGACGCCCGCGGACATGATCGGCGAGGCGCTGCAGGTGCTGACCGACAACGGCTACCGACCCAACCTGGTGATCATGAACTCGCTGGACTGGTTCCGTCTGCAGATCACCCGGAAGAACGAAACGGACGATGAGTACGTGTTCGGCAGCCCGACCTCGCCACTACCTGCGTCGCTGTGGAACACCCGCATCGTTACTCCGTCGAGCATGCCGGGCGGTCAGGTGTTGGTGCTGGATACCAGCTTCGTCAACGTGCTGGACCGCGAGCAGATGAATGTCGCCGTCACCAACACGCATGCCGACTTCTTCGTGCGCA
>DATLJF010000201.1:0-13780 GCA_035539015.1 Stenotrophomonas sp. | reverse complement strand
CTGGTGCTGGACCTGGCCGGCGGCACCCCGGGCCCGGTGATCCAGGCGGATCTGTCCGAGCATCTGCCGGCCGCCGTCCGCATTGGCCTGCGCCGCGCTCGTGTCGCTCGCGTGCTGGGCCTGGAAATCGCCGATGGCGAGATCGAGCGCATCCTGCGCGCGCTGGGCATGCAGGTCGAGGCAACGGCCGACGGCTGGCAGGTCACCGCGCCGACCCGCCGCTTCGACATCGCCATCGAAGAAGACCTGATCGAGGAACTGGCGCGCATCCACGGCTACGACCGTATCCCGACCACCTTGCCGGGCGGCGCCAGCCGTATCGCGGTGCCGACCGAGACCGTGCTGGAAGAGGCCGCGGCGCGCGCCCACCTGGTCAGCCGCGATCTGCAGGAAACCATCAACTACGCCTTCGTCGAGGCCGAGCTGCTGCGCAAGTGGCAGTTGCAGGACGACTTGGTCGCGCTGGCCAACCCGCTCAGTGCCGAGTTGGCGGTGATGCGCCCGGCGCTACTGCCGGGCCTGGTGGCCGCGCTGGGGCGCAACGTCGCCCGCCAGGCTGGCCGCGTGCGACTGTTCGAGCTGGGCAAGACCTTCACCGCCGCCGCCGAGGCGGGCGCTGCGCCGCTGGAGACGCAGCGCATTGCCGCCGCGGTCTGTGGTGATGCGCTGGCGCTGCAGTGGAGCGAGGGGGCGCGCAAGGTCGATTTCCATGACCTCAAGGGCGACCTGGCCTCGCTGGCCGCCGCCAGTGGCGCGGCGCTGGAGTACCGCGCCTCCAGTCGGCCGCACGGCCATCCGGGGCGCTCGGCCGATGTCTACCGCGACGGCCAGTGCATCGGCTGGATCGGCCAGGTGCATCCGGCGCTGGCCAAGTCGCTGGAGATCGATGTCGACGTGTTTGCCTTCGAACTGGCGCTGGCACCGCTGGCCGCACGCGCCTTGCCGCGTGCCGGCGAGCTGTCGCGCTTCCCCTCGGTGCGCCGCGACCTGGCTTTCCTGGTCCCCGAACAGGTGGCCTGGCGCGATTTGGCGGCCAGCGTGCGCGCCAGCATCGGGCCGCTGCTGCGGGAGATCCAGCTGTTCGACCGCTACCTCGGCCCGGGGGTCGAAGCCGGCTTCAAGAGTCTGGCTATGGGCTTGATTTTGCAGGATAACTCGCGCACGCTCACGGATCGGGATGTGGAGGCGGTGGTGGCCGACGTGGTGGCCACGGTCGAGCGCGACCATCGCGCCCGGATCCGGAGTTGAGCAGTAATCAGGGGGAAGTGCGATGGCTTTGACCAAAGCGGAAATGGCCGAGCGCCTGTTCGACGAAGTTGGTCTGAACAAGCGCGAAGCCAAGGAGTTCGTCGACGCGTTCTTCGACGTGCTTCGCGATGCGCTGCAGCAGGGACGCCAGGTGAAGCTGTCGGGTTTTGGCAACTTCGACCTGCGGCGCAAGAACCAGAGGCCCGGTCGCAATCCCAAGACCGGCGAGGAAATACCGATTTCCGCTCGGACGGTGGTGACTTTCCGTCCAGGCCAGAAGCTCAAGGAACGGGTGGAGACGTATGCTGGATCCGGGCAGTAACCGCGAACTACCGCCGATACCGGCGAAACGCTATTTCACCATCGGTGAAGTCAGCGAGCTGTGCGACGTCAAGCCGCACGTGCTGCGTTACTGGGAAACCGAGTTTCCCAGCCTGGAACCGGTCAAGCGCCGCGGCAACCGTCGTTACTACCAGCGCCACGACGTGCTGATGGTGCGGCAGATCCGCGGCCTGCTGTACGAACAGGGCTATACCATCGGCGGCGCGCGCCTGCGCCTGGACAGTGCCGGTGCGCGCGAGGAATCGGCGCTGAGCAACCAGATCGTCAAGCAGGTGCGGATGGAGCTGGAAGAAGTCCTGCAGCTGCTGCGGCGCTGAAGGCAAGCGACAATCCCGCGCAGAGACGATATAATCGCGGGCCGCCGCAAGGCGGGGCAGCACCTCTCGGGGTATAGCGCAGCCTGGTAGCGCACCAGTCTGGGGGACTGGTGGTCGTCGGTTCGAATCCGGCTACCCCGACCAAACAAGAAGGGCCCGCATCGCGAGATGCGGGCCTTTTTCTTTGGCGCCGGTCCCCCGCGTATGCAGCCGCTATACACCCGCTCTCGCATGCTGGGCCCCAGGAGGACTCCCGCATGCGCCCAGCGCTCATCATCATCGACATGGTCAGTGCCTTCGACTTCCCCGAGGCACCGGCCCTGCACGCCAGCGTGGTTGCCGCGGCCAAGGACATCGCCCGCCTGCGCGAGCATTTCCACCGCCGCGGCCTGCCGGTCATCTACGCCAACGACAACTTCGCCAACTGGCGCGCGGATTTCGGCGAGCTGGTCGCGATGGCGCGCGCCTCCGGTGGCACCGGCAAGGCGGTCGTCGACCTGATCCCGCCGGGGCCGGAAGATTACTTCGTGCTCAAGCCCAAACACTCCGCGTTCCTGGCCACCGCGCTGCCGGTGTTGCTGGCGAAACTGGCGGTGGACCGCATCTATCTCACCGGCATGACCGCCGACTCATGCGTGATGGCCACGGCCGTCGATGCCAACGCGCGCGAATACGATGTGCGCGTGGTTTCCGGCGCGGTGGCGGCCCTGGCGGCGGTCAAGAAACGCGCATTGTCGTTGATCGTGGATGCCAAGATCGGCGATGTCGTCAGCACCACCGCCGCGATGCGGCAGGTCACCTGACGCTGGTCGCCGGACTGCCACATGCGCAACCTGCTGGATTTCACTAGCTGGAGCACGATGCTGAGCACGCTGCTGGGCCTGGTGCTGGTCTCGGTGGTGGCGGTGGGGATCCGCTTGATCTTCATGCAGACGCTGCAGCGGCGACGCGAGCGCGAGAACCGCCAAATCAATGAGCGCCTGCGTACGCTGATCGCAGCGTACAAGGTGCTCGGCGGCTCATTCACTGGCGAACTCAGCGTGGACCCAGCGCACCTGCGCGAACTACGCGCACGCCAGGGCGAAGCTGCGACCGACGCCGGATTATGGGAAACCGCCGGTCCCTCGGATCGTCGCCGCCGTATTCGCGACGCAGTGGAGAGCGCGCTGTCCGACATCATCCTGCTCGGTACCGAAGAACAAGTTCGCCTGGCCGTGCGCGCGGCCAGCGAAATGGTGTCCGGGCGTCCGGTCGAGACCGCGGCGTTGGTGGTGTCGCTGCGCGACTTCATTCGCCAAGCCCTCGACCTGGCCCCGATCCCGCCTGCCTGGCAGGTACCAGCGCAGGGCCCGACCCGGGTCAGCGGCGGCGGGCGCGCCAAGGAAACTGGCGAGGGCAAGCGCGGTGGCGGCGCGGGCGGCGGCGGGGGTGGTGCGGGAATGGGCGGCGGACTCGGCGCTTCGCACGGCCAGGATGACGACGACAACAGTTCCTCCCATCACCGCTGATCGCGATTCTTCGCACGGATTTGACGCGCGCCGCGCAAGGTTGGGCGTTTCAAAGGTGACAAGCCATGCTGACCCGAGCCGAGTTGGACCGATGTCTGGACACGTTGCAGGATCAATTGCCGCAGCTGTGTACCGACGAGGACGCTGACTTCGATTTCCTGGCCTTCCAGTCGGAAGCCGAGCGAATCGGGCAGGCAGCCGGGCCAGAGGACGTGGAGCACGTGCGCGGGCGCTTGCAGGCCATGTTGGAACAGGCCGGATTGATTCCAACCGATGCCGAAGTAGAGCGTCGGCGATAGGTTCGCGCGCGTGTCGAAACCGCGTGAAGAATGGGAGGCAGTGAGGTGTCGCGAAATCGTCTGCCACTGCGGAATAGATGAGAGCGATTTCCGGAATGTCGTGACCGAGGTCACGCGAAATTGGGCGGATGCAGCGCAAATTTCGTGATTGGCGTGCAGTGCGCGTGAATGAGTCGAAGACGAACTTGAACCCAATACTTACGTCGCGCCATTTTTTTGGCGCGAGGGGATTGCCGGAAGCGTTTTCTATGCCATAGTGCGTCGCAACACGCTTTGCTCCAAACAGTTGTTCGCAAGTTTGTGGTCGACCGATGCGCAGTAGCGGCATCGGGATGCAAGGCAAATCCAAAGACCTCGGTTCACCGTTCCCCTGGGCGCATTGCGTCCGGTGCGGGCGAGGTCGTCCCGAATTTCAAGAGGCGGTGATAACGACGCATGAGTTATTCCCACGGAAGTCGCAGCGGAATACGGATGCTTCTGTCGCTGGTCCTGATGACGCTGGCGGCATGTAGCGGTACGTCACACATGGCGAGGGAGCTGCCCCAACCCGACCCGCTGGCCCTGGCCGCGGTGCAGCCGGAGTACCGGTTGTCGCCCGGGGATGTGCTCCTGGTCAAGGTGTTCCAGATCGATGATCTGGAGCGCACGGTTCGCGTCGATAACGACGGCCTGGTGTCGTTGCCGCTGATCGGCTCGTTGCCGGCCGCCGGCAAGGGCGTGGCGGAATTCGAGCGTGAGGTCGCCGCTCGCTACCGCCAGACCTATCTGCAAGATCCCCAGGTGTCGGTGTTCGTGCAGGAGGCCAATGGCCGCCGCGTCACCGTGACCGGTGCGGTCTCTGAGCCGGGCATCTATCCCATCGTCGGCGCCAACCTCACCTTGCAGCAGGCGATCGCGCAGGCCAAGGGCGTCAGCAATATCGCCAGCCGCGGCAACATCATCGTCTTCCGCACGGTGCAGGGCCAAAAGATGGTCGCGCGGTTCGATCTCGGCGACATCGAGCACGGGCGCTCGCCGGACCCGGAGATCTACGGCGGCGATGTGGTGGTGGTGTACCGCTCCGATGCCCGCCTGCTGCTGCGCACGGCGCTTGAGTTGACCCCGTTCGTCATGGTGTGGCGGGCCTACCGATGATCCAGCAGACCCCCACGATGCATCATGCGCACCATCCCGAGTTGAGCCTGCGCGACTATTGGCGTGCGTTGCTGGCGCAACGCTGGCTGATCATTGGCATCACCGCGGCGATCGTGCTGGCGGCGCTGGTGGTGACCTTCATGATCACCCCGAGCTACCGCGCCACCAGCACCTTGCAGATCGAGCGCGAGGCCCTGAACGTGGTCAACGTCGAGAACCTGATGCCGGCCGAATCGCCGCAGGATCGCGACTTCTACGAGACCCAGTACGAACTGCTGCAGAGCCGCTCGCTCGCGCGCCAGGTCGTGCGTGAGGCGCGCCTGGCCGAGGATCCGTACTTCCGCGAGACCGTGGACAAGGCCGCCGCCAAGTTCGACAGCACCCATCCGGAAAGCAACAAGCAGGCGCCGGAGCGACAGGCGGCGATCGAACGCGCGCTGGTAGCGGCGTTGATCGATGGCCTGGAGATCGAGCCGATTCGCAACTCGCGACTGGTGCGGGTCAACTTCAGCTCGCCAGATCCGCGTGTCGCGGCGAAGGTCGCCAACGCCTATCCGCGCGTGTTCATCGTCAGCAACCAGCAGCGGCGCCTGCAGGCCAACTCGTTCGCCACCAAGTACCTGGCCGAGCGACTGCAGCAGTTGCGCGACCGGGTAGAGGACTCCGAACGCAAGCTGGTGGAGTATTCCGGGCAGGAAATGATCGTGCCGGTGGGCGAGGACAAGCCGTCGTTGCCGGCGCAGAACCTGAGTGAGCTGAATGCGCTTCTGGCAGCGGCACAGAGCCAGCGCATCAAGTCCGAGACGGCGTGGCGACAAGCCAGCCAGGGCGATGGCATGGGTTTGCCGCAGGTGATCTCCAGCCCGCTGATCCAGCAGTTGCGCACCGAACAGGTGCGGATCAACGCCGAGTACCAGCAGAAGCTTTCCACCTTCAAGCCGGATTACCCGGAAATGCTGCGGCTCAAGGCCCAGTCCGGTGAAGTGCAGAAGCAGATCAATGGCGAGGTGCTCAATATCCGCGCTGCGCTGAAGGCCCAATACGACGCCGACAGCCAGCAGGAGCAGCTGATGAACGAGCGCATCGCCGCGCTCAAGGGCGATGAGATCGATCTGCAGTCCCGCAGCATTCGCTACAACCTGCTCAAGCGCGAAGCCGATACCAACCGCCAGCTCTACGATGCGTTGCTGCAGCGTTTCAAGGAAATCGGCGTGGCCGGCAATGTCGGCAACAACAACGTGTCCATTGTCGACGGCGCCGATGTACCCGGCAGCCCGTTCATGCCCAAGTTGCCTTTGAACCTGGCGCTGGCGCTGGTATTCGGCCTGTTCATCGGCGTTGCGGTGGCGCTGTTGCGTTTCCTGCTGCGCGATCCGGACGATGAACTGGCGAGAACGTGATCGTCGAAGCAGTGCGGCGCGGTCACCTTGGTGACAAATGATTCAGGGTGGCGGCAACGCGATGGGCTAACTTTCGCAGTGCAAGCAGACAGCGATAAGTGCGGAAAAAAGCGGAAATGGCGGTAGAGGTGGAGAGCGGCTAGCGGGATGCAATGTAGAGCGCGGCGCGGGCGCCGCTGAGCAAGAAGGGCTGTGGCATGCCCGGGGTCGGCGTAGGAGGGCGCCGTCAGGCATGCAGCAGGCGATCGAGGCCCGAAGGTGCAGCGTGTTCCCCACGCGCGCGACGCCTTAGGGTTTGGAGGACAATCCCATGTTATTGGCCGATCTGAGTAGTGCGACGTATACATCGAGTTCGTCGCGAATGTTGACCAAGTATTCGGCGGCGGCCGATTTGGTCTTGCGAGTCTTCGACGTAGCAGTAGTGGTAGCCAGCGCGCTGTGCGCCTACCGCATCCTCTATGGCACCTGGGTGCCGGCCGCCGCGTATCGCGTGGCCATCGGCACCACCGCGTTGTATGCGGTGATCTGCTTTGCGCTGTTCCCGCTGTATCGCAGCTGGCGCGGGCGTGGCCTGCGGCAGGAGCTGCTGGTGCTCGGTGCGGCGTTCGGTGGCGTGTTTGCGCTGTTCTCGGTCCACGCGCTGGTGGTGCAGTTCGGCCAAGGCGTCTCACGCCTGTGGATCGGCCTGTGGTTCCTGGGTGGACTGGTGAGCCTGGTGCTGGCGCGTACCGGTCTGCGCATGCTGCTCAACCATCTGCGCAGCCTGGGCATGGACAGCCAGCGCGTGGTGGTGGTGGGCCTGCGCCACCCGGTGATGAAGATCCACCAGTACCTGCAGCGCAACGCCTGGGTCGGCATGCAGGTGGTCGGCTACTTCAGCAGCCGCTACGACCTCACCCTGGCCGAGCACCGGCAGGAAGATCTGCCATGCCTGGGCAGCCCCGACGGCCTGATCTCCTTCCTCGAAGCCAACCATGTCGACCAGGTGTGGATCTCGCTGCCGCTCGGCGAGCGCGATCACATCAAGCAGTTGCTCGAAGGCCTCGACCGCTATCCGATTAACGTCAAGCTGGTGCCGGATCTGTTCGACTTCGGCATGCTCAACCAGTCCGGCGAAGTCATCGGCAACGTGCCGGTGATCAACCTGCGCCAGGGCGGGGTCGACCGCGATAGCTACTTCATCGTCGCCAAGGCATTGCAGGACAAGCTCGTGGCGGCTGCGGCGCTGCTGGTGCTGTGGCCGGTGATGCTGGCGTGCGCGATCGGCGTGAAGCTGAGCTCGCCCGGGCCGGTGTTGTTCCGCCAGCGCCGCCATGGTTTGGGTGGGCGCGAGTTCTATATGTACAAGTTCCGCTCGATGCGCGTGCATGAGGACGGCGAGCAGGTCCAGCAGGCGACCCGCCACGACAGCCGCATCACCCGGTTCGGCGCGTTCCTGCGTCGCTCCAGCCTGGATGAGTTGCCGCAGCTGTTCAATGTGCTCGGCGGCAGCATGTCGGTGGTGGGCCCGCGTCCGCATGCGGCGCAGCACAACACGCACTACGAGAAGCTCATCCACCATTACATGCAGCGCCACTACGTCAAGCCGGGCATCACCGGCTGGGCGCAGGTCAATGGCTTCCGCGGCGAGACGCCGGAACTGCGCACGATGAAGAAGCGCATCCAGTACGACCTGGACTACATCCGCCGCTGGTCGCTGTGGCTGGATGCGCGAATCATCGTACTGACCGCGGTGCGGGTGCTCGGCCAGAAGAACGCCTACTGATGTCGGCAGTAGGCGCCTCCGCCGGCATGCCAATGCCGCCGCCCGCCTGGGCGGCGGTATTGTCGCCGCGCCTGGCGCACCGGCTGCGCTGGCGCAATGTGCTGGTGGAGTGCGTGCTGCTGCTGGCGATTGGCTACAACTTCCTGCTGGCGGTGGTGAACGCCAAGGTCTTCACCGTGCGCCCGGCGATGACCTACGTCGTGGAATTCGTTCTCTACGGCGCCTGCTTCGTGCTCGGGATCTGGTCGCTGGACCGGCGCCGTGCCGCGCTGGTGGTCGGCGGGCTGGGTTTTATCGTGCTCTTGGCGCTGGTGCGCTTCTTCGTGGCCTGGCAGTTCGATCCGAAGTTCCTGCGCGATGCGCTGATCCCCTTCGCCTTCCTGGTGCTCGGTTGCGCCTATCGCGGTTCGGTGCCGCGGCTGTTCGTGCGGATGACGCTAGTGATCGCGCTGGTGGCGGCCTTCGAGCTGGCGATGCCGGCCACTTACGGTGATGTCGTCAACCCGAAGAGCTACTTCGTCAATGCGCGCGGCTTCAGCGCGTCTGGTTTCTGGAACGAAGACAGCAATCTGTTCGTCAGTGCCACCCGCCCGGGGGCACGAAACTTCCTGCCCGGCAGCAACTTGCCACGTGCCTCCTCGGTCTTCATCGAGCCGGTGACGATGGGCAACTACATCATCTTCTTCATGGCCGTGCTGCTGGCGTTCCGGCGCTGGCTCAGTGGCTGGAAGCAGTTGTTGAGCTTCGGCCTGATCGGGTTTCTCATCGTCGCCTCCGATGGCCGGCTCGCCGCCGGCACCTGCGTCCTGATGCTGCTGGCCGCGCCGATCCTGCGCCGGCTCGATCAGCGCCTGGCATTCGCCTTGTTTGCCGCCGTGTTGCTGGGAGGCTGGGCGCTTGTCAGCGCGGCCGGGGTGCAGGCCTACGAGGACACCATGCTGGGCCGCATCTTCTTCACCGTCGATTCGATGTCGCGCCTGTCGCTGCAGGCCTGGCTGGGCCTGGACATCAATGCGGCCTACCGCTACTTCGACAGCGGCATCGCCTATTTCGTCGTTTCGCAGTCGATCTTCGTGGTGCTGGCCTTCCTGCTGGCCTATTCGTTCCTGATGATCCTGCCGGGCAGGGAAGGGCAGGCGTTCAAGCACCTGGCGATCCTGGCATTTGCGTTGAGCCTGCTGGTCTCCAACGGCTATTTTTCGATCAAGACCGCCGCGTTGTGGTGGTTCGTCTGTGGTTGGCTGTGGCAGGGCGCGCCGGTGCTGCCTTCGGCACGGCAACTTTGGCAGCAGCGTTCGGCCGTCCCTGCGGGGCCGCCGCCATGAGCACCGCGGCGACCCAACGCGACGGCCGCATCGATGCCACCCGCGCCCTCGCCATCGTGCTGGTGGTTCTGGGCCACGCCAAGGGCGTGCCGCAGCTGTACACCTTGCTGGCTTTCAGCTTCCATGTCCCGTTGTTCTTCTTCCTGTCCGGTTGGGTCGGCGCTGCCTATGGCCGCCCGCGCGGCGACGCCGAGACCTGGAACAAGCTGGTGCGTGGGCTGGTCGTGCCCTATGTGTTCTTCTTCTTCGTGGCCTACGCCTACTGGTTGGCGACGCGCAATATCGGCGCCAAGGCAGCGCGCTGGGGCGCCGTGCCGGCGTGGGATCCCTTGCTCGGCCTGCTGCAAGGCAGTGGCGAGGCGCTCTACGTGCAACCGGCGCTGTGGTTCCTGCCGGCGCTGTTCGTCACCGCGTTGGCGTTCCACTATCTGAGCAAGCGGGTATCGGCGGGCGTGCTCGCGCTGGCCATGGCGGTGGTCGCATGCTTGTGGTGCGCCTGGTTCCCCTCGCTGGGGCTGCGTTTGCCGTGGGGCCTGGACGTGCTGCCGGTGTCGCTGTTCTTCTTTGCCGCCGGTGCGGCGGTGGCACGGCAGCGCGCCGGCCATTCGCATTCCTTCGCCTGGTGGGGCGTGCCGTTGCTGCTCGCGGTCCTGTGGCTGCCGCTGGCCTGGATCAACGGCAAGGTCGACGTGAACCTGCTGCGCTTCGGTCACTGGCCGGCGCTGTTCCTGCTGGTGGCGCTGCTGGGCACCGGCTTGATGCTGCACGTAGGTGGCTGGATCCAGCGCTGGCCTGGCGTGCAATGGATCGGCCGCAACACCTTGCTGATCCTGTGCACGCACTTCCTGGTGCTGTTCTTTCTTTCCGGCGTGCGTGCGCTGGCCGGCATCGCTGCGCCCCCTGGCCCGGGCTGGGCCCTGCTGGTCACGGCTGTGGCGATTGCCGCCGCCGTCCCCCTGCGCTGGATCCTGGCGCGTTGGGCGCCGTGGACGATCGGCCTGTCGCGCCGGCCCGCGGCAACGGCGCAGCTCAACGCTACTCCCGAGGTACGGTCGCAATGAAAGTCGTGCATGTGGTTCGCCAGTTCCACCCTTCCGTCGGCGGCATGGAAGAGGTCGTGCTCAACGTGGCGCGGCAGCACCTGCAGCAGGGTGGGCAGGCCGAGGTGCTGACGCTCGACCGCCTGTTCACCGCACCGGCGGCGCGCCTGCCGGCCGCAGACGAGATCGACGGCATCGCGATCCGCCGTATCGGCTACCGCGGCTCGTCGCGCTACCCGCTGGCGCCGCAGGTGCTCAGCCACCTGGGCGATGCTGACCTGGTCCACGTGCACGGCATCGATTTCTTCTATGACTTTCTGGCCATGGCCCGGCCAACGCACCGCAAGCCGATGGTGGTCTCCACCCATGGCGGCTTCTTCCACACGGCGTACGCCTCGCGGCTCAAGCAGCTCTGGTTCCGAACGCTGACGCGCGCTTCGGCACGGGCGTATGCGCGGATCATCGCCACGAGCGAGAACGACGGTCGGCTGTTCTCGCAGATCGTGCCGGCCGAGCGCTTGCGGGTGATCGAGAACGGCGTCGACGTGGCCAAGTTCGCCGGACGCGGCAATCCGCAACCGGGGCGCACCCTGGTCTACTTCGGCCGCTGGTCGGTCAACAAGGGCTTGCTGGAAACCCTCGACCTGCTCGCCGCACTGCGTCGCCGCGATTCCAGCTGGCGTCTGGTGCTGGCCGGGCGCGAATACGACTTCGACCAGGCCACGTTGCGCCAGGCCATCGCCGCACGCGGGCTGGAGGCGCAGGTGGAGCTGGTGGTTGCGCCGAGCCCGGCCGAGCTGGCCAGCTTGCTGCAGCAAGCGCAGTTCTTCGTCTGCCTGTCGCGGCATGAAGGCTTTGGCATCGCCGCAGTCGAAGCCATGAGTGCCGGCCTGCTGCCGGTGCTCAGCGATATCCCACCGTTTGCGCGACTGCGGCGCGAATCGGGCCTCGGGGTGCTGGTGCAGCCGGCCCAGGCCGATGCGGCCGCCGCCCAGGTGCAGGCCCTGGCCGAGGCCAGCGATAGCGCATGGCCGGCATTGCGCGAGCAGGCCATGGCGTTTGCCGCGCGCTACGACTGGCGCCACATCGCGCGCCAGTACCAGGATGAATACCGCGCCGCCCTGGCTCCGCGCGCCGCCGCCGAGGTGCTGCGATGAAGCCCCACGATGACGCGCCCACCGTGGCGGTGCTGTTCTCCACAGAACGCCCGGGCGAGCGCACCAATCCTTACCTGACCCAGCTCTACGACTCGCTGCCGGACGTGGTCGAGCAGCAGTACTTCTCGATGCGGACCGCCTTGCTGTCGCGCTACGACGTGCTGCACCTGCACTGGCCCGAATACCTGATGCGCCACCCCAGCCGTGCCGGGACCTGGGCCAAGCGCGCTTGCACCGCACTGCTGTTGCTGCGCCTGCAACTCACCCACACACCGGTCGTGCGCACCTTGCACAACCTGCAGCCGCACGAGAGCCAGGGCCGTACCGAGCAATGGTTGCTGGCCTGGATCGATCGCCTCACCCGGCGCTGGATCCGCATCAACGCCGCCACGCCGCCCAGGCCGCCGTTCACCGACACCATCCTGCACGGCCACTACCGAGATTGGTTTGCCCCATTGCCACAACCGCCGTCGCAGCGCGGCCGGCTGCTGCACTTTGGCCTGATCCGCCCTTATAAAGGCGTGGAGACGCTGATCGAGGCGGTCGGTGCGTTGCCGGATCGCGATGTGCACCTGCGCATCTGCGGCAACCCGGCCACCCCGGAGATGCGCGCGACGGTCGAGGCGGCCTGTGCCGGCGATTCGCGCATCTCCGCGCACCTGGCCTATATCGACGATGCCGAGCTGGCGCGCGAAGTCGGCCTGGCCGAACTGGTGGTGCTGCCGTATCGGCAGATGCACAACTCCGGCACCTTGCTGCTGGCGCTGTCGCTGCAACGCCCGGTGCTGGCGCCTTGGAGCGAGTCCAACGCCGCGGTCGCCGAGGAAGTGGGGCCGGGCTGGGTGCACCTGTATCACGGCGAGCTGGACGCGCGCCTGTTGGCGGAAACGCTGGCGCAACTGCGGCAGGCGCCGCCTGCGGGCGGCCCGGATCTCTCGCGCCGCGACTGGGCGGCCATCGGCCAGCAGCACTACTGCACCTATCTTGAAGCGATGGGCCGCGACAGCGAGGCCTACGCATGAGCAGCGAGGCCGCCAGCGTGGCGCCGACACCGCGGCTGGGCGCTCGCGCCGCCGGTGGCGCATTCGTCACCATGGCCGGGCAGGGCGTGCGCGTCGCGGTGCAGTTCGGCGGGATCATCCTGCTGGCGCGCCTGCTCACGCCGCACGACTACGGCCTGATGGCGATGGTCACTGCCATCGTGGGTGCGGCCGAGATCCTGCGCGATTTTGGCCTGTCTTCGGCGGCGGTGCAGGCACGCGAAGTCAGCCGGGCCCAGCGCGACAACCTGTTCTGGATCAACACCGGCATCGGCCTGCTGTTGGCGGTGGCGGTGTTCGCCGGGGCCAATGCGCTGGCGGCGTTCTACCGCGAACCGGCGCTGGTGCAGATTTCCGAAGCCTTGGCGGTCACCTTCCTGCTCAGCGGCATGACCACCCAGTTCCGTGCCCATCTCAGCCGCGGCCTGCGGTTTGGCCAGTTGGCCATCAGCGATGTCGGCGCGCAAGTCGCCGGCCTGTTGGCGGCCGTGGCCGCTGCGCTGGCCGGCGCGGGCTTCTGGGCGCTGGTGCTGCAACAGGTGGTGCAGGCGGCGGTGCAGCTGGTGCTCACCGTGCTGTGCGCACGCTGGCTGCCGCGTGGCTATACCCGCGCCGCGCCGATGCGGCAGTTCCTGGGCTTCGGCTGGAACCTGATGCTGGCCCAGCTGCTCGGCTATGCCAGCCGCAATGTCGGCCAGGTGATCATCGGTGCGCGCACCGGTGCCGAGGCCCTGGGTCTGTACAACCGTGCCTTCCAGTTGTTGATGATGCCGCTGAACCAGATCAACGCGCCGGCCACCACCGTCGCGCTGCCGGTGCTGTCGCAGTTGCAGGATGACCGCGAGCGCTTCGCCGCGTTCCTGCTGCGCGGGCAAACCGTGATGGTGCACCTGATCGTGGCCACCTTCGCCTTCGCCTGCGCCCAGGCGCTGCCGCTGATGGTGCTGGTACTGGGCGAACAATGGCGCCCGGCGGTGCCGCTGTTCCAATGGCTGACGGTCGGCGGCGTGTTCCAGACCACCGCCTACGCCGCCTACTGGGTATTCCTGGCCAAGGGCCTGATGGGCGCACAGCTGCGCTACTCGGTGGTCACCCGGCTGCTGCTCATCGCCTGCATCTTCGCCGGCTCGTGGTGGGGCGTGGAGGGCGTTGCCGCCGGCTATTCGTTCGGCCTGCTGGTGATGTGGCCGCTGTCGCTGTACTGG
>DATLJF010000200.1:0-67558 GCA_035539015.1 Stenotrophomonas sp. | reverse complement strand
ACCATGCCGGCGGTGCTGGCCATTTCGAAGGGATGCAGCAACGTCACCGCATCACCGCTGACCGGGCGCCGGGTCAGCAGCGCGTTGCCGAAGCGATGCGGCCGGCTGGGCGGATCGGCGCTGATGAAGCTGCAGCCGTAGTCGAGTTGCGCGGCCAGCCAGCAGGCCTGGTTCGGCACTTCCGGCGATTGCTCGACGTCCTGCAGCGCCACCACGTCCGGGGCCAGTGCACGCAGGGCTTCGACAATGCCATCACGATGCGAGAGCCAGTTGGCGCGGTCGGGCGCCAGGCTGAAGGTGGCCACGGTGAACACGCCCTCGCCAACGCTGGGCGGCAGCGCCAGCGGAACCCCGGGGCTGTGTGCATGCGCCAGGCTGCCGACCAGCAAGGTCGGCAGCCAGCTCCAGCGGGCGAGGCGATGCAAGGGATGCAGGGACATTGGCCGATGCTAACGCGTCAAGGTGCAGGCGCCGTGCAGGGCTGTGCATCTGCGCAGTCGATGGCGAGCACCGTGGCCGGCAGTTCTACCGCGGCCTGCGCGACCGGCGCGTCCGCGGCCTGCGCCAACGTGACCTGGTAGCTGCCGGGGGCGATACGCCATTGCTGTGTGGCGGTGTCGAAACTGGCCAGGGTGCGAGGTTCCAGTTCCACTTCCAGGCGCTGGGTCTGCCCCGGTTGCAGCAGTTGCTTGCGCCAGCCGGCCAGGCGCAACGGCGCCGGCGCGTCGCCGGGTACGCGCACATACAGCTGCGGCACCGCGTCGCCGGCGCGCGCGCCGTCGTTATGGACGTCGAAGCTGGCGACCAGGCGCGCGCCGTGGACGGCCAGGGCCAGGTTGTCGTAACGGAAGCGGGTGTAGGACAGGCCATGGCCGAAGGCGAACTGTGGCTTGAGCGCACGCGCGGCGAACCACTTGTAGCCGACGTTGGCGCCTTCGATGTCGTAGTCGATGGTGTCGCCCGGCGGCTGCGCCGGCTTGAAGCCCAGCCCCGGAATCTGCGGGCGCGGCAGCTGCGATTCGTCCACCGGCCAGGTCACCGGCAGGCGGCCGGACGGGTTGGCGCGGCCACTGAGCAGGTCAGCGATCGCCGGGCCCCCGCCGATGCCCGGATACCACGCCTGCAACAGCGCCGGCACCTGCGCCAGCCACGGCAAGCGCACCGGGCCATTGGTCTCCAGTACTACCACCGTACGCGGGTTGGCCGTTGCCACCGCCGCGATCAAAGCATCCTGCTGGTCGGGCAAGCGCATATCCGGCACATCGACCGATTCGGCCGACCACTGCGTGGCGAAAACAATGGCCACCTGCGCCTGCGCGGCCAGGCGCGCGGCAGCGCTGCGGTCGCGACCGTCCAGGTAATCGATGCGTGCCTGCGGGAAGCGCTCGCGCAAGGCCTGCAGCGGCGAAGAGGGATGGAACATCACCGGCCCAGGCCAGGTGGTTGGCGCCAGCCCCGGTACCGCATTGGTGCCCAGGGCAGTCCAGCCGACCATCGAAGAGCCGCCGCCGCCGATCACGCCCTTGTCGGCATGCCCGCCGATGACCGCGATGCGTTGCACGTCGCTGGCGATCGGCAGCACGCCGCCCTCGTTGCGCAGCAATACACTGCCTTCTTCGGCGACCTGCTGCGCCGCGCGCAGGCCAGCGTCCGCGTCGATCGGCATGCGTTGCGGCGGGGCATCGAAGGCGCCGGTGGCGAAGAACGCATACACGATGCGCCGTGCCATGTCGTCCAGGCGCGCCTGCGGCACGACGCCGGCGGCGACGGCCATGCGCAACGGCTGGTCGAAGAACACCGCCTTGTCGAAGACCTCGCCGGCCGATTGCTGGTCCAGCCCGGCCAGCGCCGCCTTCGAACCACTGTGCACGCCGCCCCAGTCCGACATCACATAGCCGGACCAGTGCCATTGCTGCTTGAGGATGCGATTGAGCAGTTGATCGTGCTCGCAGGCATAGACGCCGTTGATGCGGTTGTAGGCGCACATCACCGAGCCCGGCTCGCCGATGCCCAGCGCCAGCTCGAACGCCAGCAGGTCCGATTCACGCATCGCCTGTTCGCCGATCTGCGCGCTGTGCTGGTTGCGCGCGGTCTCCATGTCGTTCATCGCGTAGTGCTTCATGGTCGAGACCACGTGTTCGGCCTGCACGCCGCGAATCGATTCGCCGACGATGCGTCCGGCCAGCAGCGGATCCTCGCCGGCGTACTCGAAATTGCGGCCGTTGCGCGGATCTCGCTGCAGGTTGACGCTGCCGGCCAGCAGTACGTTGAAGCCCTGCTGCCAACTCTCGCGGCCCATCGTGCGGCCGCCGGCATAGGCCAGCTCGCGGTTCCAGGAAGCGGCCAGGGCGAGATTGGAAGGCATGGCGGTGGCCACGTCGCCCTGGCGCATGCCGCCCGGGTTGGTGACGCCGACACCGGCATCGGCAAGCTGCTGCGCCGGCATGCCCAGCCGCTCGATCGCCGGGACATAGCCGGCCGACCCGAGCGCCAGCGGCGGGCGCTTGTCGCCGATGCCGAAATAGCTGCGCACCATCTGGAACTTCTCGTCCTGGGTCATCGCCGCCACCAGCAGGTTGGCGCGTTGGACCGGAGCGCGCGCGCGGTCGCGCCAGGGCTGCGCCGACGCGCTGGCCGGCAGCCACTGCAAGCGCGACAGCACGCCGTAATGGTCCGAGGCGCGCACATGGTCTGAGTCGCGCTGCTGGAACAGGCGCTCGCTGGCGCGCACGGCAAACGCGCCGCGCTGCACGAACACATGGTCCACCCGCATCGGCGGTGCGCTGGCCGGGTCCAGCGTGGTGTCGGCGGCGCTGTCGCGGCCCGGGTGCACGGCGCGGTAGCCGTCCTCGAAACGTTCGCCCAGCGGCGCCATCTCGGGCGCTTCGTCGCTGGCATTGAAATCGCCGGCCAGCACCACCGGCACGCCGGCCGATTCGCTGGCGATCCACGGCAGCAAATCGGCCAGTTGGCGGGCGCGCATCTGTGCGCCTTCAGCGGTGTGCTGCCACTGCAGGTGGGTGACATAGGCATCGAGCGTGCGACCGTCCACGTCCAGGCGCACGCGCAGCGCGGTACGGCTGTCTTCCAGCGGGCGCAGGCGCAACTCAGCGCTGGACAACAGGCGGTGCCGGCTCAGCAGGGCATTGCCATAGCGCATCGGGCTGCCGACCGGGTCGGTACTGACGAACCGCCACTGGTAGCCCAACGCATCGGCCAGCCATTGCGCCTGGTTCTGCTGGCCATCGCGCTGGATCACTTCCTGCAGCGCGATCACATCCGGACGCAGACGCTGCAGCGTTTCGACGATCTGCACGCGCCGCCGCGGCCAATCTTCGCGGTCGTGATAGAGGTTGAGCGTGACCACGCTCACTGTGTCGCGCGCCTCGGCCTGGGGCGCGCTCGACGCCCCTGCGATGGCCAAGGAGGGCAGGCAGAAGGCCAGTGCCAGCAAGCAGCGGCTCAGGGATGTAATCGTTTTCATGGGCGGACGTGCGAAGGGCGGGGGGAAGTAGGGCATCGAGGGATCTCAGGGCAGGGCGCGCTCGCTGCGCAGCACCGGGTACAAGCGATAGCGCTCGTCCCAGCTGGGGTGGCGGCGGTAGAAGAATTCCAGCCGTGCACGCGGGTCGTTGGCGAAAGCACGGTCTTCGCGCAGGCGGCGTTCGAAGTCGGCCTTCAGGGCTGGGTCGGCGGCCAGCATCTTCTCGGCCACTGCCTCGGCGACGTAGGCTTCCATGTATTCCTTGCGCTCGAAGGCGTTGTTGAACTCGCCCCATTGCAGCAGCGAATCAGGCGCCTGCGGTTCAAGCAGGGCCATGACCAATCGCGCCTGTGGCTGTGCAATCGGCACGAACAACGCACCGGCACCGATGGCGCGCGAATCGTCCTGCCATTGGCCCTGCACGCTCAGGCGCTGGTGGCCCTCGAGCGACTGCGCCGCAAACTCGGCCTGCTCGGCGCGGAAGGACTGCAACGGCTGCGCGTCGAGTGCGCCCAATACCTGGAAGGCGATGCCATGCTGGCGCAGCTTTTCGCCCACCCAGGCCGCCTGCGCGGCAGGCACGACATAGCCGCCGCGCGGCGCGGTGACCACTACGCTGGGGCGAATATCATCGCGTAACGGCAGGTGCCAGATTTGCGGGGTGCTCTCGTCGTAGCGCGTCATCAGCGCGCCGGAGATCGGCGAAGGCGTGCGCGTATACGCATAGCCACGGAAGTCGACCTGGCGCGCTTGCTCGCTGGCCTTGTAGTCCAGCGCCACGCGTTGCCCGGCGAGGTCGGCGCGGTCGGCGGCCAGCGCATCGGCACGCCATTGCACGCCATGGCGCGCGGCTTGTTCCAGCGCCGCGACGATCGTGTTGCGCATGATCTGCACGCGCTGCGGATACGGCTTCCACGAATGGGTTTCCACCAACATGCCGAAGCGGTTGCGCAGCTGGAAGTAGCCGTGCGAAAACCGCGGCGGCGGCACCGAATCCTCGAAGCCCGAGGCCGGATCGTCGTCGACCACGAACGAGGGGTAGTAGGGCAGCGGCAGCGAGCCGTGGCGCTTCAAGTCGGCAATCACGCCATCGCGCAGGACCTTGCCATCGCCGGCCAGGCGCGTATCGCCAGCGTGCAGGGGCTCGACCTGGATCGAGACGTCGTGCTCGAACTGGGCTCCGTCGGTGGCGTGCAGGTCGACGTAGAGCAGTGGGTCCCACTGCTGCACCAGGCGCAGCATGGCCTGCATCTCCGGCGCATCGGCCTTGACGTAGTCGCGGTTGAGGTTGAGGTTCTGCGCCGTCACGCGCCAGCCCATTTCGCGCGGGCCGCGCTGGTTGGGACGGTTCCAGGCGCCGAAGCGTTCATGGCCATCGACGTTGAACACCGGCACGAACAGCCAGACCACCTTGTCCAGCGTGCCCGGCGAGCGCTTGCCTTCCAGCAGCTCGCGCAGGGCGAGGAAGCCAGCATCCTTGCCGTCGATCTCGCCGGCGTGGATGCCGCCCTGGATCAGCACCACCGGCAGCTTGGCCTTGGCCGCGGCCGCCGGGTCCAGCGCGCCTTGAGTGGAGATCGCCAGTGCCTTCATCGGCCGGCCCTCGGGGGTGGTGCCGAATTCCAGGCAGCGCACCGCCTGCGGGTAGCGCGCGGCAAACGCATCGCACAGGGTCAGGACTTCGTCGTAGCGGCCGGTATCGAGGAAACCGCTGCGTTCGGACACCGTGGTCAGCGGCGCATCCGCAGCCGCCGCCGGCAAGGCCAGGGCGCAGAGCAGGGCAGTGGCCAGCACGGGTCGCAGACGCATCCAGGAATCCTTGGGGGCGAGGATGAACCGGAGAGACTAAGGGATGCCGCGGTCGCGGCCAAGCTGCGCTGCGGCGAACCGGCGCGCTGGCCAGCCGCAATCTCGATAGCGGAATGCTAGGCTTCGGCTTTGTCCTGCGAATATCCACGATGACGACCTCTGCCCCGGCCGCCACCGCGACGGCGCGCATGCCGCGCCAACTTCCCTTCATCATCGGCAACGAAGCCTGCGAGCGCTTCAGCTTCTACGGGATGCGCAACATCCTGGTGCAGTTCCTGATCACCTCGCTGCTGCTGCAGGAGGTGACGGCCCCCGGCCGCGAGGCCGAGGCCAAGCACATCCTTCACAGTTTCATGATCGGCGTGTACTTCTTCCCGCTGCTCGGTGGCTGGCTGGCCGACCGCTTCTTCGGCAAGTACAACACCATCTTGTGGTTCAGCCTGGTGTACTGCGCCGGCCACGCCTGCCTGGCGCTGTTCGAAGGCGATCGCACCGGCTTCTTCCTTGGCCTGGGCCTGATCGCCCTGGGCGCCGGCGGCATCAAGCCGCTGGTGGCCTCGTTCATGGGCGACCAGTTCGATCAGCGCAACAAGCACCTGGCCCGGATCGCCTTCGACGCGTTCTACTGGATCATCAACTTCGGTTCGTTGTTCGCCTCGTTGCTGATTCCGCTGGCGCTGAAGAACCTCGGGCCGGCCTGGGCGTTCGGCATTCCCGGGCTGTTGATGTTCGTGGCCACGCTGGTGTTCTGGCTGGGCCGCAGGCGCTACGTCCACGTGCCGCCGCCGCCGCAGGACCCGCACAGCTTTGCCCGGGTAGTGCGCACCGCGCTGCTGGCCCGTGCGCCCGGACAGGCGCGGCCGGGCCTGGCCCTGGCCGTGGTTGCGCTGCTGCTGGCGCTGGCCAGCTTTGCCTGGATCGACAGCCTGGGCATCGTCATCTGCCTGTGCCTGACCCTGGTGCTGTTGCTGGCCGGTGTCGGCGGCGGCGCCTGGTGGCAACTGGAGCGTGCCCGCGGCGCGCATCCCGATGCCGCGGTCGATGGCGTGCGCGCGCTGCTGCGGGTGCTGGTGGTGTTCGCACTGGTGACGCCGTTCTTCTCGCTGTTCGACCAAAAGGCCTCGACCTGGGTGCTGCAGGGCCGTGAGATGGTGATGCCGGCCTGGTTCAGCGCCGCGCAGATGCAGGCGCTCAACCCCCTGCTGGTGATGCTGCTGATCCCGTTCAACAACTTCGTGCTGTATCCGCTGCTGCGCAAGCGCGGCTACGAGCCGACCGCCCTGCGCCGGATGACCGCCGGCATCGCCTTCAGCGGCCTGGCCTGGGTCGTGGTCGGTGCCATCCAGGTCACGATGGATGGCGGCGATCCGATGCATATCGCCTGGCAGATCCTGCCCTATGCGCTGCTGACCTTCGGCGAGGTGCTGGTGTCGGCCACCGGCCTGGAGTTCGCCTATAGCCAGGCGCCGGCTTCGATGAAGGGCGTGGTGATGAGCTTCTGGTATCTCACCACCACCGTCGGCAACCTGTGGGTGTTGTTGTCCAACGTGGCGGTGCGCAATGACACGGTCACCGGCCACATCGACAGTACCGGCCTGAGCGAGACCGCGTTCCTGATGTTCTTCTTCGCCGGGTTCGCGTTCCTGGCCGCGCTCGCCTTCGGGCTGTATGCGCGGCGCTACCGCACCGTCGATCATTACCGCATTGCCTGACCCGAGCCCCTAGATGATCACCCTGCTGCTGATCGCCATCACCGCCATCGTGTCCTGGATGGCGTTTTCCAACCGTAAACTGGCCGACCGCCTGGTGTTGTGGCCGCCGGCCGTGGACCGCCATCGCCAGTACGACCGCCTGGTGACCTATGGCTTCGTGCATGCGGACTGGATGCACCTGCTGTTCAACATGGTCACCCTGTATTTCTTTGGCAAGCACATCGAGTACGCGATGCTGCAGGTCACCGGGACCTGGCTGACCTATCCGCTGTTCTACCTGGCTGCGCTGGTCGTCTCGATCCTGCCGAGCTACCTCAAGAACCAGAAGAACCCGAACTACATCAGCCTGGGTGCGTCCGGTGCGGTGTCGGCGGTGCTGTTCGCCTACATCCTGCTCGACCCGTGGACCAAGCTGTTCCTGTTCTTCATCCCGATCCCGATTCCGGCGATCTTCTATGCCGTGTTCTACGTCGGCTACAGCATCTGGATGGACCGCCGTGGCGGCGATCGCATCAACCACAGCGCGCACCTGGCCGGCGCGGCGTTCGGCGTTTTGTTCATGGTGGCGATGGCGCCGGGCGTGGTGCCGGCGTTCCTGCAGCAGCTCAGCGGCGGCGGCAACGGATAGGGGGAACCGCCCGCCCGTCAGGGCGGACGGCCCCCCCCTTTGACCCGCTTCAGGCCGCGGTGCGGCTGAACAGCCGGTGGGCCTTGTCCGAGGCGCCGGCATAGGTGTCCTGCAGGCGCTCGTACACCTCGGCCGTCAGCTGATCGAACTCGCTGCCGCCGGTGTGCCCGCTCACGACCAACTGGTACAAGCCTTCCAACAGGTTGCTGTCCGGATCGCGCTGGTTCGGGGTGGTGTCGATGCTCATGCGCTTTGACCTCTCCTTCAGTTGTGACGGAAGCCGCAAATCCCGTGCCAACCCTGCTGGGGGCTTCCGCAGACCTTATCGGCCGATCCAGGCGCGACTTGAGGGCCGAAAGTGACGCGGCGCGTCGACCAGCGCCGCTCGGCTTCACACCGGAGTCGCGCCGTTCCGGACAAAATAAGCTGCGAACGCAAGGGGGCAGTAGATGAGCGAAGACGCCGGGGTGGCGGTGCGCCACGATGCGACAGGGCGAAGATTCGTGGCCGAACTCGACGGCCATCAAGCCGAACTGGACTACGAACTGGCCAATGGCGTGATGCGGCTGGTACACACCGGCGTGCCGGCGGCCATCGGCGGGCGCGGGGTGGCTGGCACGCTTGTCCGTAAAGCGCTGGATTTTGCCCGTGCGCAGGGCTACAAGGTGCGGCCGGACTGCTCCTATGCCGCGGCGTATTTCAAGCGTCACCCGGACCAGCACGACCTGCTCGGCTGAGCGCGGTCCACCTTTGTCAGGAGTCGAGAATGAAGCGGTTTGGAGTAAACGGGGCAGGGACGTGGCGCGGCATGGCCGCCATGGCGCTAGCGATCGCCGCGGCCATGAGCACGGTGGGTTGCCAGCCAGATCGACCGGGCACCGAGGCGGCGACCGACAAGCCGGCGCCCGCCATCGACACCACGCCGCCGGCGGCGGAACCTGCGGCGGCGGCGCCCGCCGCGCTGAAGGACGTGATCGAACACGACCCACGCTACGTGATCGGCATCAGCTATCCGCCGGGACTGGACCGCTACCCCGGGCTGGCCACTGCGGTAAGCCAATACGCCGAGGCGGCGCGCGCCGAACTGATGCAGGCGGTGGAAGGGCTGGGCAACGACAAGCCCACCGCGCCCTATGAATTGTCACTGGCGTTCCAGCAGGTGCTCGATACGCCCAACATCGTCGCCGTAGCCGCCGATGGCAGCCGCTATACCGGCGGCGCCCACGGCGAACCGCTGGTGGCGCGCTTCGTCTGGCTGCCGGCGCGCAACGAGATGCTGACCGCGCAGAAGCTGATCGCCACGCGCGAGGGCTGGGCCGGCGTTGGCCAGTACATCGCCACGCAGTTGCACGACGCCGCGCAGAAGCGCACCGAGGCCGACAGGCTGCCGCCGCCCGATGCCGAAGCACTGCTGAAGAACGCCGACAAGATGATTGCCGAAGGTACGGCGGCCGAGGCCGGCAACTTCGAGCAATTCATCCCGCTGCTCGATGCCGCCGGCAAGATCGCCGCGGTGCGCTTCGTCTTCCCGCCGTACCAAGTCGGGCCGTATTCGGACGGCACCCAGAGCGTGGACGTCCCGGCCGCGGTGCTGCGGCCGTTGGTCGCCCCTGCCTATACCGAGCTGTTCGCCCCGTAACGGAGCCGCCATGCCCGAGCGCCTGCGCCAACGCGTCGAAGGATTGCTGGCCGAGGCCGGCGTGGAGATCGGCGGCCAGCGGCCGCAGGACATCCAGGTACACGACCCGGACTGGTACGCGCGGGTGCTGGCGCAGGGCTCGCTGGGCCTGGGCGAGAGCTACATGGACGGCAGCTGGGACGCCAACGCCCTGGATGTGTTCCTGCTGCACCTGATGCGCGCCCGCCTGGACGAGCGCGTGCATGGCTTTGGCGAGATCGGCGACGCGTTGCGCGCCAAGTTGTTCAACCTGCAGGCCGGGCGCGGCAGCTACGAGGTCGGCAAGCGCCACTACGACCTTGGCAATGACCTGTACCAGGCGATGCTCGGCCGGCGCCTGGTCTACAGCTGCGGCTACTGGGCGCACGCCCACGACCTCGACGCGGCGCAAGCGGCCAAGCTCGACCTGATCTGCCGCAAACTCGGCCTGCGCGCCGGCCAGCGCGTGCTCGACATCGGCTGCGGCTGGGGCGAGGCGCTGAAATTCGCCGCCGAGCGTTACGGCGTCACCGGTGTGGGCATCACCATCTCGGCCGAACAGGCACAGTTCGCGCGCGAGCTGTGCGCCGGGCTGCCGATCGAGATCCGCCTGCAGGACTATCGTGAACTCGACGAGCCGTTCGATGCGGTGTTCTCGGTCGGCATGTTCGAGCACGTCGGCGAGAAGAACTACCGTCACTATTTTGAAGTGGCCAGGCGCTGCCTGCGTGCCGATGGCCTGTTCCTGCTGCACACCATCGGCGGCAACCTTAGCCGCCATCGCACCGATCCGTGGATCGCGCGCTACATCTTTCCCAATTCGATGCTGCCCTCCATCCGCCAGATCGCCGAGGCCAGCGAAGGCCTGTTCGTGATGGAGGACTGGCACAACTTCGGCGCCGACTACGACCTCACCCTGCAGGCCTGGCGCAACAACATCGAGGCGGCCTGGCCGCAGCTGGACGCGCGCTACGACGAACGTTTCCGGCGCATGTGGCGGTTCTACCTGGCCGCATCGATGGCCAGCTTCCGCTGCCGCCATGCGCAGCTGTGGCAACTGGTGCTCTCGCCCGAGGGCGTACCGGGCGGCTACACGTCCATCCGCTGAGAAGCCCCTGTAGGAGGGGCTTCAGCCCCGACCGCGCAGCCCTGGGCCCCCGGATCACCCATTCATAAACCGACACTGTTCCGCCACCGGAACAGCTTCCCTACACACCTATATAGTTCAGAAGTGTAATATATGGGCCTGACCTAACCGGGCCCCGCCATGAGCAGCTTTGAACCCGTTGAGCGCCGCCTGGCGGTGACCTGCGAGCGCTATCCCGCCTTCCCGCGCGAGCCGGCCGTGCTGGTGCGCCTGATCAAGCATCTGTACAAGCGCATCCACGCCAACGCCAACGGCGCGCTCAAGCCCTTCGGCATCAGCCATCCCGAATACGACGTGCTGATGATGATGTACGGCACGCCGGACCAGTCGCTGAGCCCCACCGAGGCGGCCGAGGCGGCCGGCGAGAAATCGGCCAACGTCACCCGCCTGACCGACCAGCTCTGCGAGAAAGGGTTGATCCGTCGCAGCAGCAACGAAGAAGACCGGCGCAAGGTCACCCTGACCCTGGAGCCGGCTGGCGTCGCCCTGATCGAACGCATGTTGCCGGACATCTGCGTGCTGCTCGAGACCGAACTCAGCGGCCTCGGTGATGCCGAACAACTGCGGCTGGAAACGCTGCTGAAGAAGATGCTCGAAGGGATGGAAGCCCCGTAACCCCACGCCCGCAGACCATGTCGACCCTCACCGTTCCTTCCGCCGCCACCCGGCGCACAGCGCTTTGGCAGTTCCTCCGCGAGGAGGGCGATGCCTGGCTCTTCATCTTGCGCACCGCGTTGTCGTACTTCATCGCGCTGTGGCTGGCGATGCGCTTGCAGTTGCCTTCGCCCAATACCGCGGCGATGACCACCATCATCGTCATGCACCGGCAGTCGGGCATGGTGCTGGCCAAGAGCTTCTATCGTGTGCTCGGTACCTTTGCCGGCGCAGCGGCAGCGGTGGCCATCGTCGCTGCGTTCCCGCAGCAGCGCGTCCTGTTCCTCGGCGCGATGGCGCTGTGGATCGGCTTGTGCGCAGGCGGCGCGACGCTATATCGCAACTTCAAGTCCTACGCCTTCGTGCTGGCGGGCTATAGCGCGGCGATCATCGCGCTGCCGGTGATCGAAGCGCCGGGCGGCGTGTTCAACTCGGCGATGTATCGCATCACCGAAGTGATGCTCGGCCTGCTGGTCAGCGCGGTCATCAACGATGTGGTGTTCCCGGTACGGGTGCGCGAAACCCTGCGCCAGACCGCGCGCCAGCAGTACCAGCACTTCATCGATTTCATGCGTGGCAGCACCGTCGGCGCGATCGCGCGTGCGGACATGGAAAAGGCGCACCTGCGCTTCGTGCGCGATGCGGTCGCGCTGGAAGACCTGCGCAGCTCGGTGATCTTCGAAGATCCGCAGGCGCGCGCACGCAGTGCCCACATGGAACTGGCCAACCAGCGCTTCATGGCGGTTTCCACCAGTTTCCAGTCGCTGCACCACCTGCTCAACCGGCAGCAACGCAGCGGCGGCGAAGCCGTGGCGGCCGCGATCATCACGCTGTATCGCCCGCTCGGCGAAGCGCTGGGCGATCCCGTGCCCTCACCTGAGCTGTTGCGGCGCCTGAGTGCGGCACGCCAGCAAATGCCGGCCCAGGCCGCCGCTGCGCGCACGCAGATCGCGCCGCAACGCGTCGAGGAGTTCGACATTGGCGCCAGCCTGGTGCAGCGCTTTGCCCGCGAACTGGAGCAGTACGTCACCTCCCAGCTCGACCTGCGTGGCGAGGCCGTCCCCGGCAACGTGGTCGAGCGCGCCCGCTTCGTGCGCGGCAACGACTACGCCGGCGCCGCGCTGGCCACCGCGCGCACCGCGGCGACGATGGCCCTGCTGGCGCTGTTCTGGATCGCCACGGCCTGGCCGACCGGCGCCAATGCGATGCTGCTGGCGACGATCTTTTCCGGCCTGTTTGCTACCTCCCCAGGCCCGGTGCGGGTCACGCTGAAGGTGGCCCTGGGTTACCTCGGCGGCATGCTGGCCGGCTTCGTCTGCGTGTTCTTCATCCTCACCCGCATCGACGGCTTCGCGCTCCTGGTAGCGTGCCTGCTGCCGTTCCTGATGGTTGGCGCCTATCTGTTCACGCGGCCTGCGTGGTCCTTGTTCGGGCTTGGCAGCTGCATGGGCCTGGCCTACATCCTGGCCATCAGCAACCCGATGGTGTTCAACCCGCTGCATTTCATCAATGACGGCATTGCCCAGCTGCTGGGGCTGGGCGCGGTGGTGATGATGTTTGGCCTGGTGCCGCCGGCGATCGGCAGCGCCTGGTTGCGGCGGCGCCAGCTGGCCGCGCTGCGCGCACAGGTGGCGCTGGCAGCCGAAGCGCCGCTGCCGGGCCTGCGCTATCGCTTCGAGAGCGTGAACCACGACCTGTTCCACCAGATCGTCAGCCAGACCCAGGCCGGCAGCGACGACTCGCGCCTGCTGCTGGCCTGGGCGCTGGCGGTGCACGAAACCGGCCGCGCCATCATCGCGCTGCGCCACGACCTGCGCGAGCAACCGTTGCCAGCGTCGCTGGAAGCAGCGGCGGGTAGCGCGGTCAGCGCATTGGGGCGGTTCTTCGAGCAGCCCACGGTGGACGCCTATCGCGCCGCGCTGGCGGCGGTGGAGGCCGCATTGGCCTGCGCGCGGCAGGTGCCCGGCGAAATTGCCGGCCTGGCTTTCGTGCGCGAACACCTGCACTTGATCCGCCTGGCCCTGGTCGACGACCAGTCGGTCATGGCGCGCTACCTGACTGCCGCGGCGGAAGCCAAGGAATCGACCCATGCCCCCTGAAATCGCCCTCGGCGGCACCCTGGTGCCGGCCATCCTGTTGTTGTTCGTCGCCATGCTGGCGGTGTTCTGGAGCCTGGACTGGGTCGCTGGCCGCTACCAGCTGTATCGCTACGTCTGGCATCCCTCGCTGTTCCGCATTGCCGTTTTCCTCATCCTGTTCAGCAGCATTGCGCTGCTCCTGCTGTGAGCCCTGCCATGAACCCCCGCCTGTTGTCCCTGATGCGTTTCTGCCTGACCGCCGTGGTCGTCCTCATCGCCGCCCTGGTGGCGATGGCGCTGTGGAAGCACTACATGTACTCCCCCTGGACCCGCGACGGCCGCGTACGCGCCGAAGTGGTGCGGGTTGCGCCCGATGTCGCCGGCCTGGTCACCGAAGTGGCGGTGAAGGACAACCAGGTAGTGAAGCAAGGCGAACTCTTGTTCGTCATCGACCCCAGCCGCTACCGCTTCGAATTGGACAAGGCCCAGGCCAACCTCGCTGCCGCGCAAGCAGCCGCGCGCGCTTCCGGCGCCAGCATCCAGGCCGCCGGCGCGAGCGCTGCCGAGCAGGCAGCGAACCTGGCCAAGTACCAGACCCAATACGAACGCCGCCAGCGTATCCAGGGCAGCCTGATCTCCGACGAAGCCCGCAGCGATTCACTGGCCGCAGCCAACGCCGCACGCGCAGCAGTCGAACAAGCGCGCGCCAGCCAACGCCAGGCCAGCGCCGCGCAACAAGAAGCCATCGCCGCAGTCGAGCAAGCGCAGGTGGCCCTGGCAGCCGCCGCCTTGAACCTGTCACGCACCGAAGTACGCGCGCCGGTAGACGGCTACGTGACCAACCTCGACGTGCGCGTAGGCGACTACGCCAACGCCGGCGCGGCGAGAGTGGCCGTGATCGACCAGCATTCGTTCTGGATCTACGGCTACTTCGAAGAGACCAAGTTGCCGGCGTTGCACGTGGGCGACGCGGTCGATGTGCGCTTGATGAGCGGCGGGGCACCATTGCACGGGAGCATCGAGAGCATTGCGCACGGCATCACCGACAGTGACAACCCGGCCGGTGGCGATCTATTGGCCAATGTGGATCCGACGTTCAACTGGGTGCGATTGGCACAGCGGATTCCGGTGCGGGTGCGGATTGACGCGGACCATTTGCCTGAGGGGACGGTTTTGGCTGCTGGGATGACTGCTACTTTGGTTGTCCATCGCTCTTCTTAGACTTCTTATTTGTCCGTGCGGCGTTCGGGGCCGGGCCCTTGCCCCGGGGGACGCCAAGTACTGCATCCATGCGGGGCTCGTTGGGCGACGTCCATGTCGCCCAACGCCCCCGGGGCAAGGGCCCAGCCCCGAACGCCCGATAGAAGGTCGCGTTTGTGTGGAGAGAGTCACCCTCATCTGTCGCTGTCGCGACACCTTCTCCCACGCGTGGGAGAAGGACGGCATGCATTTCTGCGACCGCAAATAATTCACCGACTGCGCCTGCTGTCCTTCTCCCGTCGCGGGAGAAGGTGGCCCGACAGGGCCGGATGAGGGTGCTTTTTCTCTCCCCCAAACCAGGCTGATCTATCGGGTGGTCGGGGGCAGATCCTGTTCGGGACAATTGGCGACATGGATGTCGCCCTATCGGCTACGCATTTCCCTAGCCGTTGCGACGGCATCACTTCGTTACCCGCGGACACGTTGAGGGGGCGCGGATGGGTTCACGGCGTGTCCCGAACAGGGTCTGCCCCCGACCGCCGCACGTAAAAATAAAACAAAAGAAAGGCCGCCTCACGGCGGCCTTCTTCAAAAAACACAACCGGGCAAGCTTACTTACCCTGCGGCTCGCTCTTAGGCTGCTCCCCATCCCCACCACCCACCATCAAGCCCCGCTTCTCCAGCAGCGGCTCGATCTGCGGCGCATGCCCGGCGAAGTTCTGGAACAACGCCATCGCATCCACACTGCCGCCCTTCGACAACAGCGTCTTGCGGAAATGGTCGCCGTTCTCGCGGCTCAGGCCGCCGTGCTGCCGGAACCACTGCTGCGTGTTCGCATCCAGCACTTCCGACCAGATATAGGCGTAATAACCCGCCGCGTACCCACCCATGATGTGGCTGAAATACGGCGTGCGATAACGCGGCGGGACCGGCGCGTAGGCGATGCCGTCGGCGGCCAGTGACTGCGCTTCGAAGGGCATGACGCCCGCGGCGTCGGGCACTTTGTCCACCGGCAACTGGTGCCAGTTCTGGTCCAGCATCGCTGCGCCCAGGTATTCGGTCGTGGCGAAGCCTTGGTTGAACTTCGATGCGGCTACCACCTTGTCCAACAATGCCTGCGGCATCGGGGCGCCGGTGGTGTGGTCCTTGGCGTAGTTCTTCAGGATCGACGGCCAGTCGGCCCACATCTCGTTGACCTGCGAGGGGAACTCGACGAAGTCGCGCGGCACGCTGGTGCCGGAGAAGTAGGGGTACTTCACGTCCGAGAACATGCCGTGCAGCGCATGGCCGAACTCATGGAACATCGTGGTGACTTCGTCCCAGGTCAGCAGCGTCGGCTGGCCGGCAGGCGGCTTGGGGATGTTGAGGTGGTTGGCCACCACCGGTTGGTCGCCGGTCAGGGCCGACTGCGAGACGTAGGAATTCATCCAGGCGCCGCCGCGCTTGGAGGCGCGGGCGTAGGGGTCGTGGATGAAGATCGCCAGTTGCTTGCCGTTCGCGTCGAATACGTCGTAGACGTAGATGTCGTCGCGGTACTTGGGCAGGTCGTGGCGTTCCTTGAAGGTCAGGCCGTATTCCTGGTTGGCGGCGAAGAACACGCCGTTCTCCAGCACGTTCTTGAACTCGAAGTACGGCTTGAGCTGGGACTCGTCGAAGTTGTACTTGGCCTGGCGCACCTTCTCGCTATAGAAGGCCCAGTCCCACGGCTCGAGCTTGAAGGTCGGCTTGCGTGCGGCCTTCTGCTCGGCGTCGATCATCTTCTGCAGGTCGGCCGCTTCGCGCTTGGCGTTGGCCACGGCCGGCGGAGCGAGCTGGCCCAGCATTGCGTTGACCGCCTCGGGGGTCTTGGCGGTCTGGTTTTCCAGCGAGTAGGAGGCGTAGTTGCTGAAGCCCAGCAGCTTGGCCTTCTCGGCGCGCAGTTTCATGATGCGCGCGACCAACGCGGTGTTGTCGAACTCGCCCCCATGGCTGCCGCGATTGATCGAGGCTTCGTAGATGCGCTGGCGCAGCGCGCGGTCCTTCAGCTGCGTCAACGGCGGCTGGCCGGTGGTGTTGAGCAGGGCGATGACGTACTTGCCGTCGAGCTTGCGTGCCTTGGCTGCTTCGGCCGCGGCCGAGATCTGCTCCTCGGACAGGCCGTCCAGTTGTTTGACGTCGTCCACCACGACGGCAGCGGCGTTCACTTCGGCCAGTACGTTCTGGCTGAACTGGGTGCCCAGGCGCGCCATCTCGGCGTTCATCGACTTCAGCGTGACCTTGTCGGCGTCGGACAGCTTGGCGCCGTCGCGGACGAAGTCGGTGTAGTACTTCTCCACCAGGCGCACGCCTTCGGCGTCCAGGCCGAGCGAGTCACGCTGGTCGTAGAGCGCCTGCAGGCGGGCGAACAGCTTGCCGTTGAGGTTGATCGCGTCGCGATGGGCGGCGAACTTGGCCGAGTAGTCGGCCTGCAGTTGCTTGCGGGTGTCGTTGGTGTCGGTGCCGACCAGGTTGAAGAACACGGTGGTCGCGCGGTCCAGGATCTGCCCGCTCTTTTCCAGCGCGATGATCGTGTTGTCGAAGGTCGGCTTGGCCTTGTTGTTGGCGATCGCGTCCACTTCCTTGAGCTGCTGGGCCATGCCCGCGTCGAAGGCTGGAGCGAAATCGGCGTCCTTGATCTTGTCGAACTGGGGGTAGTGCAGCGGCAGCGGGCTCTCGCTGAAGAACGGGTTGGCCGAGGCCGGGGTGGCGGCGGTGGCAGCGGTGGCGTTCATGGCATCGACGGCGGTGGCGTAGGCGGGCGTGGTCGCGCCGAGGGCGACGGCCAGGGCCAGGGCAAGGCGGGTGGTCAAGGAGAACTCCTGCGAAATCGGAACTTCCGAGGCTACCCGATGCCGGCCTGTCGCCGCCCGTGACGAAAGACATGCGACCGCCCCGCGCTGGGCACTGGTCTACAGGACTTCGAACTGGCGCGCGATGAAGACCAGCTGGTAGGCCAGCCCCGCCAAGGCAAAGATGGCGTGGAAGCGGGGGTTGCGGGTGGCGATGGCCGCCAGGCTGAATACGGCAAAAGCGACATCGCGCACCATCATTTCCTGGCCCACGGCGGCGAAATACGCCGCTCCCTTGACCCGCGTGTCGGCCAGGTCGATCAGGTAGGCGGCGGCGAGCAAGCCAAAGAACCAGGCGCGCCGTGCATAGAAGTAGTCGCGCCAGTCCTGGTACTCATCGATGTTCTCCGGCAGCACCAGGGTGCACAGCAGGTACAGCAGCAGGGCATACACGGTGACGAACAGGTACAGGTTGAAGGTCCACTGCGTGACCAGGGTCAGGCGGTATTCCCACCACCAGAACGACAGCAGATAGAGGAACATCGAAGCCGCCCACACCAGGTGCACCCAGTACACGCGCTTGCGCCCGGGGTGCTCGATGATGCGGGCGAACTGCCGCAGCAGATGGGTCAGGCCCAGGCCCACCACCATGCCGAGCACGATGCGCATATGCAGGAAGCCGGGGGACAGCGCATCGACGGCAGCGGACATCGTGAGCTCCGGGCGAGGGCGGCAGCGCGATCGCCGATGGTGTGCCGATCGCGGCGGCAATTCAACCCGCTGGCACATCGCCCCTGCGCATGGCTATGCTGCGGCAGCGGACTCAGGGGGACGCGGTGACGACAGCCTACGATTTCAGCTACCACGACGGTTCCGGCGCGGCGCATCCGCTGGCGCAATGGCGCGGCCAGCCGCTGCTCTTGGTCAACGTGGCCTCGCGCTGCGGCTTCACCCCGCAATACGCCGGGCTGCAGGCACTGTGGCGCCAGTATCGCGAGCGTGGCCTGGTGGTGATCGGCTTTCCCTGCAACCAGTTCGGTCGCCAGGAGCCCGCCGGCGATGATGCGATCAAGGTGTTCTGCGCCCTGGAATACGATGTCGACTTCGCCTTGTCGCGCAAGATCGACGTCAACGGGGCCGGTGCCGACCCGCTGTGGCGCTGGTTGCAGCGCGAACGTCGCGGCCTGCTGGGCAGCGCGTCGGTAAAGTGGAATTTCACCAAGTTCCTGGTCGATCGCCAGGGCGCGGTAAGCGCACGTTTCGCCCCGGCCACGCCGCCGCAGGCGCTCGCCGAACGGATCGAACATGTGCTGCGTTGAAATACCGGCGCCGGTGCAGGACTACCGGCTCCGTTTCGAGACGCAGGGCAACACCCTGCGGGTCGAGCTGGAAGGTGCCACGGTGAGCCCGCAGTCACGGCTGGCTTGCTGGACCGGCGTGGCCGAAGAGGTCGCCCGCTGCGGCGCAGCGGCGGTGCTGGCCATCGACCGGCGCCAGGGAACCCTCGCCACCACGCGCGAGTGGCGCGCACTGCTACGGCAATTGGACACGGCCACGCTCAAGGCGATGCCGCTGGCCTATGTCGGCAGCTGGCCGCGCTTCACCCAGATGGAAACGCTGAACCTGTTGCTGATCGAGCGCGGTTTCCACGCCCAGGTGTTCGACGAGGTCGGCGCCGCCGAGCGCTGGCTGCGCTATGGCGAACACGGGCGCAGCGTGCGCCCGCTCGATCACTTCTCGACGAAGGCGCGCTCGAACACGTAGTGGCCGGGTTGGCCGATGCGAGGCGAGGTTTCAAAGCCGCGGGCATCGAGCACCTGGCGCAGGTCGGCCAGCATCTGCGGGCTGCCGCAGATCATGAAGCGGTCATTGGCCACGTCCAGCGGCGGCAGGCCGAGGGTGCGCTGCATCTGGCCGTTCTCGATCAATTCGGTAAGGCGGCCGCGGTTGCGGAATTCCTCGCGCGTCACCGCCGGGTAGTACAGCAACTTGTCGCGCAGGATCTCGCCGAGGAATTCGTGCTGCGGCAGTTCGCGCTCGAAGTAGTCGCGGTAGGCCAGGTCGCGCTCGAAGCGCACGCCGTGGGTGAGGATCACCTTGTCGAAGCGCTCGTAGGTCTCCGGGTCCTTGATCACCGACAACCACGGCGCCAGGCCGGTGCCGGTGCCCAGTAGATAGAGGTGGCGGCCCGGGTGCAGGTCGCTGATCAGCAGGGTGCCGGTGGGCTTCTTGCCGACCAGTACCTTGTCGCCGGGCTGGATGTGCTGCAAGCGCGAGGTCAGCGGGCCGTTGGGCACCTTGATGCTGAAGAATTCAAGCTGCTCTTCCCAGTTGGCGCTAGCGATCGAATAGGCGCGCAGCAGCGGCCGGGTGTCAGTCTCCAGGCCGATCATCACGAACTGGCCGTTCTCGAAGCGGAAGCCGCTGTCACGGGTGGTGGTGAAGCTGAAGTAGTCGTCGGTCCAGTGCCGGACCTCGAGCACCGTTTCGGCGCCGAAAGCGGAAGACATGCCGGGAAGTCGATTGGGGGAACTGTGCCAATTCTACGCCAAATGAGATTTTCTCTCATTGCCGAGCCGCACTACGCCTTCGGCGGCTCGATCTGCAGCAGCTGCCCCTGTTCCTCGTCGGTCAGCACGTAGACCTTGCCGTCGGCGCCCACCCGCACATCGCGCACGCGCTGGCCGAGGTCGCCGAGCAGGCGTTCTTCGCCGCTGATGCGCTCGCCGTCGAGGCTGAGCCGGATCAGGTTGCGCTCGGCCAGCGAGCCGATGAACAGGCTGTCGTTCCAGGCGCTGCCGGTGTGCCCGGTGTAGAACGCCAGGCCGCTGACGCCCGGCGACTTCGGCCAGTAGTGGTGCGGCTGTTCCAGGCCGTCGCCACGTTGCCCGGTGGACTCGGCGATCGGCTGGCCGGAATAGTCGATGCCGTAGGTGATCAGCGGCCAGCCGTAGTTCTTGCCGGGTTCGGGGAGGTTGATCTCATCGCCACCGCGCGGGCCGTGTTCGGTCTCCCACAGCTTGCCGCTGCGCGGGTCCAGCGCAAGCCCCTGCGAATTGCGGTGGCCGTAGCTCCAGATCTCCGGGCGCGCGCCGTCCTGGCCGACGAAGGGGTTGTCGGCCGGGATGCTGCCGTCCAGGTTCAGCCGCACCAGCTTGCCTTGCAGCTTGTCCAGTGCCTGCGCCATCGGCCGCAAGGTGCGTTCGCCCTGGCTCACGAATAGATGGCCCTGGCGGTCGAACGCCAGGCGCGAGCCGAAGTGGTTCTCGGTGTCCACCTTGGGGGCTTGCCGATAGATGACCTTGACCTCGCTCAGGCCGGCCGCGCCGAGGACCGCGCTGGCGACCGCGGTGCCGGCCAGCACGCCTTCGCCCGGTTCGGCGTAGCTGAGATAGATCCGCCGGCTCTGGGCGAAATCCGGCGCCAGGACCACGTCAAGCAGGCCGCCCTGGCCGCGGGCGTAGACCGCCGGCACGCCGGTCAATGGCGCCGAGACGCTGCCGTCGGCGCCGATCCGGCGCAGGTTGCCGACCCGTTCGGTCACCAGGAAGCCGCCCTCCGGCAGCAGCGCCAGGCCCCAGGGGTGGCGCAGCCCGGTGGCCAGTTCGCGCACCTGGATCGGCCCGGCCTGGCTGTCCATCGGCCGTGGCGCGGCGCTGGCGGCGCTGCGCGCGCTCGGCGCGGCGGTGGCCGGATCGGCAGACTTGTTGCAGGCGGCAAGCGTGGCCAGGCACACAAGGAACGGAAGCAGCAACGGGCGGCAGGGGGCGGCCAGGGACATGGGAATCAACCTCGGTCGTCGGGGGCTCAACGATAGCCAGCCGCCTGCAATTCGAACAGCTCGGCGTAGCGCCCGCCGGCGGCCATCAGTTGTTCGTGGGTGCCGGCCGCCTCGATCCGGCCATTGGCCAGCACCAGGATCCGGTCGGCCATGCGCACGCTGGAGAAGCGGTGCGAGATCAGCACCGCGGTGCGTTGGCTGGACAATTCCTTGAAGCGCTGGAACACCTCGTATTCGGCGCGCGCGTCGAGCGCGGCGGTGGGCTCGTCGAGGATCATCACCTGTGCATCGCGCAGGTAGGCACGGGCGATGGCGACCTTCTGCCACTGTCCGCCGGACAGGTCTACGCCGGTCTTGAAGCGCCGGCCGATCAGCTGCTCGTAGCCGTGCGGCAACTGCTCGATCATCTCGTCGGCCAGCGCCCGCCGCGCGGCGGTGGCAATGCGCGGGGCATCGTCCATCGCCTCGACCCGGCCCACGCCGATGTTCTCGCGCGCGCTGAGGTGGTAGCGCACGAAGTCCTGGAAGATCACCCCCATGTTGCCGCGCAGGTCGTCCAGGTCGTAGTCGCGCAGGTCGCGGCCGTCCAGCAGGATGCGGCCTTCGTCGGGGTCGTACAGCCGTGCCAGCAACTTGACCAGGGTGGTCTTGCCGGCGCCGTTCTCGCCGACCAGGGCCAGCACTTCGCCGGCACGCAATTCGAAATCCAGGTGCCGCACCGCCCACTGCTCGGCCTCGGGATAGCGGAAGCCGACGTTCTCGAACACGAAGCCCTGGGTGATCGGTCGCGGCACCGGCGCTGCGCCGGGGCGCGAGACGATTTCCGGTTCGATCGCGAAGAACGAGAACAGGTCGTCCAGGTACAGCGCCTGCCCGGCGACCTGCGAGAAGCCGATCAGCAGCCCCTCCAGCAATTGCCGCAGGCGCAGGAAGCTGCCGGCCAGGAAAGTCAGGTCGCCAATGCTGAAGTCGCCGCGGATGGTGCGCCAGGCGATGTAGCCATAGGCCACGTAGTAGCCCAGCGTGCCGAGCGCGGCCAGCAGGGTGCCCCAGACCGCACGCTTGCGCGCCAGTGCGCGGTTGGCGCGGAAGTAGCGATCGGCCAGCTGGCGGTAGCGTTCGATCAGGAACCGGTGCAGGTTGAAGATCTTGACTTCCTTGGCCGTCTCGACGCTGGCGCCGACCTGGCGCAGGTAGTCGAGCTGGCGCCGTTCCGGCGTCCACTGGTAATTGAGCGAATAGCCCAGGGCGTTGAAGTGCGACTCGCCGATAAAGGCCGGCACCAGTGCCAGGGCCAGCAGCGCCATCAACCACGGCGCGTAGACCAGCAGGCCGATGGCGAAGCTGGCCACGGTGATTGCGTCCTGCACCTGGCCAAACAACTGGCTCATCAGGTTCATGCGGCCCATGCTCTGGCGCCGCGCGCGGTCGAGCCGGTCCTGCAGTTCGGGGTCTTCGAAGTCCTCCAGGTCCAACTGCGCGGCATGCTCCATCAGGCGCACGCTGGTGACGTTGTTGAACAGCTCCGAGAGCAGGTTGTCGGCGTAGGCGACCATGCGCCCGAGCAGGTCCGAGCCGATCGCCAGCCCCAGTTCCAGCGCCAGCAGCGTCAGTAAATGCTCCAGGCGGCCGCTGGCCAGTGCGTCGCCCAGCGAATGCAGCGGCGGCGCGGTACCGGCCAGGCGGATCGCTTCGTCGATGATCAGCTTGCCGATGTACAGCGTGGCCACTGGCATCAATGCGCGCAGCAGGCGCAGGCCCAGGCTCGCGATGGTCAGGGCAGGGCTGGTCTGCCAGATCTGGCGCAGGAATGGGGGCAGGTTGCGCAGGGCATGGAAGCGTTCGCGCAGGCTGGGCTGGCGCGCAGGCGTGGGGGCTGGACTCATGCGCCGATTGTCGCGTCAAAGCCGGCGCGGCGGCAGCGGCAGGGCGCCGCAGTGCCGCCGGAGCGGGTCAAGGCCGGCGGCCGCGGCTCAAGCCTTGTTGCCGCCGGTACCGCGGGGAGCCTCGGTGGGGCCGGGATTCTCGTCCGGGTCCAGCCCGCGCACCGCTTCGCCACGCGGCCCGAACGAATCGGCGCCGTCGTCATAGCGGATCAGGTTGCGCACGCTGCGCACGCCCGGCAGGCCGGCGATGATCTGTTCTGCCAAGGCGCGCATCTGCGGCTCGGGCACATCACCGCTCAAGATGACTTCAGCGTCTCGTACTTCGACTGAGATTTCGCTGGCCTGGATGCGCTCATCGCGGCCCAGGGTCTCGACGGCGTCGTCGCCGATCAAGGCGTCCGAGCGGACGGCGCCGGCATCGTTTCGGGAATCGCGGGACATGGCGTGCTCTGTTCAGGGGGCAAGCGCGCATCTTTGCGCCGCCGTCGTGACGGCGGCGCAAAGCGGCGGCTCACTCATCCAGGCGCAAGGTCAGGCACTTGGCCGCGCCGCCAGACTTCAGGAACTCGTCGAGCGCGGTTTCCACGGTGCGATAGCCCCACGCCGCCAGCGCCTGCCGCAGCGGCGCGCTGGCGCGGTTGAGCACCACGACATCGTCCAGGTCCACGGCATTGCAGGCAAAGGCCAGCGCGTCCGACTCGGACACGGTGATGCGCAGGTGCGGCGGCACGCGCGCGGCAATCTGCGCCTGCGCGGCGTCATCGAAGGCCGGCGGGTAGTACAGCAAGCGGCCGTCGCGCAGCGGGCAGAAGCAGGTGTCCAGGTGATAGAAGCGCGGATCCACCAGGCGCAGCGCGACGACATCGATCGCGAGCATGCGCTCCAGTTCCGGTGCCACCGCCGCATCGCTGCGATGACCGTGGCCGAACCACAACAGCGCCGGCCGGCCACGGTCGAACAAGGCATCGCCGGCGCCTTCGAAGCGCAGCGGTTCGGGTAGCGGGCGAATGCGGTAGCCGGCGCGGCGGAACCAGTCGATGCACACAGGCTCTTCGCCGCTCCGCTCGGCATGGCGGAAGCGGCTGGGCAGGAAATCGTTGCCGCGCACCAGCCCGGCGTTGGCGGTGAACACCAGGTCGGGCAACCCCGGCGCTGGCGGCAGCAGGGCGAGCTCGGCATGTTCGGCCAGCGCGGCCCGCAGGGCCTGCCATTGCGCGCGGACACGGCCGCCCTCGGTCGCATGGAGATGGTTGGCCATCCACGGGTTGATGATGTAGTCCACGCCGAAGTGGTCCGGCGCGCACAGCAGCAGGCGATGGCGGGCCACGGCGCGCTCATCGTTGGCGGCCGGTGCCAGGGCGTAGTCGCCGCCGAGCACCGGCAGGTCGTGCTTCTGGTCCATCGCTGGGCTCCGCTTCGGGGGAGCCATGAACCTAGCGGCGGCGTGTTGCACCCAGGTGTCCGGCACCGCGTCTGCGCCAGGCGCGGGCGGGCGGCCGCCGAGGCTGAACGGGCCGGGCAATGAGGTGGGATGCCAGGCCGGGAGGGGAGGGGCTACCCGAACGGAACAGGGTGTGCCGGGTGGAACCGAAAGCCGGGGCCGGTGTTTGCTCTAAAATAGTCGGGTTTCCCGCAAGCCTCCAGAGCCAGCCGTGACCTCGATCAAGCAGGAAGACCTCATTCAGAGTGTCGCCGACGCGTTGCAGTACATCAGCTACTACCACCCGGTGGATTACATCAAGAACCTGGCGGCCGCCTATGAGCGCGAGCAATCGCCGGCAGCCAAGGACGCGATCGCGCAGATCCTGATCAACTCGCGCCTGTGCGCCGAGGGCCATCGCCCGATCTGCCAGGACACCGGGATCGTCACCGTGTTCCTGGAAATCGGCATGAACGTGCGCTGGGACGATGCCACGATGGGCGTCGAAGACATGGTCAACGAAGGCGTGCGCCGCGCCTACAACCATCCGGACAACAAGCTGCGCGCCTCGGTCCTGGCCGACCCGGCGGGCAAGCGCCAGAACACCCGCGACAACACGCCGGCGGTGGTCAACGTCAAGGTCGTGCCGGGCGCCACGGTCGATGTCATCGTCGCGGCCAAGGGCGGCGGCTCGGAGGCCAAGAGCAAGTTCGCCATGCTCAACCCGTCCGATTCGATCGTCGACTGGGTGCTCAAGACCGTGCCGACCATGGGCGCCGGCTGGTGCCCGCCGGGCATGCTTGGCATCGGCATCGGCGGCACCGCCGAGAAGGCGATGCTGCTGGCCAAGGAGGCGCTGATGGAGCCGATCGACATCGTCGACCTGCAGGCGCGCGGCGCATCCAACCGGATCGAGGAATTGCGCCTGGAGCTGTATGAGAAGGTCAATGCGCTGGGCATCGGCGCGCAGGGCCTGGGCGGGCTGACGACCGTGCTCGACATCAAGATCAAGGATTACCCCACCCACGCCGCCAACCTGCCAGTGGCGTTGATCCCGAATTGCGCGGCCACCCGGCATGCGCATTTCACCCTGGACGGCAGTGGCGCGGTCGCGCTCGATCCGCCGTCGCTGGAAGACTGGCCCAAGCTCACCTACAACCCGCAGAACGCACGGCGGGTGAACCTGGACACGATCACCCGCGAAGAAGTGGCCCAGTTCAAGCCCGGCGAGGTGCTGCTGCTCAACGGCAAGCTGCTGACCGGCCGCGATGCGGCGCACAAGCGCATGATCGACATGCTCAACAAGGGCGAGCCATTGCCGGTCGACTTCAACAACCGCTTCATCTACTACGTGGGCCCGGTCGGCCCGGTGCGCGACGAAGTCGTGGGCCCGGCCGGTCCGACCACGGCCACGCGCATGGACAAGTTCACCCGGCAGATGCTGGAACAGACCGGCCTGCTGGGCATGGTCGGCAAGTCCGAGCGCGGTGATGCGGCGATCGAGGCGATCCGCGACAACAAGGCGGTCTACCTGATGGCCGTGGGCGGCTCGGCCTACCTGGTGTCCAAGGCGATCAAGGCCAGCCGCGTGCTCGCCTTCGAGGACCTCGGCATGGAGGCGATCTACGAATTCGAAGTCAAGGACATGCCGGTGACCGTGGCGGTGGATTCCAGCGGCGTGTCGGTGCACAAGACCGGCCCGCGCGAATGGCAGGCGCGGATCGGCAAGATCCCGGTGGTGGTCGAGCCGGCCTGAGTTTGCCTGCGGCAAACCGATGCGGTTTGTCGCTGGCGCCGCCTCCGGTGCTTGCTTAGCGTGGCCGCTCCCTTGGTTTCGGAGCTCGCCAATGAATCACCGTCTTCTTCGCGCACCCATGGCGTTGGCCTGGGTGCTGGCGCTCGCCGCTTGCACCAGCAGCGGGCGCACCCCCCTGGCGGGGGGTGATCCGCAGGCCTGCATGGTCACCTGCGCGCGGCTGGCCGCCGACTGCCGCGCCGACCCGAGGTCGTCACTGGTGTGCAGGAGCGCCCCCAGTCCGGACCAGTGCGAGCAACTCGATGGGGGCGCGCGCGATGCCTGCCTGAGCCAGGGAATGGGCTGCCTCAATCCTTCGCAAGCCCTTTGCCAGGCCCACCACGCGACCTGCGTACAATCCTGTGGTCTGTAGCCGGGGATCTGCATGAGCGCCATCCTGTACCACTCGCCCAGTACCGCCGCGCTGGTGGTGCATTGGCTGTTAATCGAACTGGACCTCCCGCACGAACTGCGCGCGCTGGACTTCGACAAGCGCGAACAAAAATCTCCGGCCTACCTGGCACTCAACCCGGCCGGCGTGGTGCCCGCGCTGGTGCTCGATGGCCAGGTGCTGACCGAAGCGGCGGCCATTGCCATGCACCTGGCCGACCGCCATCCGGGCGCTGGCCTGGCGCCGGCACCGGGCAGCGCCGAACGTGCGGAGTACTACCGCTGGATGTTCTGGTGTGCCAATACGCTGCAGCCGGCTTACCGCGCCTGGTTCTATCCCGATGAGCCGGCCGGCCCCGGCCAGGAGCAGGCGGTCCGCGCGCAGGCGCGGGCAGTGATCGAAGCGGCCTGGGACCGGCTCAGTGCGCACCTGCAGGCACACGGCCCCTACCTGCTCGGCGCGCGCGTGAGCGCGGCCGATTTCATGCTGACCATGTTGATGCGTTGGTCGCGCAACATGCCGCGGCCGGTGGACGACTGGCCGCTGTTGCACGACTACGCGCGGCGGATGAAGGACCGGCCGGCGTTTGCCGAGACCTACCGCCGCGAGGGGCTCACCGATTGGACTTGATTGCAATGGCAGGCCATCGGGGCTGAAGCCCCTCTGTAGGAGGGGCTTCAGCCCCGACCAACGAAGCCAGAAGGGCTTAAAACCACTCCAGCAACGACACACCGATACCGACATAGGTCGCGCGGTGGTTGTAGTCGATCATGCTCTCGCCATAACCGTCGAACACCTGCAGGTGGCCGCGCAGCAGGTGGGTGATCGGGAAGCCGTAGTCCAGCTGCAGCGCGCCATGCGAACGGTCGCCACCGCGCAGCGAATGCCGTGCCATCAATGAAACTTCGTGGCCGTTGCGGTTGTAGACCAGGGTGGCGTCGCCGCGCCCCATGTAGTCCTCGATGTCCGGGTTGTTGTCGTCGCTGCGGTCTTCCTTGATGCGAAACCACGGCCGCAGCATCAGCGCCCAGTTCTCGCGGTCCAGGCCAAAGTTGAGGATGACCCGGTTCCAGCTGCGCGAGAGCGGGTCGCTGCGGCCATTGGACTGATGGTTGAGCGAAATGCCGCTCATGCGGCCGCGCCAGCCGAACACGCTGTAGTTGTTGCGGAACACGAGCATCGCTTCCGGCTCGTAGTTGGTTTCGCGGAACGGGCGCGATTGTTCGGCGTTGTAGGACTGCCAACGCGAGGACTGGGTGTAGCCGACCCAGATGTCGCCATTGTCGTTGAACAGATCCTCCACCACCTTGGTCTTGAAGCTGAGCTGGAACTTCAGCTCGAGGTCGTCCAGCGCCTGCGGCGTGGTCACCGAGTTGTTCGGATTGGGCGAGGTCGGTGTCTGGTTGGTATCGCTGGTCCAGAACGCGGGCAGCAGGTAGACCGGCTTGTAGGCACGCAACTGGAAGGTGCCGAGCTTGGAGTCCTTGGCCAGTTCCCAGCGACTGTCGAGCAGCGAGCCGCGCCCGGCGTTAGCCAGTTGGGGGTCGTCGGCCTTGAAGATCTCCTTGGCCTGCTTGCGCTCCTCGCGCGTACTGGCGCCGGCCAGGGTTTCGCGTTGGGTCTCACGCGCGGCCTCTGCGTCGGCGTCGGCCTGGGCGGTATCGGCGGCGGTGTAGCCGAGCACGCGGTCGTAGCACGCCAGGCGCAAGGCGTTGCTGGAGATGGAAGTGCAAGCCGCGGGCGTGGCGGCCTCGGGGGCGATTTCCTGCGCGTGCGCCAGCGGCGTGGCAGCCAGTGCGAGCAGCAGGTACGGAGTAGGGCGGGTCATGGCCGATGCGGCTCCATGCGGGGGAGGCAACGCAGAAAATACCCGAACCGCCGCCGGTTGCGCTGGGCGCGCTGCATCACCTGGCCTCAAACCCACCAGGCCAGCGCGAAGATGCCGATCATGCAAAAGCCCAGCGCCAGTTTCGAGGCGGTGCCGAGCAGGATGCCCAGCCACGTGCCCAGGCCCACGCGGGTGGCATGGCCCACGCGCCGGCTGTGCCAGTACTCGCCGACCCAGGCGCCGACGAACGGCCCCAGGAACAGCCCCAGCGGCAGGAAGAACAGGCCCACCAAGGTTCCCAGGGCCGAGCCCCACAGCGCCCAGCCGCTGGCGCCCAGGCGTTGTGCGCCATAGACGGTGGCCAGGAAGTCGATCAGGAAAGACAGCGCGGTCAGCAGGCCGATCGCGACCAGCGGAATCCAGCCGACGCGCTCGAAGCCATCGGCCCAGGCCGCCACCAGCAAGCCGGCGAAGACCAGCGGCAGGCCAGGCAACGCGGGCAGCAGGACCCCGGCGAAGCCGACCAGGACCAGCACGCCGCCAATCAGGTAATAGATGAATGCAGGGTCCATGGTCGTCCGTAAATCCCGAATAGGGGGTCAAATGGGGGTTGACAATGTGAAGTTGGGGTGATTGACACTGCGTTTTGCTCGGGTTAAGTTGCAGCCGCTGCGCTTGGCAAGGTCACCGTGAATCGTGGCCTGATGGGTCGGCCACCCCGGCGTCCCCTGTACCTCGCTTCCTCCTTGCAACCAGCCACCCATTGCCGTCAACCAACCGAATGCGTCGTCAGGGAGTATTGCGAGATGTCAGAGCGTGAGACCGGTACCGTCAAGTGGTTCAACGATGCCAAGGGCTTCGGATTCATCAGCCGCGAGAATGGCGAGGACGTGTTCGTCCATTTTCGTGCGATCCAGATCCAGGGCTTCAAGAGCCTGAAGGAAGGGCAGAAGGTCAGCTTCACCGTCGTGCAGGGCCAGAAGGGCCTGCAAGCCGACGCCGTGCAGCCGGCTTGAGCTGTCGCTGGCGATCAGCAAAAAGGCCCGCTAGCGGGCCTTTTTGCTTTGCCTGGAAACGGGCGTTCAGCGCAGCACGACGCGGCCGTTGACCACGCGCACGTAGGTGTTTTCGCGGATGCCGTTGAGGTCGCGCTGGTTGATCATCAGCACGCGGCCATCATCCATGCGCACCTGGATGTCGTAGGAGTCGCCGGTGACGTTGTTCTGGATGGCGTTGCCGGCCACCGCGCCAGCACCGGCACCGAGGACCGTGGCCACGTTCTGGTTGCCCTTGCTGCCGCCGGTTTCGTGCGAGATGGTGCGGCCGGCGACGGCGCCGACGATGCCGCCGAGCACCGCGCCGGTGGCCGAAGGCGCGCTGCGGTTGGACTGCACCGCGTCGATGCGCGTGACGATGCCGCAATCGGCGCAGCGGCCTTGCGAATAACCCTGGTTGCCTGAGTTGTAGCTGCCACCGCCGTAGTTGCTGTAGCCCGGTTGGCTGGTGGCACAGCCGGCCATTAGGGCGGCGGTTGCAACGCCAAGTCCGATCTGACGAATATTCATGGGTCCTCCAAGGTCAGCGCGGCGGCTTGCCGCGGGTGGCCTCATCCTGGCGTGGCTCGGGTGAACGCGGCGCCAACCGGCGCCAGGCCCTGCGACGGCAGGTCAGCGGAAATCCTGGTGGCAAGCCTTGCAGGCCTCGCCGATACGCGTGTTGACCGTGGCCAGTGCGGCGCAATCGCCGGGCACGCCGGCCAGCGACTGGTCCAGCGCAGAGCGCATGTCACGTGCGTGCGAGGCAAAGCGGCGATCATCGCGCAGGCTGGGGAATGCGGTTTCCAGGTCGTTGGACAGGTAGCGCAACGTCTGCAGCCGTGGCTGGCTGTCGGTCGCGGTGCAGCGGTTCTGCTGCTGGCTGCGCTGCAGCAGATCGGTCTGCTTGGCCATCACGTGCATCAGGCTGTGCGGGAACGGATCGCGCCGCGCCTGCACCGCGCGCATGACCATCACCGTGGCGATGATGCCCACCAGCAGCCCGAGCAGGGCCATGAACAAATAGCGGTAAGCGGCGGAAGGACGGCGGGGCTGGCTGGACATGGCGGGCTCCGGGCCGGCGGGCGGCCTGTGGCGTGGCGGGGTGCGCGATGCGGGCGCGAGGGTGAAGTGCGGGCTCGATCCTACGACGGTCCGGGTTCGGCTGACTACGCGTAAAATCGCAGGATGAATCCGCAATGGCTCGAAAGATTCGCCGGCGTCGACCGGCTCTACGGCACTGGCAGCGTCGCCCGCCTGGCCGCCTGCCGCGTCGCGGTGGTGGGGATGGGCGGCGTCGGTTCGTGGGTGGTGGAGGCGCTGGCGCGCAGCGCCGTCGGCCACCTGACCCTGATCGACGCCGACGACATCTGCGTCTCCAACACCAACCGCCAGCTGCCGGCACTGGCCGGGCAGTACGGCCAGAACAAGGCCCAGGCGATGGCGACGCGTTGCCGGGCGATCAATCCGGAAATCGAAGCCGTCGCGGTGGAGGACTTCCTCACCGTCAATAACATGCAGGCGCTGCTCGACCAGGGTTTCGACCTGGTGGTGGATGCTTGCGACAGCTTCCGGGTCAAGGTCGAAACCATCGCCTGGTGCCGCCGCCGCAAGCTGCCGCTGATCACGGTGGGCGCCGCAGGCGGGCGCACCGACCCGACCCTGGTCCGAGTGCGCGATGTGTCGCGCACCGAGCACGACGCCATGCTCGCCCTGATCCGCAAGAAGCTGCGCACCGAGTTCAATTTCCCCAAGAACCCGCAGCGCTATTTCGGCGTGCCGGCGGTGTATTCGCTGGAGAACGTCAAGTACCCGCAGGCCGACGGCAGCGTGTGCGGAGTGCGCCCGGCATTGGGTGCCGATGCGGCATTGAAGCTGGACTGTGGCGCCGGCCTTGGCGCGGCTACCCATATCACCGGCGCCTTCGCTTTCGTCGCGGTGGGCAAGGCCTTGGAGATGCTGCTCAAGCCGCCCCGCGCGCAAGTGCAGGCCGAGGCCAGCGATACGGTCGAGGCAGGCTAGGGCAGCTCAGCCGGGCAGTGCGAACAGCCGGCGGGCGTTGGCGGCGGTCTGCGCCGCTACGTCGGCAACCGCTTCGCCGCGCAGCTGGGCGACGACCTCGGCCACGTGCACCAGCCGCGCCGGCTCGTTGCGTTGGCCGCGGATCTGCGCATCGGGCTGGTCGGGCGCGTCGGTTTCCAGTAGCAGGTGCTGCAGCGGCATGCTCGTGGCGAGCTGGCGCAGGCGGCGCGCACGTTCGTAGGTGACCGGTCCACCGAGGCCGATCATGAAGCCGCGCTCCCACAGCTGGCGCGCCTGTTCCGGGCTGCCGGCGAAGCTGTGGACTACGCCGCGCACCTCACCGGCCTTGCGGATGGCCAGGATCACCGCCTCGACCGCACGCCGCGCATGCACGATCAGCGGCAGGTCGTAACGGCGGGCCAGGGCCAGTTGGCCGTCGAAATAACGCGCCTGTGCCTGCGGGTCGAGCTCCTCAATGAAGTAGTCCAGGCCGCATTCGCCGATGGCCAGCGGGCGCTCGCGCTCGATCCACGCTTGTAGCTGGTCCAGGTGGTCGGGCTGGTGCTCGGGCAGGAACACCGGGTGCAGCCCATAGGCCGGATACAGCCCTGTCTGCCCCTGGCAGACCTGGCGCAACTTCGGCCAGCTTGCCGCCGTGGTGGCCGGCACCAGTTGGGCAGCAATGCCGGCCGCATCGGCGCGTTGCAGGACCTCGGCGCGATCCGGATCGAACTCGCTCGCATCCAGGTGGCAGTGGCTGTCGATCAGCTGCATGGCCTGCCCGTGCATGATGCGCCGCGATTCACCGGCCGGGCAGCGAGGGCGGGGTGCCCTTGCGATATTTCCAGTTGGCCAGCAGCACCGTGGCCAGGCCCAGGACCAGCTCGTCGACGAACGGCACCGGGTCGGGCAGGAACAGGTCGATCACGAACAAGGCCGCGACGATCTTGGCCAGGGTCGGGAAACGCAGGCGTCCGGCCCAGTTCAACAGCGGCAGGGTGAGCGGGTTGGGCATGGCGCGTCCTTGAAAACGATTAAGCGTGAATGAAATCACTGGCCGGGGCTCTTCACGCGCACATTCTGCTGAAAGGCGTGGATTTGTTCAGCTGGGTCATGTTCGAATCCAACCGTCCAAAACGCGGACCGTCCGCAGGGAGCAGGATCAATGAAAAGCAACACGACAACTATACTGGTCGCGGCAGGCGCACTGCTGGTGGGCGGTGTGGCGACGGCCGCCTTCATGAACAATCGCGGCAAGTCCGACGAGTTCGTCGCGCCGTCGGCGCAGACGCGGCCGGCGCTGGACACCTCGATGGTCGAAGACCCCAACGCGGTGGCCCCGGGCAAGGGCCTGGAATACGCCGACGTGGTCAAGGTCGACCCGATCACCCAGAAAGAAAAGGTGTACGCCACCGTCATTGGCAGCGAGGCCGTACGCGAGACCACCAGCACCAGCACGCCGCATGAGGTCTGCAAGGACGTAGTGGTGCAGGAGCGGCTGCCGGAACGCGACGGCAACGTCGGCGGCACCGTGGCTGGCGCGGTGATCGGCGGCCTGCTCGGCAACCAGGTCGGCGGCGGCAATGGGCGCAAGGTCGCCACCGCGGCCGGCGCAGTGGCCGGTGGCGTGGTCGGCAACCAGGTCGACAAGCGCCATGTCGGCGGCCAGGTGGTCAATCGCACCGAGCGCCAGTGCCATACCGAGAACGCCACGGCCGAGTCTTCGCGCGTCACCGGCTACAACGTGACCTATCGCAACGCCGATGGCACCACCGGCACGATGCGCATGGACAGCAAGCCGGGCCAGCGCATCGCAATGGGCAATACCGATAACGTGATCGGCTACAACGTCACCTACCGTTACGACGGCGAGGAAAAGACGGTGCGCCTGGACGACAAGCCGGCCAGCGACCGCTTGCCGGTGATCGACGGGCAGTTGGTGACGCAGACGGCGGCGGCCGATGGTGCGGGTACGCGCCAGTAATACGCTCGATGGGTTTTGGTTTACCGAAGGAGCCGGCTTTGCCGGCTCCTTTCTTGTTTGCGGGAGCGTTGGTGGAGAGCGCAGCCTCTTGCGTGCGGGCCCCGTTCCGGCGCGAACGCCGCTAGCCATCTTTCGTGATCTTCGCCAGCCGAGTCTACTTTGGCGATCGGCCGACGAACGCGGACCTACAATCAGACTTCGCTTTCCAGAAGTCCTTTCCATGGCCCTGCCCCCAGACGACCTGTTCGACGTGCATTCCCTGCTTGGCGAAGACCACCGCGCCATCCAGGCCGCTGTCGCCCGCTTTACCGACGAGCGCGTGCAGCCATTGATCGCCGATGCGTTCGAGCACGGGCGCTTCCCACGCGAACTGGTGCCGGAGATGGCCGAGCTCGGTCTGTTCGGTGCGACGCTGCCGGTCGAATACGGCGGTGGCGGCCTCGATGCGATCGCCTATGGCTTGATCTGCCAGGAGCTCGAACGCGGCGACAGCGCGCTGCGCAGCTTTGTCAGCGTGCAGTCCTCCCTATGCATGTATCCGATCTTTGCCTACGGCGACTCGGCGCAGCGGCAGCGCTGGTTGCCGGACATGGCCGCCGGCCGCGCGATCGGCTGCTTCGGCCTGACCGAAGCCGAGGGCGGTTCGGATCCGGCGGCGATGCGCACGCGTGCGCGCCGCGAGGGCGGCGACTGGGTGATCGATGGCGCCAAGCTGTGGATCACCAACGGCAGCATTGCCGATGTGGCGGTGGTCTGGGCGCAGACCGACCAGGGCGTGTGTGGCTTCGTGGTCGAGCGTGGTACGCCGGGTTTCAGCGCGCAGGATATCGGCCAGAAGATGAGCCTGCGCGCGTCGGTTACCTCGGCCCTGTACCTGGATGGCGTCCGCATTCCCGAGGCCCAGCGCTTGGCGGGCGCGGTGGGCCTGAAGGGCCCGCTGGGCTGCTTGACGCAGGCCCGCTACGGCATTGCCTGGGGCGCGATCGGTGCGGCCGTGGCCTGTTTGCGCGAGGCGCTGGCCTACGCTGGCGAGCGCCAACTCTTCGGCCGGCCGTTGGCAGCCAACCAGGCGGTGCAGCTGCGCCTGGCCGAGATGGCGCGCGCCATCACCTCGGCCCAATTGATCGCGCTGCAGTTGGGCCGGCTCAAGGACGCCGGGCGTTTGCAGCCGGCCCAGGTCTCGCTGGCGAAGTGGAACAATTGCCGCATGGCGCTGGATGTGGCGCGCGATTGTCGCGACCTGCTCGGCGCGGCCGGGATCACCCTGGCGCATGGCGCCCTGCGCCATGCCTTGAATCTGGAGTCGGTGATCACGTATGAAGGAACCCAGACTATCCACCAATTGGTGGTGGGCCGGGAGTTGACCGGTCTCAACGCGTTCTAGGGCAGGATGCCCACAAGGGGGGAGTGTGCGGTCAAGCAAGGGGAAATGGCTGCTCGCGGCGGTCGGGTTGCTGTGCGTGGGGCCAACGTTGGCGGCCGAGCAGCCGCCGGCAATGGCGGCAGCGCCAGCATGGGTCCAGGTCGATACGGTGCCCAACGCCGGCAGCGCCAGTGGTGGGTTGCGCTATGAGCTGGTCTCCGACCAGGTCGACCTCAGCGGCGCGCAGCCGCGGTGGTATCGCCGGGTCAGCTACACGGTGCAGCGCGACAACGCGCTGGGCGATGCCGGGCAGATCGGCCTGTACTACCAGCCCGAGTACCAGCAGCTGGCGCTCAACCAGCTGGAGGTCTGGCGCGAAGGCCGTCGCATCGATATGCGCCAGCGCGCCCACTACGCCCAACTGCGGCGCGAGAGCGAACTGGAGCAGGGCCTGCTGGATGGGGCGCTGACACTCAACATCAGCCTGCCGGACCTGCGCGTGGGCGATCGCATCGACTATGCCTACACCGTGACTGGCGCCAATCCGGTGTTTGGGCGCGGCTACTACGACAGCTACACCGCTCGCTACGACGTGCCGCTGGCGTCGCGGCGCCTGCGCGTGCGCTATCCCGAAGGGCTGCCGTTGCGCTGGAAGGCCAGCGTGCCGGGGTTCCGGCCCGCCCAGCAACGCGCCAACGGCTTGCAGGAGCTGCGGCTGGAAGCCGAGGCGATCCCCGCGGTGCGCGCGGAGAAGGACACCCCCGCCGGCCACGACAGCTACGGCCGGATCGAACTATCCACTGCCGCGGACTGGGGCGCGGTGGTCGATTGGGCGGTGGGCCTGTACCCGCGCGGCTTCCGCGACGCGGCGGTGGCCGCTGCCATGGCCAAGCAACTGCAGCTGGACCGGGCCGACCCGCAAGGCTCGATGCAGCGCGCCATCGCCTTCGTCCAGGGCGATATCCGCTACCTCGGCCTGGAGATGGGCGCCAACTCGCACGCCCCGCATGCGCCGGAAGAAACCCTGCGCAACCGCTATGGCGATTGCAAGGACAAGGCCACGCTGCTGGTGGCGTTGCTGGCGCTGGCGGGGGTGCCGGCCGAACCGGTGCTGGTGAACTCGGCCACCGGCATGGACCTGTCCGCGCGCCTGCCCAGCCCGCTGGCCTTCGACCACGTGGTGGTGCGTGCGCGTCCGCCCGGGGGGACGTTCTGGATCGATGCCACCCGCGACCGCGAATACGGCAGCTTCGATGCCCGCGCGCCGCTGCCATTCGGCCAGGGCCTGCCGGTGATGCCGGGCCAGGCAGCGTTGGTGGACATTCCTTATCCGGCGGCAGTGACGCCGGAAGTGGTCGTCGAGGAGGGCGTGGACATCGCCATGGCGCAGCCGCGCCGGCAGGCGCGCTTCACCGTGGTCACCGATTACCTGCAGGGCCGCGGCGAAGATGCCCGGCAGATGTTCGAAGGCCAGGGCGCCGAAGCATTGGGCGACCAATACCTGGACTTCATGCGGCGCTTCTACAGCCAGTTGCAGCTCGACGGCCTGCCCAGCGTGGACGATGCCGACCCCGCACGGCTACGCATCTCCGAAAGCTATCGACTGGCCTGGCACCGACGCGACAACGACGTCGTCGGCTTCCCGCTGTTCCAGCTGCAGGACTGGATGAAGGAACTGCCACGCACGGCACGGCGCACGCCGCTGGCCCTGGGCGGGCCGCGGCTGGCGACGCAGACGGTGCGGGTGCGCAGCGACGGCGGCATCCATGTGCGGCCGAGCAAGGACGTGGTGGAGAACCCGTGGTTTCGCTTCAGCCGCCGCGTCGACATGCAGGATGGGCAATTGGTGATCGAAGGTGAGTGGGAGCGGCGCGCGCTGGCGATCCCGCCCGAAGCCATCGGTCGCGCCGCCAACGACATGGCGCGTGCGCGCGAGCTGCTGTTCTTCGAGCACGACTTCAAGCCGAACCCCTTCCGCAGCATCGGTGTTCGCCCCTGGCTGTACGCGCTGGCCGGACTCGGCCTGACCGTCCTGCTGCTGGGCGTGGCGGGCTGGAGCGCATGGCGCGGCGGCCTCGGCGGCATGTTGTATACGCCGTACCGCAGCGGCCTGCAGCTCTGGCAGCAGCCGCGCCTGCGCTGGCTGGCATGGGGCGCGCTGGTGCTGTCCTATGTTTTGTCGCTGAGCCTGTTGCGCGAAGCCGGAGCGGCTGCGGTCCTGCGCCAGCTGGCCATCGCGCTGGCGCAGGCGTGCTTCGGCCTGCTGGTGTTCTGGGGCCTGCTGGCGGCCTTGCGTGTGCGCATCGGCGCCGGCCGCCTGGCCACCGCGATGGCCGCCGGCATGCTGCCGCAGTTGCCATTGCTGGCCGGTATCGTGCTGGCCACGCTTGGTTCGGTGGCCTGGGTCGCTGGGGGCGCGGTCACACCGGCGGCCTGGCCGGGAATCGGCGTCACCGCACTGCTGTTCGTGGTTGCGCTGGTGTGGACGGTGGTGTCCTGCACGGCCAGCGTGGCGGCCGCCAGCGGTGCCTCGCGCCTGCGCGTGTTGTTGGCCTGGTTCGGGTTGTTCGCGGTCAGCCTGGTGTTCGCCGGCGCGGCGCTGTTGCTGCGGCTGCTGGCACAACAGGCCGGCCATTGATCCCCGGGGGTTCACGCCGCCCGGGGCTTTGCAAAGCCGGCCGTGGCTGTGACACTCGGTGACCTTCCTGTGACCAGGCTTGACCATGTCCCCTGCACGCGCGCCGCTGACCGTCTATGGCAAGTCCACGTCGGGCAACTGCTACAAGGTGCAGCTGTTGCTGGAACAACTGGGCAGCCGCTATGTCTGGGAAGAGGTCGACAGTGCCAATGGCCAGACCCGCACGCCTGAATACCTGGCCAAGAATCCCAACGGCAAGGTGCCGATGGTCGAGCGCGACGACGGCCGCGTGCTGGTCGAGTCCAATGCCATCCTTTACTGGCTGGCCGAAGGCACGCCGTTTCTTCCGGCCGATGCCTGGCAGCGGGCACAGACGCTGAGCTGGATGTTCTTCGAACAGTACAGCCACGAGCCCTATGTGGCGGTGGCACGCTTCATTCGCGGCTGGACCCCGCTCGATTCAGCGCGCCGCGCTGATTTGCCGCGCCTGCGGGCCGGCGGCGAGGCGGCGCTAGGGGTGATGGAAGGCCACCTGCGCCAGCACCCCTGGTTCAGCGGCGGCGCCTACGGCATCGCCGACATCGCGCTGTTCGCCTATACCCATTGTGCGGCGGAGGGCGGATTCGAGCTGTCGCGCTGGCCGGCCCTGGGCGACTGGCTCGAACGCGTGCGCGCCAATGCCGGTTTCGTCGCCATGGCCGAGGCCGAGCCGGACGCGCGCGCACGCCTGGCAAGCGCCGAGCCGGCCTGAGACACACGACCATGTGTGGACTGGCCGGACTGTGGCTGCCCCAACCCCGCCTGCATGGCGAGGCGCTCAACGCACTGGCCGCGGCAATGGGGGCGAGCCTGCAGCACCGCGGGCCCGATGATGCCGGCGTGTGGTGCGATGCGCAGGCCGGCATCGCCCTGGCGCACCAGCGCCTGAGCATCCTCGACCTGTCGCCGCTGGGCCACCAGCCGATGGCCTCCAGCGATGGTCGCTACCAGCTGGCCTACAACGGCGAGATCTACAACTTCGCGCAGCTGCGCGCCGCGCTGTCGGCGCTGGGCCACCGCTTCCGCGGCCACTCCGACACCGAAGTGCTGCTCGCGGCGATCGTGGAATGGGGCCTGGAGCAGACCCTGGCGCAATGCAACGGCATGTTCGCCCTGGCCCTGTGGGACAGCCGCGAGCAATCGCTGCAATTGGCGCGCGACCGCGTCGGCAAGAAGCCGCTGTACTACGGCTGGGCTGGCGACACCCTGGTGTTCGGCTCCGAGCTCAAGGCCTTGTGGCGGCATCCGGATTTCGACAACGACGTCGACCATGATGTGCTCACGCTGCTGTTGCGGCTGGGCTATATCCCGGCGCCCTATTGCATTCATCGGGGGGCGTTCAAGCTGATGCCGGGGCGAATCCTGCGCCTGCAGGCCAGCGACATCGCCGCCGGCGCCGCCGCGCACCGTCCCGAACAGGCACAGCGCCCGTTCTGGGACGCGCGCCAGGCGATGCAGGCCGCGCTGGCCCAGCCGTTCCAGGGCGATGCCGCCGCCGCGCAGGCGCAATTGGATACGCTGCTGCGCGACGCAGTGGGCTTGCGCATGGTGGCCGACGTTCCGGTCGGCGTGTTTCTCTCCGGCGGCACCGACTCCTCCGTGGTCACCGCGCTGATGCAGGCGCAGAGCACGCGGCCGGTGCGCAGTTTCAGCATCGGCTTCAGCGGCTCGCACCACGACGAAGCGCCGCTGGCGCGCGAAGTCGCCGCACACCTGGGTTGCGAACACACCGAACTGTATGTCGATGGGCGCGACGCGTTGGCCGTCGTGCCGCAGCTGCCACAGATGTTCGACGAGCCCTTTGCCGACGCCTCGCAAGTGCCGACTGCGCTGGTGGCGAAGCTGGCCCGCAGCGGGGTCACCGTGGCCTTGTCCGGGGACGGCGGCGATGAGCTGTTCTTCGGCTATTCGCGCTACGTGCGCGCGCTGCGCAACTGGCAGATGCTGCGGCTGCTGCCGGGCCCGCTGCGCGGTGCGCTGGCGCGTCGCGGCGGTGGCGAGCGCTCCCGCGTGGGCGGCCTGGCGGTCCTGTTCAACGAAGCCGGCGCGCGCGGCATCGGCGATGTCTATCGCAACCGGATTTCGCGCTGGCGCACGCCGGCCGAGGCGGTGCAGGGCGCGCACGAGCCGGAGACCTTCTATAGCCTGGCGCAGCCGCTGCATGGCGCCGGCACCGCGGCCGACGCGATGATGCTGGCCGACTTCGTCACCTATCTGCCCGACGACCTGCTGTGCAAGGTCGACCGCACCAGCATGGCGGTGGGCCTGGAGGCGCGCGCGCCGCTGCTGGACTGGCGCGTGGCCGAGTTCGCCTGGTCGCTGCCACTGGACTACAAATACCGCCAGGGCACCAGCAAGTACCTGCTCAAGCAGGTGTTGCGCGGCTATCTGCCCGACCACATGGTCGACCGCCCCAAGCGCGGCTTCGGCGCGCCGGTCAGCAACTGGTTGCGCGGCGACTTGCGCGACTGGGCGCAGGCACTGCTTGAACCGGGCCGGCTGGCGGCTGAAGGGGTGTTCGTGCCGGCGGCCATCCAGGCGCCCTGGCAGGCGTTCCTTGGCGGGCAGCGCAAGTGGCACACCCACCTGTGGACGGTGCTGATGTTCCAGGCCTGGCAGGAGGGCTGGCGGCAGGCGCGCGCGGCCGCGGTTCCACTTCACCCCGGCTGAGCGCCGCTCTGGCTAGATTCGGGCCCGACCCCCACCCCGGAGCCCGTCATGAGCCAGTACAAGATCGCCGTATTCGTCGGCAGCCTGCGCAAGCACTCGTTCAACCGCCAGCTGGCGCATGCGCTGGAGCCGTTGTTCGGCGGCAAGGCCAGCTTCACGCATATCGAGATCGGCGACCTGCCGCTGTACAACCAGGATTTCGACCACGACTATCCCGAGCAGGGCAAGCGCCTCAAGCAACAGGTGCGCGAGGCCGACGCGGTGCTGTTCGTCACCCCCGAATACAACCGGTCGATCCCTGGCGTGCTCAAGAACGCCATCGACCTCGGCTCGCGCCCGTACGGCGACAGCTGCTTTGCCAGAAAACCGGCGGCGGTGCTGGGCATCTCCGTCGGCACGATCGGGACCGCGCTGGCCCAGCAGCACCTGCGCAACGTGCTGGCCTACCTGGACATGCACGTACTCGGCCAACCGGAAGTGTTCCTGCAGCACAAGGATGGCTTTTTCGACGAGCAGGGCGGGTTGGGGGATGCCGGTACCGCGAAGTTCCTGCAGGGCTATGTGGACAAGTTCCTGGCGCTGATTGCCAGCGCCGGCAAAAGCCATTGAGCGGTCGCGGAAACTGAGACGGGGCGGGCCTAGCGTGGGTATCACGCACCGGCTGTGCACGGCTTATCCACAGACTTGTTCCTAGCAAGTAGGGCCGGGCCTGCCTATCCTTCCTGCCCCCGTCCCCGCGTCAGGTTTCCGCCCGCATGTCCGCCCGAGCCGGCTTTCGTTCCAACCGCGACCGCGACCGCGATGACCGGCCCGAGCCGCGCATCGACCAGTTGCGCGTGCCGCCGCACTCGGTGGAGGCCGAACAGGCGGTGCTCGGCGGGCTGATGCTCGCGCCCGACGCCTACGACCGGGTCAACGACCAGCTCACCGAGAACGACTTCTACCGCCGTGACCACCGGCTGATCTACCGCGCCATCCGCGAGCTGGCCGAGAAGAGCCGGCCATTCGACGCGGTCACCCTGGGCGAATGGTTCGAGTCGCAGGGCAAGCTCGAACAGGTCGGCGACGGCGCCTACCTGATCGAACTGGCCAGCACCACGCCTTCGGCCGCCAACATCGGTGCCTATGCCGAGATCGTGCGTGACAAGGCGGTGCTGCGGCAGTTGATCGAGGTCGGCACCAATATCGTCAACGATGGCTTCCAGCCGGAAGGCCGCGAGAGTTCCGAGCTGCTGGCCACCGCCGAAAAGGCGGTATTCCAGATCGCCGAGGCCGGCGCCCGTGGCCGCAGCGACTTCGTCGCCATGCCCGGCGCGCTGAAGGATGCCTTCGAAGAGCTGCGCAACCGCTTCGAGAACGGCGGCAACATCACCGGCCTGCCCACCGGTTACAACGATTTCGATGCGATGACGGCCGGCCTGCAGCCGACCGACCTGATCATCCTCGCCGCGCGCCCGGCGATGGGCAAGACCACCTTCGCGCTGAACATCGCCGAGTACGCAGCGATCAAGTCGAAGAAGGCGGTGGCGGTGTTCTCGATGGAAATGTCGGCGCCGCAGCTGGCGATGCGCCTGATCTCCTCCAACGGCCGCATCAACGCCACGCGCCTGCGCACCGGCCAGCTCGAAGACGAGGACTGGGCGCGCGTCACCGGCGCGATCAAGATGCTCAAGGAAACCAAGATCTTCATCGACGACACCCCCGGCCTGTCGCCGGAGGTGCTGCGCTCCAAGGCGCGCCGGCTCAAGCGCGAGCATGACCTGGGGCTGATCGTGATCGACTACCTGCAGCTGATGTCGGTGCCGGGCAACAGCGAAAACCGCGCCACCGAAATTTCGGAGATCTCGCGTTCGCTCAAGGGCCTGGCCAAGGAGCTCAACGTGCCGGTGATCGCCCTGTCCCAGCTCAACCGCTCGCTGGAAACGCGTACCGACAAGCGCCCGGTGATGGCCGACCTGCGTGAATCCGGCGCTATCGAGCAGGACGCGGACATGATCGTCTTCATCTACCGAGACGATTACTACAACAAGGAAAATTCGCCGGACAAGGGCCTGGCCGAGATCATCATCGGCAAGCACCGAGGCGGCCCGACCGGCTCGTGCAAGCTGAAGTTCTTCGGCGAGTACACCCGCTTCGACAACCTGGCGCACGACTCGGTGGGGAGTTTCGAGTAAGCCTGGCGGGATTGGCGGCCTGCGCCGGGCCTGTGTAGGCTGGCCACGTCCAGGGACAGGAGCGGGAACATGCGTGGCGTGCTTCGGGGGTTCGGATGGCTGGTGGCAGGCGGTTGCGCGCTGCTGCTGGGTGGCTATGGCCTTTTGCTGTTGATCAATGCGCGTGACGAGGCACCCTCGGCCGAAACACGGCAGTTGGCCGAACGCTATGCGCAGCGTGGGCAAGTGCCAGACGCGGACAACGGATTCATCTACCTGTTAGGCATCGATGCACCGGCCGAACAGAAGCCGGCGTTGGGTCGCAGGCGTAAGGCCGCTATCGAAGCCTTGCAAACCGCGCCGCCGGTGCACGACATGGTGGACCTGACAATCCTGCCGGGGGCCCGCAGTCGCACGGTGGCCGCGCGCTCGCCGGCCTTGCGCGCGTTGTTATCGGCTTGCACGGACGACTACGTGCGGTGCGCCGCGGCACTGGACGATGGGGCCGCTCCGCTGGCGGTGCAATGGCTGGATGAAGAAGCTGGATTGCGGGCGCGCTATCAAGAGTTGATCGCGCTGCCGCAGTGGCAAGAGCTCGATGCCGCCGGCCAGGTCAGTTTTCCACCTTACCCCGCCGCGCTCGACGGCCAACGGTTGTTGTTGCTGGAGGCCTGGCTGGCGGCGAGGGCAGGGCAGGAAGCCACCGTCCTGCAACTGCTCGATCAGGACCTGCGTTTCTGGCGTCGCGTCCTGCGCGATACCGACACGCTCATTGGAAAAATGATTGCAACGACCGCGATCAACCGCCACTTCGGTATCGGCAACTTGATCATGCGGGCCATGGGCCGGCGTCATTCGCAGGCGCTGCCTGCCAGTTGGCAAATGCCGCTGACCAAAGACGAGCGCTCAACGGCTCGGGCGATGACGGGCGAATGGCGCTACACGCAGTGGTACCAGCAGGCGGCGCTGTCAGCCCCGGTATCTCCCCCTGAGGTTTCTGCTGGCGAACGAGTGCTGGACCTCCTGCAACGCCCCTTGTTCAAGCCGCAGGCCACGAGCAACTTGCTTGCCGCCCGCTTCGTCCGCCTGGGGGACGCCAGCGCCGCCGATTATCGGATCTTGCCCAGTGCACTGGCCCAGGCCGACGTGTCCGCGCCGGGGTCGCCTTGGCGATGGTTGTTCAATCCCACCGGCCGCATAGGGGTGCAAATCGCAGATGGCATCTACGTGCCCTACGCCTTGCGCGTGGCCGATCTCGAAGGCGCCCGGCGCGTCGCCGTCGAGGCCGCGACCCTGCGTGCGCAGGGCGTGGACGCAAACAGCATGCACCGGGCGCTTGCGACCCCGGCAGCGCAGCGTGACCCGTACACAGCCCAACCGCTCCGTTGGGATGCCCGCACGGGCGTGATCAGCGTCTCCAGCCACGACCCACGTCCGGGCATCGGTCACTTCCTCTATTGATCCCGAGGCGCCGCAATGGCGCCCCCGGCATTTATGTTCCTCGCGAGGAGGTTCGTGGCGCACTGCTACGGACCGTCACGCAAGCGGTGCATAGAAGTGGATTTTTCAAATAGCTGGCGCGATTGCGCTCAGTTCGTCCCTGCCGAATGAGAACCGTGCCCTAGGGTGCGCGCGGCGCCGTCGCATTCGGGCATGCCGGAATCCGGACCCACCGTGGACGCGTGGATCCCACTGCGACGAAAGCCAAGGGGGCAGCGTGCCCCCGGGGAGCACACACAGGCCTCCCTCTGAAGCAGTTCTATTCCTACGGAGACCCTATGCATTTCCGCAACAAGCAACGTTGGGTTTTGGCTGCCCACCCCCGTGGCGGCGACGCTCAGTTGAACCCGGCCGGCCATTCATCGACTGTGGTTCTCGGGCTGCGGCCCGCGCGTCTTTCCTGTTGCATTGGTACGGCGCTGCTGTGCGGGCTGCTGTCCTGGCCATCGCTGGCGCTGGCCCAGGTCAACGGCCGGGAGGGCGTGCCGGAGAGCTGGCGTACGCCGGAGTTCGAGCGCAGCTGGGGACTGGCTGCGATCAACGCGCACTACGCCTACGCCCGTGGCCTGACGGGCCGAGATGTTTCGATCGGGCAGTACGACCAGGGCGTCGCGCTGCAGCATCCAGAGTTTTCCGACCGTGGCCACGTTGCTTTGAGCCTGGCTCAGGCGGGATGTTCGCCTACCCCTGGTCGCGTTGTACTGCGAGGCAGCGACAACTGCTTCGCGACCCGGGGTGATCAGCTCAACGAAGGGATCGAGTACGTCCAATGGCCGTCGGGCCAGTCGCGCTCGGTCGAAAAATATGCCGACCACGGAACGATGACGGCCGGCCTCATGGTGGCGGCGCGCGATGGCGCGGGTACGCATGGCGTCGCATTTGATTCGCGCATGGTCGCGGGCAATTTCCAGGCGCTGTTCGCGTTCAACGCGTGGCGCACCAGAGAGGGCAAGTTTAGCCTCAGGACCGAAGCCACTTCGCCATGGAACTATTTTCCCGAAGTGATCAGGTCGTACTACAGCCAATTACGCGACCACGGGGTGGACGTCAGCAATATGGAGACCTGGCGTCCGGTACCTGCGAGCCCAGCATCGGCCAATACCCTTGCCGGTGTGGAGGGTCAATATCAGGCAGAAAAGCAAATGTTCGACGCCTACGCCGACGGCGCCAAGCAACATGCCATTCTCAACGTCGTCACACTAGGCAACGATAACGGGAGAATTGCCAATCCGTACGCCGGGCTTCCGCATTTCCGGCCCGACGCGGAGCCCTATTGGATGAGTGTCGCCAACCTCCGAAAAGACGCTGGCGGTGGCTACTCGATCGATCCCAGCTCCAGCATATGTTCGTATACACGGATGTGGTGCATTTCCGCGCCCGGCACCGACACTTACGCACCCGGGATGACGGGCAGTTCGGGCGGCACGATGATCGGCAACCTCCAGGGCCGCGGACCGCTGGCCTGGCAGGTGGGATCCACGGCACCCACGATGACGTACAGGAAAGCGGGGGGTACTTCCAGCGCGGCGCCTCACGTCACCGGCGGCATCGCCCTGCTGTTGCAGCGTTTTCCTTATCTGACGGTGACCCAGGTCCGCGATATCGCACTGACCACGGCCACCGACCTCGGTGCACCTGGCCCGGACGACATCTACGGATGGGGCTTGCTCAACTTGCGCAAGGCCATCGACGGCCCGGGACAACTGCTGGTGGACACACACGTGCAGATGAAGCATCGCGCGGGCGGCACCCAGGTCTGGTCGGGGCAGGCCTGGGACGACTGGCGCAACGACATTGGCGGCAAGGGCGTGTTGACCAAATCCGGCGAGGGCATCCTGCGCCTGAGCGGTCGCAATCGCTTCGGTGGGCTGCGGGTGCGCGAAGGCGCGATCGAGCTGACCGGCGACAACGCCTATCCGGCGCAGGTCGACGGCGGCACGCTGCAGATAGACGGCACCCTGGCCAGCGCGACATTGCCGGTGATGTCCGCCGGCCGCTTGCAAGGCAGTGGCCGGATCATCGGCGATGTGCACATGGCCGGGACGCTGGCGCCGGGCAATTCCATCGGCACCTTGAGCGTGCAAGGCAACTACGTACAGGCGGCAGGCTCGACCTACCTGGCCGAGGTGGCGCCGGACGGGCGCAGCGACCGGCTCGAAGTCAGCGGCACGGCGCGACTGGAGGGCGGCCGGGTGGTGGTGTTGCCTGCGCCCGGTAAGTATTGGTTAGGGCAGTCCTACGATTTGTTGTACGCGGCGGGCGGCGTCCAGGGGCGCTTCGCCGGCGTCGAGCGGGCCGCGCTGTCGCCGTTCCTGGCCTTCGGCCTGAGCTATTCGGCGCGCACCGCGGCGTTGCAGGTCAGCCGTGGCCAATGGCTGGCCGCCTACGCACGCACGCCAAATCAGCGGGCCGCGGCGGCTGCCGCCGACCGGCTGAGCATGGACCACGCGCTCGCGCGCGCGCTCACGCAGCTGGAACCGACGCCGGCGATGGCGGCACTGGACGCGCTGAGCGGTGCCAGCCATGCCAGCGTCAGCACCTTGCTGTTCGAGCAGGGGCGGCGCCTGCGGGAAGTGGCGCTGGATCGTGCCCGGGCCGGCCGTGGCAGCTTTGACGCCGACCGCCGCGGCGAGTCGTCCCGGGGCGTGTGGGCCGATATCCAGGCCACCTCGACGACGCTGCCGACTGATGGCAACGCCGCGGCGGCCAGTGCGCAAGGCAACGTCTTGCTGTTGGGCTACGACCACCGCTTCGAATCGGGCGTGCGGGTCGGGCTGCTCGGCGGCGCGATTCGCGCCGATGCACGCTTGGGCCAGGATCGCGGCCGGATACGCGGTACCCAGGTGGGCCTGTATGCCGGGCAGAACTGGGGCGCTTTCAACGCGGCGGCCAGCCTGGGCTGGTCGGGCAACGACATCCGCCTGGACCGCTCGATCGACTTCTCCGGCTTTGCTGACCGCACCCAGGCCAACTATGCAGCGCGCACCCGGCAATTCGCGATGGAGGTCAGCTACCGCTTCACCCTCGCTGCGAGCGAATGGATGCCGTACGCCGAATGGGCACGGGCATGGGTCGAGCGTGGGGCATTCCAGGAGCAGGGTGGGGTAGCGGCCCTGACCGGTGCCAAGGAAAGCACGCGGGTCGATTTTTCCACCGCCGGCCTGCGCTTTGGTGTCGACTTGCGCAGCCGTGGCCAGGACACCGGCTGGCTGCGCCTGCAGGGCGCCATCGGCCGTCGCCGTGCTTCGGGCGATCTGCTGCCCACCGCCACGCTCCATTGGCGCGGCGGCGATCCATTCACGGTCAGTGGCCTGCCGTTGGCCAAGTGGACCACGGTCGCGTCCTTGGGCGTGACCGCGCGGATCACCCGCAATGGCGCGCTGTACCTGGGCTACCAAGGGCAATACGCGGACGCCGTACGTGACCACGCGCTGCAGGCACGTTACTCGCTACGGTTCTAGGGATCTGGCGTCCGCCGGCGGGCGTTCCCGCCGGCGGACACGGTGCCCGTTCAGGGCGGTGGCCACACCAACGTGGTGAGGCTGCGCGCCGGGAGTTGATGGTCGACCGCACCGGCGCCCAACCCGCGCACGCTGATGGCGCTGGCTGTCGGCTTGGCATTCACCACGATCAGGACCAGAGAACCGTCAGCATTGCGAAACGCGACGTTGTCCACGCCTTCGGTACCCGTGTCGGTGGAGTCGATGCGTTGCGCGCCCGGCCGTACGAAGCGGCTGGCGTGGGCCAGCACGAAGTACTCGTCGTTGCGGGTCACGGTTCCATCGCCGCTGTTGATCGTCACCAGGCCGGAGCAGGTGGCGCAACCACCCGCATGCGGCCCACGGTTCTCGTCCAGGGCCAGGTTCCACAGCAGTATCCCGCGCGCCCAGTGCCGCAGCGGCTGCACCAGCATGCGCTTGGCCACCAGCGGCATGCCGCCACTGCGCAACGGCTCCCAGGTGCCGCCGGAACATTCGGTCATGTAGGCGTCCTTGTCCGGGAAAGCATCACGTACCGGGCTCTGCGCCGACGGCTCGCCTTCATAGCAGTGCCAGGCGACCGCATCGACATAGCGACCGGCCTTGGGATCACCCAAGACCGCCAGCGGTTCTTCGGGCTTGTCCCAGTTGTGGTCCCAGTCGAACAGCAATGGCTGGCCGCCGCGTTGGGCCAGCATCGGCCCGAGATGATCGCCGATCAGCCGCGCACGCGCCGGCGCGTTGAGGCGCATGCCCGGATAGTCCTTGGGCTCGAAGTCCGGCTCGTTCTGTACGCTCAACGCCCAGATCGGCACGCCTTCGGCGCGATAGGCGTCAACGTAGCGCAGCAAGTAGCGCGCAAAGGCGTCGTAGTACTGCGGGCGCAAGGTGCCGGTGATCAGGCTGTCGCTGCTCTTCATCCAGGCCGGCGCGCTCCAGGGTGAGGCCATGATCTTCAGCGCCGGGTTGATCGCCAGGGCCGCGCGCACCACCGGGATGACATCGCCGCGGTTCGGCGCGATATCGAAGTGCGCCAGTTGCGGGTCTGGCTGGCCGTCTGGCGGGTCGTCCAGGCTGTAGTGATGACGGGAAAAATCCGACGCACCGATGGTCAGGCGGGTGAAGGACAGCCCGATGCTATTGCCTTGGCGACCGAACAGTTCATCCAGCAAGGCCTGGCGCGCGGCGGGCGGCAGCCGCTGCTGGATCAGCCAGGCCGAGGCATCGGTGATCGCCGCGCCGAAGCCCACGACTGCCTGATGCCGCGATGCGGGATCGAGCGTGATCGCGGTCGGCGCCGAGCCCGGGGTGGGCGCGACCAGGGCACCGCGTATCAATTGCTGACGGTGGTCGGCGGTAGTGGTCCATACCGTGGGCGTGTCGGCGGCGGTGCAGGGCAGGGCCAGCGCGCTGCACAGCAAGAACCACAGCGGGCGATGAATTTTCTTCATGCGTTTGCCTCGTGTTGCCTAGCCCGCAAGGTAGCGATTCGAAGCGCATCGGGCTTGTTGCGGCGCGACAACGCGCCCTCGCTGCAAGCAGCGATGACGTTGCGGCAAAAGGCCGCGCGTCAGGTCCACGGACAACGGATAACGAAAAGTTGACAATCGAATTCGCGCCCCGGTAGTACAGCGCTGTCACCCAGGCTGGAGGGAGCCGAATGCGTAGTCCAACCCTGTTCCCGAATGGGAATTTCCGTCACCGCCACCGCCAACTCGTGCTTGCTTGCGCCCTGGTGCTCGGCGCCAGCACCGCGCACGGCCAACAAGCCACGCCGCCGGCCAACCCGGATCCGGCCACGCTCGACACCGTGCAGGTCACCGGCATCCGCGCCGCGATCGAGTCGGCGGTCGCCACCAAGAATGAATCGACCTCGATCGTCGAGGCCATCTCCGCCGAGGACATCGGCAAGCTGCCGGACATCAGCATCGCCGACTCGATCTCGCGCCTGCCCGGCATTGCCACCCAGCGCGTGGACGGCCGTTCGCAGGTCGTGCAGATCCGCGGCATGTCCGAGCAGTTCGTCGGCACCACGCTCAATGGCCGCGAGCAGGTCAGCACCGGCGAGAGCCGCGGCGTGGAGTTCGACCAGTACCCGGCCGAGCTGATCAACGGCGTGACCGTGTACAAGACCGCCGATGCCGCGGTCATCGGCCAGGGCCTGTCGGGCACCGTCGACCTGCAGACCATCCGTCCGCTGGACTTGTCCGAGCGCCGCATCGTGGTCACCGGCAACCTGGAGAAGAATTCACTGGGCAACCTGAGTGCCGACGGCGACGACAAGGGTTATCGCGCCAGCGCCTCTTACGTGGACCAATTCGCCGACGACACCTTCGGGGTGGCCTTGGGCGTGGCGCGCTTGAACTCGCCATTCCAGGAGCAGCACTACAAGGAATGGTGGTGGGCCAATACCGATGTGTGGGGCCAGTCGCAACCGGGCAAGCCAGCCGATGCGATCGCCTTGCAGGGACAGGAGGCCTGGGTGAAGTCGCGCGATCTCACCCGCGACGGCGTCATGGCGGCCTTCGAGTTCAAGCCGAACGAACACTTCCACAGCATCCTCGACGTCTACTGGTCCAAGTTCGAGCAGGACGAAGTGATGCACGGGGCGATGTGGACCAACGATGCCTACTGGACCGGCATGAATGGCCAGCAGGCCGGCTACCAGAACATCGCCACCACCGAGCGCAACGGCTACCCGATCATCACCAGCGGCACCCAGACCGGCGTGCAGCCGCTGGTGCGCAACGACAACAACACCCGCGAGGACAAGTTGCTGTCGGCCGGCTGGACCAACACGATCAGTTACGAGCCGTGGACCCTGAGCCTGGACCTGAACTACTCGCGCGCCGAGCGCGAGCAGTCGCAGCTGGAAACCTATGCCGGCCTGCTCGATCCGCAGGACGTCGGCTTCCAGGTGCCGATCAGCGCCGGCTACGGGCGCTACTCGCTGGCCGATCTGGCCGACCCCAACAGCGTCTATCTGTGGGACGTGCAGAACTACGGCCACGATGGCCGCCTGGAAAATTCCTGGCAGAAGGATGAAATCAAGGCCGGGCGCCTGCAGTTCACCTACGACGTCGACACCGCCATCGTGCGCAGCTTCGACCTCGGCGTGAACATCAACCGCCGCAGCAAGGACAAGCGCTCGGACGTCTATTTCGCCACCCTGCGCGATGGCCCCACGCCGGTCGATCCGTCGCTGCTGATGTCGCCGACCTCGCTGGGCTTCGTCGGCATGGGCAACATCCTCACTTTCAACCCACGCAACCTGCTGGGCCAGTACTACGACGTCGCCATTTCCGAAAGCAACGACGACCTGCGCAAGGATTACGTCGTCGACGAGGACGTCAACACGTACTACCTGCGCGCCAACATCGACATGGACCTGACCGAGCGCGTCCGCGTGCGCGGCAATGCCGGCATGCAGTACATCAGCACCGACCAGTCCTCGACCGGCTTCAACGCCAATGGCGGCGCCATCACGGGCAGCCAGACCCTGGGCGCGCGCTACAACGACGCCCTGCCGAGCCTGAACCTGGTGTTCGACTTCGGCGGCGGCTGGATGACCCGCTTCGGCGCGGCCAAGCAGATGATGCGCGCGCCGATCAACTATCTCAGCGCCGACTCCAGCGCCTCGGTCAGCCAGACCACCAGCCTGTGGGAAGGCAGTGGCGGCAACCCGACGCTGGAGCCGTACCGGGCCAACGCGGTGGACCTGTCGCTGGAGAAGTACATGGGCTCGGCCAGCTACGCCAGCGTGGCGCTGTTCTACAAGGACCTGGACACCTACATTTACCGCCAGACGATCCCGTGGGACTTCACCGGCTACAACCCGGATGGCGAGACGCCGATCTCCAATATCGGCACATTCTCGACCTGGGCCAACGGCACCGGCGGCTACATGCGCGGCGTCGAAGCGGCACTGACCTTGACCGGCGACATTTTCCCCGAGGCGCTCGACGGCTTTGGCCTGCAGCTCAACGGCTCGTATACCGAGTCCTCGATTGATCCGGACCCCAACGACACCACGCCGGGCACCGACACCATCCCGGGGCTGTCCAAGGTCGTTGCCAACGCAACGTTGTTCTACGAAAAGTACGGGTTTGGCGCGCGTATCAGCCAGCGTTATCGCGACCCATACCGCGGCGAGTATTCGTCGTTGTTCGGCCAGCGCCAGTATCGCAACACGCTGAGCGAGCGCACGGTGGACCTGCAGCTGAGCTACGCATTCCCCGAATCGAGTGCGTTGAACGGGTTGTCGCTGATGTTCCAGGTCAACAACCTGACCAATGAGGCGTTCCGCACCGAGGTCAGTGAGTCGACCAACAGCACCGGGTTGTTCCTGCCGGAGGAATACACCGAGTACGGCCGCCAGTACCTGCTGGGTTTCAGCTATCGCTTGTAAGCGTGGCGATTGTTTGGCCGAAGGTTGCAGCGCCCCCTTGCGAGGGGGCGCTTTTGTTTGCGCTCAGGGCGAAGGACAGACGGCCGGTGGCACGTCGGCGGCATGGGTGCCCCAGCCGTGCTCGTCCGGCGTTGCCGTCAGTGCGTATTGCAGGGTTCCGCCATTGCGCAGTTGCGCCACGTCCAGCCAGACGGCGGCCTGCGGCTGCCCGTTGAAGCGCACCGAATCGATGTAGCGTGGCACCGCGTCGCCTGCGCCGCTGGCGTCCACGCGCAAGCGCTTGCCATTGCCCAGCGCGACCTCGACCCGATCAAAACGCGGTGGGTGCAGCAACAGCTTGCCGCTGCCCGGCGCCAGCGGCGAGAAGCCCATCGCCCCGAACAGGTAGAACGCCGACATGGTGCCGAGGTCATCATTGCCGGTGACGCCATTGGGCGCATTGGTAAACAGCGTCTGCACGGCCGAGAGCACGGTGGCGGTTTTCCATGGCTGGCCAATCAGGCTGTACAGCGTGGGCACGTGCATGGTCGGTTCGTTGTTGGGGTTGTAGCGGTATTGGTCGTAATACGAATACGGACCGCCCACCCAGGTCTTGCGCGCGGCGCCGAGCGGGTCAGCCAGCAGGGCGTCGTAGGCGAAGAAGGCATCCAGGCGCTGGGCCATCGCTTCACGGCCGCCCATCGCCTGCATCAACGCCGGCACGTCCTGCGGTACCAGCCACTGGTATTGCCAGGCAGTGCCTTCGTGGAAGCCGTAATGCGAGCGTGGGCTGTAGGTGCCGGTGGGCGGGGTGAACCAGTCGCCGCCTCGCAGGCGCGGCCGCGGAAAGCCCGTGAAGCCCGATTCGGCTTCGTGCAAGCTGCTGTCCCAGACCCGGCGCCAGTTGCCGCTGCGCGCGCGCAGCGTGGCCGCGTCGGCCTGCGCGCCGAGCGCGTCGGCCAGTACCGACAATGAGCAGTCGGCCAGCGCGTACTCCAGCGTTGCCGAGCCACCATTCTGCGGGTCGACATCCATGCCCTTGGCCGGGAAGGTGCGGTCGAAGAACACGAAACCGTGCTGCAGATAGTTGGCGTTACCGGCTCGACCCTCGTGGCGCGACTGCAACGGTGGCACGCCCCAAGCGTTCTTGCGCAGCGCCTGCCATGCCGGCGCTTCCAGCCCCTGCAGCGCGCCGTAGCGCCACAGGTCCACCAGCACCGGCGTGACTGGATCGCCGGTCATGGTGTTGGTGTCGAAGTTGGCGTAGCCCCAGCGCGGCAGCCAGCCACCTTGCGCGTCGATGGCCAGCAGCGAGCGTCCGATGTCGTGGGCGCGACGCGGCTGGATCAATGCCAGCAGCTGGTTCTGCGAGCGGTAGGTGTCCCACAGCGAGAAGAACTCGTAGTAGGTCCAGCCATCGGCGAGGTGGACCTGGTCGTCGTAGCCGCGATAACGGCCGTCGGCATCGCTGCCGGTCAACGGTTGCAGCAGGGCGTGGTAGAGCGCGGTGTAGAACACGGTCTGGTCATCGCTGCTGCCGCCGCTGACACGGATCTTGGCCAGCTCATCGCGCCATTGCCGCTGCGCCGCGGCGCGCATCGCATCGAAAGACAGCAACTGGCCGCCACGCATGCCCTCCGTACGCAGGTTGTTGCGCGCGCCTTCGATATCGACGTGCGAGATCGCGCTGGTGGCGGTCACACTGCGGCCCTGGGACAGGTCGAAGCTCAACCACGCGCCGTTGAGCGGTTCGTACTCGCTTTCCATGCTGTAGCGCGCCCCCGGCGTTCCGCCGGCCTGGCCCCACACGCCAAATGCCTTGAACGGCCGGTCGAACTCGATGCGGAACCAGGTCGTGTACTGGTGCCCGCCACAGAAGCTCAGCGTGGTGATCTTGCCTTCCACTGCGCGCTCGCCCACCACGCGGACCTCGCTGCCGATGACGCGGTGCTTCTCGTTGGCCTGGGCCACGTTGACCAGTACGTGGCCACTGCCGCTGCCGGCGCCGAAGGTGTAGCGCTCGGCGGCGGCGCGGGTCAGCGCGGTGGCCTCGACGTCGATGCCGCCGTAGTCGCTCAGCCGGACCTTGTAATAGCCGGCCTGGTGGGCGCCGCCGTCATGGCTATAGCGCGCGCCGTAGTTGCGATGGTCGAAACGCTTGGGATCGCGGGTGTCGAAATCGCCGCCCGGTTCGATGCTGCCGGTGACGGGGAGCATCGACAGTTGCCCGCCTTGTTCCCAGCAGCCGGCACCGGACAGGAACGAATGGCCGAAGCCGCGGATCTTCTCGTCTCCCTGGCGCCAACCGGCGTAGTGCGAACCGATCGGGCTGACCTGGATCTGGCCGAACGGCGCCGAGGCGCCGGGGAAAGTGTTGCCCTCGTCCTGGGTGCCGATCAGGGTGTTGACCCGGGCTGGCAGGTCCTCGGCGCTATTGGCCGTGCGGTTGGCGGCGACGCCGGTGAGGGTGGACAGGAACAGGGCGGCGCCGAACAGCGGGGCCAGGCGCGCCGGGGAGAGCGGGGCTGTGCGCATTGCGATCCTTCCGTTGAGGGGGCCTCGCGCCCCGCGGTCGGGCGGACTGTAACCCAGGTTTAGAACGATCCAAAAGCGCGCGATCCGGATGTTGCGCGGCAGCATGCTTCCCGCGGCCGGGCATGCTAAAAAATTGTTCCGGCTGATTAGATCGATCTAAACGGAGTCAGTCGAGAGCGGCAGCCTGCGCAAGGCGGACAGCATCGGGGGGTGGGTCCAGCCGTGGAAGTTAGATCGATTCAATTTGCTTCTTTTCGCGCGTCGCACGGTTCAATCAGGAGACGGATTGGAATGAGAAAGACGACCAGCACCCAGAGCAGGAGTTCACTGTCCACCGCCATCGCGTTCGTCCTGGCCGGCGCAATGCTGCCGGCAGCGGCATTGGCGCAACAGGCCGACGTCCCGGCCACGGCGCCCAGCAATGCCAACGCGACCGACCTGGACCGCATCACCGTCACCGGCTATCGCTACTCGATCGAAAAGAGCCTGGACCAGAAGCGCAATGCCAATGCGATCGTCGAGGTCATCACCGCCGAGGACGTCAGCAAGTTCCCCGACAAGAACGTCGCCGACGCGCTGCAGCGCGTGCCGGGCGTAGTCATCAGTCGCAGCGGCGGCGAGGGCCAGTACGTCAGCGTGCGCGGCCTGGATTCGGACCTCACGCTGACCCAGTTGAACGGCAACTACATCGCCACCTCCGAAACCAACGACGAGGCCACGCGCTCGTTCAACTACGTGCTGATGCCGTCGAACATGCTCTCCAGTGCCGAGCTGTTCAAGACGCCGGAAGCGCGGATCGACGAAGGCGGCATCGGCGGTACCGTGATTCTGCATACGCGGCGACCGCTGGAGCTGGAATCCAATTCCGGCTTCGCCACCGTCGAGGGTACCTATTCCGATACCAGTAGCACCACCGATCCCCAGTTGTCGGCGATGTATTCCTGGCACAGCAAGGACGAGCGCTTCGGCTTCCTGGTTGGCCTGACCGACCAGAAGCGCACCAACCGCAGCATGGAAGTCAGCGCCGAGGACTACCAGTGGTATGGCGACGACTACGACGCCACCCCGGCATTCGACGTCAACGGCAAGCCGATGACCCAGGACGGCGTGCATTACTGGTGGGGCGAGTCCGGCTTCTACAACCAGGGCGGCGACTACTACAGCAACTTCTTCATGCCCACGTCGATGAACTTCGCCGTGCGCAACGAGAAGCGCGAACGCAAGGGCGCCCAACTCACCTTCCAGTTCAAGCCGCTGGACAACATGACGTTGACGGCGAACTATTTCCGCTTCGACCTGCAGGGCGACTACACCTTGAACATGCTCAAGGTGCCGGAGTGGAACCTGGCGCGCTTCTCCGGGGACGGCAACTGGCCGGGCGGGCGCCTGCTCAACGGCCTGTCGTTCGACCGCAGCGGCAGCATCGTCACCGGTGCCGAGTTCCAGATGTTGCCGGGCAAGACCTACTATTGCAGCGAGGCGCAGGCCGCGGCTGCCGGATTGAACCCCGGCGGCTGGGGCCCGGACGATTGCACCGTGCCGACTCCGCACCTGACCGGAGGCTACAGTCGCGAGAAAGCGCTGTCGCAGACCGCCGACCTGAACCTGGATTGGGACATCGGCACCTTGTGGAAGGCCTCGTTCAAGGGCGGCCGCACCTGGTCCGAAGGCGGACCGTCGATGAACTTCCGCATGTCGGCCAAGCCGCGCCGTTTCGTCAATGGTGCCTGGCAGGCTGGCAACACCTATTCGGCGTGGGACGTCTCCGGCACCCCTTCGGTGAATTTCGCCTCGAACCTGCAGGACATGCTGATGGCCGGGGTGGCCGAAGTCGACACCGGCTCGACGGACTCCTCGTGGTTGCAGACCGAGATCGAGCAGAACTACTTCCAGGCCGATTTCACCAAGTTGTTCGATACCGGCTGGATCGATTCCTTCCAGTTCGGCGCCAAGTACAGCGATGGCAAGGTCCATCGCAATACCGGCAATACGTACTGGGTGTGCCAGGGCGCCGATCCTGCCGACTATGAGATGCGCTACCAGAACGGCTGCGATGCCGACGCGGGCGTGGCGCAGCCGGGCTTCTTCCTCGGCCAGCCGCTCGGCGACATCAAGGGCGGGTTCAATGCCAACGTTTTCCCCGGCATCGACTACCCGGCCTACATTCGCTATTTGAATGGCCGCTACGGCCAGATGCAGAGCCGCATCGAGCCAGACTTCGTCTATGACGTCGGCGAGAAGGTGACAGCCGGGTATTTCCAGGCCAACTTCAAGACCGAACGGCTGCGCGGCAACCTGGGCGTGCGGATCGTGCGTACCCAGCAGCACGCCGCCTCGTCCGATTCGATCGAGCGCTTCATGGACTACTTCGTCGATGGTGCCGACGGCAATCCGCTGGCCTGCAGCGTGGGGCCGCTGCCGCCGGGCAGTACCTGCGAGAGCGGCTACGTGCGGCTGGACGCGCACCCGAAGACCTACGAACTGGCCTCGATGGACAAGACCTATACCGACGTCCTGCCGAGCCTGAACATCGCCTACGACCTCACCGAAGACCTGGTGCTGCGCGGCGCGGCCTCGAAAGTCATCGCGCGCCCGGCCTACACCAGCATCGCTTACCCCGGTGGCCTGCAATACGTCAGCGAGGAATACAGCGACGACCGCACGGCCGCCGGCGGCGCCACCAATCCTGGCTGGTACGGCTCGGGCAGCAACAAGGACCTGGAACCGTTCGAGGCGACCCAGTTCGACGTCGGCCTGGAGTGGTACTTCCAGCCGGGTTCGGTGTTGGGCCTGGGCCTGTTCCGCAAGAACGTGAAGAACTTCACCGTGCCGGTGGTGCGCGACCAGCAGGTCAACGTCGGCGGCGAGACGGTGACGGTGCAGAACTACGAGACCGAGGCCAATGGCCGCGACGGCGTCTCGCAGGGCATCGAACTCTATATGCAGCACACCTTCGCCTCGGGCTTCGGCTTCCAGGCCAACTACACCCTCAACGACACCAACCTGGCTTCGATCGTGATCGACGGCGAGAACATCGGCGAGTCGCCGCTGGTGGGTAGTGCCGATTACCAGGCCAATGCCACGGTGTTCTACGAGAACAGCAAGTTCCTGGCGCGTGCTTCCTACAACTGGCGTGGCGAAGTGGTGGGCGGCCTGATCAACGGCCTCAACACCTACCTGGAGCCGTACAACCAGCTGGATTTGAACGTGGCCTACAACCTCACCGACGAGTTGATCCTGACCGCCTCGGTGTTGAACGCCACCAAGTCCGAGCAGCGCAGCCACCTTGGCAACGACACCGAGACTCGCTTCTACGAGAACAGCTATACCGGCCGAATCCTTTACATGGGCCTGACTTACAAGTTCTGATCCACCCAGCCACCCCGCGCCTGCCAGCGCGGGGTGGCCCGTCGCCCACAACACGGAGGAAGCTATGCGCCAGCGCTCGTCTCGATTCGGTCAACGGCTGTGCCGGGTCGCCGCGTTCGCGCTGGCGCTGTGGGCCTGCGCTGCCGTGGCCGCGGCCCCCGGCGAGCGGCTGCTCGGCGAGGGCTGGCAGTTCCGCCTGGTACCGGGCGGCGCGCAAGCACAGGCACATTCGCAAGCCACGCAATGGCACCCGGCCACCGTACCTGGCACGGTGCACACCGATCTGCTGGCCAACGGCCTGATTGCCGACCCCTACGTAGGCGCGCCGGAAGCCGGCCTGCAATGGATTGGCCTGGCCGATTGGGAATACCGGACCTTCTTCGACTTGGCACCGGAGGCGGTACGCAGTGCGCGCAGCGACCTGGTGTTCGAGGGCCTGGATACGCTGGCCGAGGTCTACCTCAATGGCCAACGCGTGCTGGCCGCCGACAACGCCTTTCGCACCTGGCGGGTACCCGTGCAGGCGCAGTTGCACAGTGGCCGCAACGAACTGCGGGTGGTGTTCCACTCGCCCATCACACGCCTTTTGCCGATCGTGCAGGCGATGCCGCACAAGCTCCACGGCAATTACCCATCGCCTTATGGTGATGAGCCGGCCGATGCGCTGACCGCCAATTTCGTCCGCAAGCCGGGTTACCACTATGGCTGGGACTGGGGTCCGCGCTACGTCACCGCCGGGATCTGGCGCAACGTCACCCTGCAGCAATGGCAGGCCCTGCGCATTGCCGATGTACATGTGCGCCAGGACCACGTCGACGCCGCGCGTGCCGAGTTGCAGGTGCAGGTTGGGCTGGAAGTGGAACGAAGCGGGCGCTATGCATTGCGGCTGTTCCAGACCGGCCCGGACGGCACCCGCGAACAGACGGCATCGCGCACGCTTGAACTGGAGGCCGGTGCCAGCACCACGGACCTGGCAGTGACCATCGCCAAGCCACAGCGCTGGTTCCCGGCCGGTTACGGTGCCCAGCCGCTGTATCGCTTCGAGGTGGAGATCGCCGACGCCAGCGGCGTGGTTGCCACCGCCGCGCGCCGCACCGGCCTGCGCAGCGTGGCCTTGCGCCGCAGCCCCGACGCGAAGGGCCGCGATTTCCATTTCGAAGTCAACGGCATCCCGGTCTTCGCCAAGGGCGCGAACTACATTCCCTTCGACATGTTCGCGCCGCGCGTGAGCGAGGCGCAGCTGCGCCGGGTCCTGCAATCGGCGGTGGACGCGAACATGAACATGATCCGCGGTTGGGGCGGCGGCTACTACGAGTCGGATCGTTTCTACGATATCGCCGACGAACTCGGCCTGCTGGTGTGGCAGGACTTCATGTTCGGCGGCGGCATGCAGCCGGCGTATGACCCGGCGTTTCGGGCCAACGTCATCGCCGAGGCGCGCGATAACGTGCGGCGGCTGCGCAACCATCCCAGCATCGTGCTGTGGGCCGGCAACAACGAAGAAGAGATTGCCTGGAAGTACTGGGGCCACGGCCGCGAGCTGAAAGCAGCGGACCCGGCGTTTGCCGAGCAGGTCTGGGCCGGCTATGTGCAGCTGTTCGGCCACGACCTGCGTGCGGTGGTGGCCGAGGAGGGCGGTGGCATCGCCTATTGGGCCAGTTCGCCGAGCGACGATCTGGCCGAGGTCGCCAATACCCCCGCCAGCGGCGATATGCATTACTGGGAAGTGTGGGGCAATCCCGCCCACCCGACCTCGCAATACCTGAAGGTGACCCCGCGCTTCATGTCCGAATATGGCCTGCAGGCCTGGCCGGTGCAGCGGACCGTCGACGCCTTCGCCACGCGCCAGGAACAAGGCGTCGCCACGCCGGTCATCCAGGCCCACCAAAAGTTCATGGCCGGCAAGGGCAACGAGCGGCTGCTGCACTACGTGGGCATGGAGTTCGGTGAGCCGCGCACCTTCGAGGACTTCATCTACCTCAGCCAGGTGATGCAGGCCGAAGGGATCGAAGTGGCGGCGCTGCATCATCGCGCCAGCCGGCCGTACACGATGGGGTCGCTGTATTGGCAGTTGAACGATGTGTGGCCCGGCGCCTCGTGGTCGAGCATCGATTGGTTTGGCCGCTGGAAGGCCTTGCAGTTCCACGCGCGGCGTTTCTTTGCGCCAGTCGCGGTGGCGGCCCTGCGCGCCGACGGCCTTACCCGGGTGAGCCTGCTCAATGACCGCACTCAGGCCCGCCACGGCGAATTGCGGCTGCGGCTGGTCAGCCTGGACGGGAAGGTATTGCGCGACCAGCGCCAGGCTGTGGCGTTGGCGCCGCTGTCGGCCACGCAGGTGGCCGAGCATGCCGATGCACAACTGCTGGCCGGCGCCGATCCGGCCACCACCGCGGCGGTGTTCGACCTGGAGGTGGCGGGCGAACCGGCGTCGCGCAGCGTCGTCTATTTCGCCGCGGCCAAGCAGATGGCGTGGCCGGAGCCTGGCGTGCAGGCCCGTTGGCGACGCGAGAATGCCGACTACGTGCTTGACCTGACCGCCACGCGGCTGGCCCGGGGAGTGTGGCTCGACTTCGGCCTGCTGGAGGCGACGCCCGCCGACAATGCGTTGACCCTGCTGCCTGGCGAACGCGTCTCGGTGCACGTGGCTTCGGCGGCGAGCCTGGACGAGCTGCGCGCCGCACTGCGGATACGCTCGCTCGCCGACAGCTTGCCGGCCGCTAGCCCGTGAATTCTCCCAGCCGGTATCGCTCGCCCGGCCAACTCTCCTCGCGCTTTCATGGTCTTGACCTACATGCCCTTTGATTCCCGTCGCCTGCGTTCTCCTGCTGTTCTCGTGCTCGCGGCGGTGCTGGCCGCCAGCACCGCGCCATTGGCGGCGCAGCCGCCAGCGCCAAGGGTGACCACGCAGGCGCAGTTCTGGACCTCGTTCGAACCAGGCGAGAAGGGCCTGACGCAGGCGGTGACCACGCGTGCCGACGGCGGCAGTCTGTCGGTTCGCGTCGGCAACGGGCCGGCGGTTGCCTACACCGCCAAGCCCGAGGTCGGTTTCAGTGGCCTGCATTCCCTGGGCTATGACGGCCAGGTCGTCGCCTCCGGCGGTGGCCAGTCAGCGGCGGAACTGTTCGATGTCTCGATACCGGTGGCCGCGCACTCAGTGTTGTCGTACAAGATCTTCCCCGAGTTCATCGAGGGCGATCTGCGATACCCCAGCACCTACGTTGCGGTCGACCTGTTGTTTACCGACGGCACCCGGCTTTCCGAGCTCGGCGGTCGCGACCAGCAGGGCTTCGTCCTGTCGCCACTAGGCCAGGGCGAATCGAAGTCGCTGTACACCCAGCAATGGAATGCCAGGCAGGTGCGGCTGGGCGAGGTGGCCGCGGGCAAGGTGATCGCCAAGATCGTGCTCGGCTACCAGGCGCCGTTCGGGTCGGCAGCGCTGCGCGGTTGGGTGGACGACATCCGCATTGCGCAGGTGCCGGCCGCTGTCGCCGCGAAACGGCCCAGCGACCAGGTCTTGACCACCCGCGGGACGAACTCCAGCGGCGATTTCTCGCGCGGCAACAACATCCCGGCCACCGCGATGCCGCATGGCTTCAACTTCTGGACGCCGGTCACCGATGCCGGTTCCTTGAGCTGGATCTACCAATACGCGGCCGGCAACGATGCGCAGAACCGGCCGCGCCTGCAGGCCCTGGCGTTGTCGCATGAGACCAGCCCGTGGATGGGCGACCGCCAGACCTTCCAGGTGATGCCCTCGGCGGTCCGTGGTGTGCCGAGCGCCGAGCGCGAGGCGCGCTCGCTGCCCTTCCGCCATGACAACGAAGTGGCGCGGCCGCACTACTACGGCGTGCGCCTGGACAACGGGATCCTTGCCGAGATCGCCCCCACTGACCATGCGGCGATGTTTCGCTTTACCTTCCCCGGCGAGGACGCCAGCCTGATCTTCGACAACGTCAGCGACGAGGGCGGGCTGACTCTGTCACCGCAAACTGGCGAATTGAGCGGCTACACCGACAGCCGCAGCCGTCTATCCAATGGCGCTGGCCGCATGTTCGTCTATGCCCGGTTCGACCGCCCGGTGCTGGCCAGCGGCAAGTTGGTGGCGCGCGATCCTGGCAAGGACGGCAAGCCGGCCACGCCGCGCCAACAGGTGCCTGGCTATATGCGTTTCGATGCTGGGCGCGAGCGCCGCGTCAGCATGCGCATCGCCACTTCGCTGATCAGCCTGGAACAGGCCAAGCGCAACCTGGCACTGGAAATTGCTTCAGGCGACCGCTTCGAAGACGTGCGTGAGCGCGCCGAGCAGGCCTGGGACCGCAAGCTTGCCGTCATCGATGTCGAAGGCGCCTCGCCGGACCAGCTCACCACGCTGTATTCCAATCTCTACCGATTGTTCCTGTATCCCAACGTCGCGCACGAAAACACTGGCAGCGCGCAGGTGCCGCGCTGGCAGCACGCCTCGCAGTCGTCGGCCAGCCGCGTGCTGCCGACAGGGACGACCGAGACGCAGACCGGTGCGGCCGTCATCGAGGGCCGCGCCTACGTCAACAACGGCTTCTGGGACACCTACCGCACGGTGTGGGCGGCGCAGTCGCTGCTGGCGCCGACGCAGGCGGGCGAGATGGTCAACGGCTTCCTGCAGCACTATCGCGACGGCGGTTGGGTGCCGCGCTGGTCCTCGCCGGGTTACGCCAACCTGATGACCGGCACCAGTTCGGACGTGGCCTTTGCCGATGCCTACATGAAGGACGTGCCCGGCCTGGACAAGGCATCGCTGTACGCCGCGGCAATCAAGAACGCGGCGGTGATGCCGCCCAGCGACAACGTCGGCCGCAAGGGGATGGCGCAGGCGCCGTTCATTGGCTACACGCCGAGTTCGGTCGGCGAGGGCGTGTCGTGGGCGTTGGAGGGCTACATCAACGATGCCGGTATTGCCCGGATGCTGCAGAAGATGGCGGCCGATCCGGCGGCGCCGGTGCCGGCGCAGCGATTGCAGGAAGAGAGCGACTACTACCGCCACCGCGCCCTCAACTATGTGCGAATGTTCGATCCGGCGATCGACTTTTTCCAGGGCCGGGCGCTCGACGGGCAGTGGAAGTCGCAGCCCGGCGACTATGACCCACGGGTCTGGGGCCACGCGCACGACTACACCGAAACCAACGGCTGGGGCTTCGCGTTCCTGGTGCCGCACGATGGCCAGGGCCTGGCCAATCTATACGGCGGGCGCCCAGCGCTTGCGCGCAAGCTCGACCAGTATTTTTCCACTCCGGAAACCGCTGGCTTCCCGGGCTCGTACGGCGGGCTGATCCATGAAATGGTCGAGGCACGCGACGTGCGCATGGGCCAGTGGGGGTTCTCCAACCAGGTGGCCCACCATGTGCCATGGATGTACCTGTATGCCGGACAGCCGTGGCGCACCCAGGAGATCGTGCGCGAGGTGCTGGCGCGCATGTATGGCGGCTCGGATATCGGCCAGGGCTACCCGGGCGATGAAGACAACGGCGAAACCTCGGCCTGGTGGTTGTTCGCGGCGCTGGGCTTCTATCCGCTGCAAATGGGCAGCGACCAATTGGTGATCGGCTCGCCGCTGTTCACCCGGGCGACCGTGCACCTGGAAAACGGCCGTTCGCTGGTGATCAGCGCACCGGGCAACAGCGCCGCCAATCGGTACGTGGCCGCGGTCAATGTCAACGGCAAGCCCTGGCGCAGCACCGCCATCCCGCACCGGTTGCTGGCCGAGGGCGGCCACATCGAATTCGAGATGTCGTCCAAGCCAGCGGCCTGGGGGAGCGAGCCGGCGGCGCTGCCGACTTCCTTGACCACGGGCGAGGCGCCACCGGCGCCCTTGGCCGACATCACTGGCAGCGGACGCGGCGTGGCTGCGACGCGTTCGCCGGGAATCGACGCCAACGCGCTGTTCGACGATACCTCCGACACCGAGATCGCATTCTCCTGTCGCGCACCGCCCACCTTGTCGTATGCGTTGGCGAAGCCGCCCGAGGGCGCGGTGACGTTCTATACGCTCACCTCCGGCAGCAGCGGCCGCTATCCGGCGGCGTGGCGACTGGAAGGCTCGGACGACGGCCGCCATTGGAGACTGCTCGACCAACGCGCGGGAGAGGCGTTTGAATGGGCGCGGTACACGCGGCCGTTCCGGCTGGCCACGCCGGCCCGCCATCGCCATTACCGGCTGGTGATCGAGGACCGCGGCGACGCAGATCGCTGTTCGTTGGCCGAAGTCGAGCTCCTGGCTGCAGCGGCGACCCCGTCCACCCGTCACTAGCCTCGCGGGCATGCGCCAGGCCTTGCGTGATCGGGTCACTACCGCCCTTTGGTTATGATCGCGGCCCGACTTCGCTGGTTTGCGCATGACCCACGCATTGGTATGGCTGCGGCGCGACCTGCGCCTGGACGATCAACCGGCCCTGCGCGCGGCACTGGAGGCCGGGCACGTGCCGCTGCTGCTGTACATCCACGCCCCGCAGGAAGAAGGCGCATGGGCGCCAGGGGCGGCGTCCAACGCCTGGTTGCACCATTCACTGCAGGCCCTGGGCGACGCTCTGCGTGCACGCGGTTCGGAGTTGCTGCTGCGCCGTGGCGATAGTGAGCAGGTGCTGCAGGAAGTGATCGTGCAAAGCGGCGCGCAGGCGGTCTATTGGACCCGCAAGTACGAACCGGCAACCCAGCCACGCGACGCGCGCATCAAACGCCGGCTGCGCGAGCAGGGCCTGCAGTGCGAGAGCTACAACGGCGCGTTGCTTTTCGAGCCATGGGCGCTGGCGACCCAGCAGGGCAGTCCCTACAGGGTATTCACGCCGTTCTGGCGCGCGGCCCTGGCGCAATGGCAAGCGCCGGCGCGATGGGACGCGCCGGACCGCCTGCCCACGCCGGCGGCGGTGCCGGGCGATGCGCTCGCCGACCTCGATCTGCTGCCCTCGCCACGTTGGGATGAGCCCTTCTGGCGGCATTGGCAGCCGGGTGAAGCCGGTGCCCGTTCAATGCTCGAAGCGTTCACCGAGGGCGCGCTACGCGGCTATCGCGAGCAGCGCGACCTGCCGGACCGTACCGGCACTTCGCGGCTGTCGCCGCACCTGCACTTCGGCGAAATCGCGCCGTGGCGCGTGTCGGCGACGCTGGCCGCAGAACGCAATGCCGGCAACGCCGCCGATACCGATGCCTTCGTGCGCCAGTTGGGCTGGCGCGAGTTCGCCTATCACCTGCTGCATCACTTCCCGCGCACGCCCAGGCACAACATGGATGCGCGCTTCGACCGCTTTCCCTGGGCCACGCTCTCACGGACCGAACGGGTGGCCTGGCAGCGCGGCCGAACCGGTATTCCGATCGTCGATGCCGGGATGCGCGAGCTATGGGCGACCGGCTACATGCACAATCGCGTGCGCATGATCGTCGCCAGCCTGTTGGTCAAGCATCTGCGCGCGCATTGGCGGGTGGGCGCACGCTGGTTCTGGAACACGTTGGTGGATGCGGACCTGGCCAACAACACGCTCGGCTGGCAGTGGGTGGCCGGCAGCGGCGCCGATGCCGCACCTTATTTCCGCGTCTTCAATCCGGTTGCGCAAGCGCGGCGCTTCGATCCGCATGCGCGCTACATCGCCCGCTGGGTGCCCGAGCTGGCGTCGTTGCCGCCCAAACAACGCTTCGCGCCGTGGGAACACCCCGGCGCCCTGGCGATGCATGCACCGGACTATCCATCGCAGCCGATCGTGGACCTGGCGCAAGGGCGCAGCCAAGCGCTGGCGGCCTATGCGCGAATGCGTGGCGCCTGAACGTCGCGGCCACCTTGCTGAACGCAGCCCGGCCACGCCCCTGGCGCAGTGCTGCTTCCTCATCCTGTAATGGCGGCGGCGTGTTTATCCTCCCAGCCATTGAAGCCGGCACCGTGCCGTATCCCAAGGAGGACATCCATGTTCCGAGCCGCAAGCAAGCCCCTTTGTCTGGCCGCCGCCGCCGCGCTTGCCTTGTCCGCCTGTGCCACCGGCGGCTCCTATGTGCAGCAGGATCCGTACGGCAACCCGACCCAGCAACAGAACAAGACCGGACGCAACGCGCTGATTGGTGCCGCCATCGGCGTGGCCGGCGGCCTGCTCACCGGCGACAGCGCCACTGAGCGCCGCCAGCACGCGATGATCGGCGCCGGCATTGGTGCCCTGGGCGGTGCAGCAGTGGGCCAGTACCAGGATCGGCAGGAGCGCGCCTTGCGCGAGCGCACCGCCAACACCGGCATCGAGGTGACCCGACAGGGCGACAACATCACCCTCAACCTGCCCGATGGCGTGACCTTCGACTTCAACAAGTCCACGCTCAAGCCGGAGTTCTATGGCGCCCTCAACGGAGTTGCCGCCACCTTGAAGGAATACAACCAGACCATGGTCGAGGTCGTCGGCCATACCGACAGCATCGGCAGCGACCAGGTCAACCAGCGCCTGAGCGAACAGCGTGCCACCTCGGTGTCGCAGTACCTCACCGCGCAGGGTGTACAGCGTGAGCGCATGGAAGTGCTAGGCATGGGCAAGCGCATGCCGATCGCCGACAACGGCACCGATGCCGGCCGCGCCAAGAACCGTCGGGTGGAAATCCACCTGATCCCGATGCGCGAGGGTGCGGCGGGAACCGCCGGTATGCGTTGATAGCGCTCCACGCTGCCGTCAACCACCTAAAAGGGCCGCCATGTGCGGCCCTTTTTCTTGCGTGCGGCGTTCACGAAGCCGTTGGAATATTCGTACCAAGCGCCAGGTTGTGAATAAAGACCAGCTTGCGTTGCGGCGGCGCGCACTACGTTAGGTCGGCTGCTCACGCAGCGGGCCTCAGTCTTGAGCTCAGGTTGCGGCCGCGGACCCCGGCATGGCGATCGCCGGGGTTTTCAGTGCGTGTGCAGCTCCTATTCGCTTTGGAGGAAGACATGCATCCTGCAGTGCCGAGTTGCCGTGCCTTAGGGGCACTCATCGTTCCTTGTACCTTTTCATCGCGGACCGCCGCAGCCGGGATCGGCAGGGTGAGCTCGTCCACCCTCCTGGATCGGCCGGCGCACAGCCGGCGCGCACGGCTGTCGCTCGGCATCGCCACGGCATTGCTGTGCGCAATGCTGCCCGGCGTGGAGGCGAGCGCGCAGGAGGCCGGCCGGATCGGTGCGCCCGATAGCTGGAAAAGCGTCGAGTTCCAGCGCGATGGGGCCTGTCTGCAATCAACGTGCACCATGCCTATGCGCGCGGGCTGACGGGCAAGGGCCAGGTCATTGGCCACTACGACGATGGCACTGCATTGGGCCATCCCGAGTTTGCAGGGCGCGGCCATGTGGCGCTGCCCTTGGTCCAGCAAGGCTGCACGTCGCGGACGCAGGTAGTCTTGCGTGGCGATGGCATGTGCTTCAACTCGGTCGGCGACCTGCTCACCGAGACGCGCGAGATCGGTACGCAGGAAGCGGGTGGCGACACGATCGTCGATGCGTTCAGCGATCATGGCACCCACACTGCCGGGACCATGGCCGCCGCGCGCGATGGCAAGGGCATGCATGGTGTGGCCTTCGACGCGCGCCTGGTGATCGCGCAGATGCAACCGACGATGCAAGTCAGCCAGTGGCTCCCGAAAGGCGACAGCTATGAGCTCAAGGATCACGGGCTTTCCCCGTTCTTGCGCGATCCCAAGGTCATCCATTCTTTCTACGACCAGTTGCACTCGCGCGGTGCACGAGTGGCCAATATCGAGCTTTGGCAGCCGATCGCAGAAAGCCCGGCGTCGGAGAACACATTGGCCACGCTTGGGCGCAATTACCGCACCTTGCAGGCCGAAGCCGATGCCCACGTGGACGGTGCCAAGCGCAACGGCATACTCAATGTGGTTACGTTGGGCAACGATTCGCTACGCATGGCCAATCTCTATTCGGGCTTGCCGCAGTTCCGCCCTGACGCCGAGCCCTACTGGCTCACCGTGGCCAATCTCGATCGCGATGGCCGCGGCGGCTACAAGATCGATGACACCTCCAGTACTTGCTCCTATACGCGCGCCTACTGCATCTCTGCGCCTGGCGCCGGTATTTATTCGACTTCGTTGAGCGGAAATTCGGGCGGGCGGCTGATCGGAGAACCGGAGG
>DATLJF010000199.1:0-9071 GCA_035539015.1 Stenotrophomonas sp. | reverse complement strand
CAACACGCCGCCGACCTGGAACTGGTATTTGCTCGGCCTGACGGTGAAGTGGATGCTTGACGAGGGCGGGGTGGAGGAGTTCGCCCGCCGCAACGCCGAGAAATCGCGCCTGGTGTATGGCGCCATCGACGGCTCCGGCGGCTATTACCGCAACGAAGTGGCGGCAGCGGTGCGCTCGCGGATGAACATCCCGTTCTTCCTGGCCGATGAGCGCCTGGATGCGCTGTTCGTCAGCGAATCCAAGGCCGCCGGGCTGCTGGCGCTCAAGGGCCACAAGGCGGTGGGCGGCATCCGCGCCTCGCTCTACAACGCCATGCCGGTTACTGGGGCGCAGGCGCTGGTCGATTTCATGCACGACTTCCGCCAGCGCCACGGCTGAAGACCGCACTACACGGGAATACGCAATGGCCGCAAAGAAAAAAGCCGTACCGAACAAGCCCGCCGCCAAGGCAGCGCCGGCGGTGTCGCCACCGCCGGCGCTGGCCGACGTGCGCGCCAAGATCGACGAGATCGACCGCGGCATCCAGGCGCTGATCGCCGAGCGCGCGCACTTCGCCCACCAGGTCGGCAAGGCCAAGGGCAAGCTCGCCGCGGCGGTCGACTATTACCGCCCCGAACGCGAAGCGCAGGTACTGCGCATGGTGGTGGACCGCAACGAAGGTCCGCTCAGCGACGAAGTGCTGGTGCACGTGTTCCGCGAGATCATGTCCGCCTGCCTGGCGCAGCAGGAGCCGTTGAAGATCGGCTATCTCGGCCCCGAAGGCACCTTCAGCCAGCAGGCCGTGCTCAAGCACTTCGGTCGCTCGGCGGTGGGACAGCCGATGGCCAGTATTGAAGAGGTGTTCCAGGAAGTGGAGGCCGGCAATGCCGACTTCGGCGTGGTGCCGGTGGAGAATTCCGGCCAGGGCACCATCCAGGTCACCCTGGACATGTTCCTCACCTCGAACCTGAAGATATGCGGCGAAGTCGAGCTGCGCGTGCATCAATTCCTGCTCTCGCGCAGCGGCCGGCTGGAAGACATCGAACGGATCTACGGCCATCCGCAATCGTTCGCGCAGACCGCCGGCTGGTTGCGCTCCAACCTGCCCAAGGTCGAGAAGCTGCCGGTCTCCTCCAACGCCGAAGGCGCGCGCCGCGCGCGCAACGCCGAGGACGCTGCGGCCATTGGCGGGGAGAGTGCCGCGCACGTGTATGGCCTGAAGAAGGTCATCATGAAGTCGATCGAGGATGACGACGACAACACCACGCGCTTCCTGGTGATCGGCCGCAAGATCTTCCCGCCGTCCGGCCACGACCGCACGTCGATCCTGGTGTTCATCCACGACAAGCCCGGCGCGCTGTTCGACGTATTGAGCCCGTTCGCCCGCCACGGCATCAGCATGAACCGGATCGAGTCGCGGCCCTCGCACCAGGCCAAGTGGGAGTACGGCTTCTTCATCGACCTGGCCGGCCACGTCGAGGACGAGGCGATGAAGCAGGCATTGGCCGAGCTGGAATCGCACTCGGCACAGGTCAAGGTGCTCGGTTCCTATCCGGTCGCCATTCCCTGAGCGCCCGCGCAGACCTTTCGCAACAGGAAAGACATGACCGCAAAGCAAAGCTGGATCGCCAGCCAGGGCCGCCCCTTGCAGGGCACGCTGGCCATTCCCGGGGACAAGTCCGTCTCCCACCGTGCGGTGATGTTCGCCGCACTCGCCGACGGTGTCTCGCGCATCGACGGTTTCCTCGAGGGCGAGGACACCCGCTCGACCGCGGCAATCTTCAGCCAGCTTGGCGTGCGTATCGAAACGCCCTCGGCCTCGCAGCGGATCGTCCACGGTGTCGGTGTCGACGGCCTCAGGCCGCCCGCTGCGGCGCTGGACTGCGGCAATGCCGGCACCGGGATGCGTCTGTTGGCCGGCCTCTTGTCGGCGCAGCCGTTCGACAGCGTGCTGGTGGGCGATGAGTCGCTGTCGCGGCGGCCGATGCGCCGGGTCACCGCGCCGCTGGCGCAGATGGGCGCGCGTATCGATACCGAGGCAGAGGGCACCCCGCCGCTACGTATCCACGGCGGCCAGTCCCTGCGCGGCATCGATTTCGTCTCGCCCGTGGCCAGTGCGCAGGTCAAGTCGGCGGTGTTGCTGGCCGGGCTCTACGCCGCGGGCGAGACCTCGGTGAGCGAGCCGCATCCGACCCGCGACTACACCGAGCGCATGTTGTCGGCGTTCGGCGTGGAGATCGAGTTTTCACCGGGCCGTGCGCGCCTGCGCGGGGGGCAACGTTTGCGCGCCACCGATATCGCCGTGCCGGCGGACTTTTCCTCGGCCGCGTTCTTTATCGTCGCTGCCAGCGTGATCCCGGGCTCGGAAGTGCGGTTGCGCGCGGTCGGCCTCAATCCCCGCCGCACCGGCCTGTTGGCCGCATTGCGCTTGATGGGCGCCGATATCGTCGAAGAAAACCACGGCGAGCACGGCGGCGAACCGGTAGCCGACCTGCGCGTGCGCTACGCGCCGCTGCATGGCGCGCGCATTCCCGAAGCGTTGGTGCCGGACATGATCGATGAATTCCCGGCGCTGTTCGTCGCCGCCGCCGCGGCCCAGGGCCAGACCGTGGTCAGCGGTGCGGCCGAACTGCGGGTCAAGGAATCCGATCGCCTCGGTGCGATGGCCAACGGCCTGCGCAGCCTGGGCGTGAGCGTCGATGAAACCCCGGACGGGGCCACGATCCAGGGCGGCGCGATCGGCGGTGGCCGGATCGACAGCCATGGCGACCATCGCATTGCCATGGCCTTCGCCATTGCCGGCCAGTTGGCCAGCGCCGAGGTGGTGGTGGAGGACGTGGCCAACGTCGCGACTTCCTTCCCGGGCTTCGACAGCCTGGCCACGACCGCGGGATTCGCCCTGCGCGCCGGCTAGCGGCGCGCAGGACGCAGGACAGGCGCCGTTACTGCGCGGCGCGGAACTCCACCGGCAACTGGACGGTGGTGGCTACGGCACGGCCGTCGTGCACCGCCGGTTCAAAGCGCCAGCCGCGCACGGTGTTGAGCACGGCGCGATCCAGCTCGCGGTCGCGGTCGCCACTGCGCCCAACGATCTCCGCGTCACTGACACGGCCCTGGGCATCGACCTGCAAGCGCGCGGTCACGCTGCCTTCCACACCCGATCGCAGCGCCCGCGCCGGGTAGGCCGGCACGGGATTGGACGCCAGCGGACGCGCGTCGCGGTCACGCAGCGCCGGTGCCGGCTTCGGCGAGGTATGGCGCACCATCGTTGCCGGGCGCTGGTTACTGGCTTCGGGCAGCGGCTGCGGCATGGTCGTGTCGGTGTTCGTGGTCGTCGCCGGTATCGGGGCCATGTTTTCCTGGCTGTTGCGGATCCACCACCAGGCGGGCGCCGCGACCAACACCAGGATCAACAATGCCCACAGCCAGGGTGAGGTCCCGCGCTCGCGCCGCGGTTCGGCTGCGACGGCCTGGGGCTGACGGTAGTCATGGGTATGCGTCGGTGTCGTGGACATGGAACAACTCCTTTGTCTGGGTGGACGCAGGCAGTCTTGATCCAAAACGAGGCCGAGGGTGTCAGCCCGAAGTGAATGCGCCAGCCGCGGGGCTGGCAGGGTTCAGCTTACTGAGCGGGCTTGAAATCGAACGGAATTTCGATCGACCCGGGCACGGCCTGGCCCTCGCGCTGTGCCGGTTGGAAGCGCCAGGCGCGCACCGCCTCCATCGCCGCGCGATCCAGATCGCGCGAGCCACTACGCTGCACCAGCGCCACACCGGCCGGCGCGCCGCTGGTATCGACCTCGACCCGCACCACCACCGTGCCGCGATCGCCACGACGCAACGCCGCCGGCGGATAGTTCGGCGGCTGCATGTGACCAGCCAGCGGCACCGGTCGGTCGCCCGGTGCCAGGGACGCGCCCGGGCCCGGTGCCGTGCCATTGGGCGGCGGCGCGGGAACGGACGTCGGCGGCGGAGCGGGGCGGGTCTCGACCAGCTGCGGCGGCGGCTCGGCAGCGTCGGCCGGTGGCGCCTTGGCCTCGGGCATATCGCTGGCGGCATCGCCAGCGGCCAGCGGCTCGGGCAGCGGCGCGATCGGAGCGTCCGCAGGCGCAGCGGGCGTGGCGGCCGTGTCGGCGCGATAGAAATCGCTCTTGCGGCCGGTGGCCCACACCAGCAGGAACAGCAGCAGCCCGACGCCGAAGGCGATGGCGGCGATCTTCAAGGTATTGCGCGGCAGGCGCAGGACGATGTGCGGGTCGGAGGAGCCGGGGGCGCTGGATCGGGACACGGGAGCACTCGTGGGAGTTCTCCAGCGATTCTGGCACAGCGGGCGAGGGCGGGCGACGCGCCTGCCCGGGACAGGCGATAATCCAGCAACTGTCCCTTCAGAAATCCGCCTCATGCTTGATCCGGTCCTGCTCCGCCAACAGCCCGCTGAACTCGCCGAACGCCTGCGCCTCACGCGCGGCTACGCGCTCGACACCGCCGCGCTGGCCGCGCTGGAAAGCGAGCGCAAGCGCATCCAGGTGCGTACCGAGGAACTGCAGAGCCTGCGCAACGGCCGCTCCAAGGCGATCGGCCAGGCCAAGGCCAAGGGCGAAGACGTCACCGCGCTGATGGCCGAAGTGGCCGGCTTTGGCGACGAACTCAAGGCCTCGGAAATCGCACTGGAGCGTATCCGCGGCGAACTAGAAGCCATCGCGCTGGTCATTCCCAACCTGCCGCAAGCCGACGTGCCGCTGGGCGCCGACGAGTCCGCGAACGTCGAGCAAACGCGCTGGGGCACCCCGCGCACGTTCGAATTCGAGGTCAAGGACCACGTCGAACTCGGCGCCCGCCACGGCTGGCTCGACAGCGAAACCGCGGCCAAACTCTCCGGCGCCCGCTTCACCGTACTGCGCGGCCCGATCGCGCGGCTGCACCGCGCGCTGGCGCAGTTCATGATCGACCTGCACGGCGGCGAGCACGGCTACGAAGAAACCAACGTGCCGCTGCTGGTCAACGCCGATGCCCTGCGCGGCACCGGGCAACTGCCGAAGTTCGAAGAAGACCTGTTCCGCACCGCCGTGGGCGACTCGGCGCGCTACCTGATTCCCACTTCCGAAGTGCCGTTGACCAACATCGTGCGCGAAGAAATCCTCGACGCCGAGCGCCTGCCACTGCGCATGACCGCCTTATCGATGTGCTTCCGCGCCGAAGCCGGCAGCGGCGGCCGCGACACCCGCGGCATGATCCGCCAGCACCAGTTCGAGAAGGTCGAACTGGTCAGCATCTGCAAACCCGCCGACAGCGCCGCCGAACACGAACGCATGACCCGCTGTGCCGAAGTAGTGCTGGAAAAGCTTGGCCTGCCGTATCGCAAGGTGCTGTTGTGCACCGGCGACATGGGCTTCTCGGCCACGCGCACCTACGATCTCGAAGTCTGGCTCCCCTCGCAGAACACCTACCGCGAAATCTCCTCGTGTTCGAACTGCGGCGACTTCCAGGCGCGGCGCATGCAGGCACGCTGGCGCAATCCAGAGACTGGCAAGCCGGAGCCGGTGCATACGCTCAATGGCTCGGGCGTGGCGGTGGGTCGGGCGATGATCGCGGTGATGGAGAACTACCAGAACGCCGATGGGTCGATCGATGTGCCTGAGGTTTTGCGGCCTTATATGGGTGGGGTTTTGCGGGTCGGCTGATTTTTGTTGTTTTTGTTGTTTTGTTGTTGCGTGCGGTGGCCGGGGGCAGACCCTGTTCGGGACACGCCGTGAACCCATCCATGGGGGCTAATTGGCGACATCCATGTCGCCAATTGTCCCGAACAGGGTCTGCCCCCGACCACCCGACAGATCAGCCTGGTTTGTGGGGAGAGAAAAGCACCCTCATCCGGCCCTGACGGGCCACCTTCTCCCGCAACGGGAGAAGGACAGCAGATGCTGTCGGCGATTGATTCCAGCGTGCACTAAACCTTGCCGTCCTTCTCCCACGCGTGGGAGAAGGTGTCGCGACAGCGACGGATGAGGGCGACTCTCCCCACACAAACGCGACTTTCCCTCGGGTGTTTGGGGCCGGGCCCTTGCCCCGGGGGCGTTGGGCGACATGGACGTCGCCCAACGAGACACGCAGGATGCAGTATTTGGCGTCCCCCGGGGCAAGGGCCCGGCCCCAAACGCCGCACGTAAAAACAAAAAGTCCAAAGAAGCAAAAAAAAACGGACCCACCAAAGCAGGTCCGTCCGATTCCCGACGCCGACGAGGAGGGAGTGCGCCGGAAATCTAGGGGCTCAAGCCGCCTCGGCCAACGCACCGATCTGCTGGATCGACGCATGTGCCCCGGCCAGCGCATCACTGCGATGCTGCGGCGAGTACGCCACGCCCTCGGCGCGGACGAACTCGATTTCTTTCACGCCCAGGAACCCGAACACCTGGCGCAGGTACGGCTCCTGGAAGTCGCTCGGTGCGCCGGTATGCAGGCCGCCACGCCCGCTGGCCACGATCACGCGCTTGCCGCCGGCCAGGCCTTCGGGCCCTTTCTCGGTGTAGCGGAAGGTGCGGCCGGCCACGGCCACGCGGTCGATCCAGGCCTTCAGGGTCGACGGAATCGAGAAGTTGTACATCGGCGCGCCAATCACTACGACGTCGGCATCCAGGAACTGTTGCAGCGTGCGCTCGGAGGCTGCGGCTTCGGCGGGGTCGGCCTTGGCCAGGCTCTGGCCGGTCAGGTGCGGCAGCGGCTCGCTGTCCAGGTCGCGGTATTCGACCTGCAGGCCGGGCTGCAGGGCACGCCACCGGGCAACCACGGCGGCGCTGAGCTCACGGGTGACGGAGTTGTCGGCCAGGGCGCTGGAATCCAAGTGGAGCAGTTTCATCGCAAGAACCTTTGCTTTGGGAGCGGCGGTCGCCGCGTTGGGTGCAAAGGTAGATGGTTGCATTTATGGGATAAAGGTGGTCAAATGCCACGTATCGTTCTAACAGTGGAATTGCGGCCATGCACGACCTGAATGACCTTTATTACTTTGCGATGGTGGTCGACCACGGCGGTTTCGCTGCGGCCGAGCGGGCCTTGGGCATTCCCAAATCGCGCCTGAGCCGGCGTATCAGCCAGCTTGAAACCGACCTGGGCGTGCGCTTGCTGCAACGCTCCACCCGTCGTTTCGCCGTTACGGATGTAGGCATGAGCGTGCACCGCCACGCCCAGACCATGCTGGCCGAGGCCCAGGCCGCGCGCGAGGTGGTCGATCGCCTCAGCGCCGAGCCGCGTGGCCTGGTCCGGGTCAGCGTGCCAGTTTCGCTGGCGCAGATCCAATTACCGAAGCTGTTGCCCGAATTCCTGGAGAAGTACCCGAAGGTGCGGCTGCAGTTGAACATCAGCAACCGCCGCGTTGACGTCATCAATGAAGGCTATGACATCGCGCTGCGCGTGCGTTCGCGCTTGGATGACGACGGCAGCCTGGTGATGCGCAGCTTCGGCCAGGTGCAGGAATTGCTGGTCGCCAGCCCCAAGTATCTGGACCGCGTCGGCCGGCCGAAGACGCCGGAAGACCTGGCCAGCCACACCACCATGAGCATCAGCGAAGACGAAGTGCACCAGCGCTGGGAGCTGCACGGCCCCAACGGCGAAGTGCGCCGGGTCGATTTGCAGCCGCGCCTGGCGGGCTTCGATTTCCCGCTGCTCAAGTCCATGGCCAAGGACGGTTTCGGCATCACCATGTTGCCGGAGACGGTCTGCGCCGAAGCGGTGCGCAGTGGCGAGCTGGAAGTGGTGCTGCCCGACTGGACGCTGCCGCAGGGCATCTGCCACGCCGTGTTCGCCTCGCGCCGCGGCCTGCTGCCGGCGGTGCGGGTGTTCATCGACTTCCTCGCCGAACGCCTGCCGCGCGAGATCGAGCGCTCGCGCCTGGATTGCGGTGGCGACTGCGGCAAGCTGGCCGAAAAGCTCAAGCGCGTGCAGCAGCCGGCGTTGGTGGCCGAGGTCGGCTGAGGGCCGATGTCGCCGGGCCCGTGCGGCGAACGCCGGGCTCGTGCGAGAATGCGCGCCGGCCCGCGCAATGCGGTGCCGCGCAGTGCGAAAGCAAAGCAACGGAGAGATGGCCGAGCGGTTTAAGGCACCGGTCTTGAAAACCGGCGAAGGGTCAAACCTTCCGTGGGTTCGAATCCCACTCTCTCCGCCACTACCGCACCCTCAAGCCACCGCCACCAACCCCACCTCCAACTCCGCCCCCAGCGCGCGCAGCGCTTCGGCCAACGTGTCGATCTTGGTGGTATGCCGCAGGTCGACCAATCGATTGACGCTTTGCGGCGTGGTGTTGAGCCGCCGCGCCAACTCGGCCGGCGTGACCTTCGACTCCAGCATGCGGTTCAGCAGCAGCGCCTTGGTGGCGATGCTGGGCGGCAGCGCCACCAGGAATTCGCCTTTCTTCGGCTTGGATGGCGGCGGAACCTGGCGGCGATCGTCGAAGTAGAAGTCCATCGCGGTAACCAGGCAGTCCAACGCCAGGTCGCGCGCATCTTCCAGGGTCGCGGCGCCGGTGACGGCTTCGGGGATGTCGCGGAAGCTCAGGACGAAATCGCCCTGCTTGCCTTCGATTCGAGCTGGATATTTCATGGTTCGCTCGCCGCGCCTGGGCGCGCTCCTGTTGTGCGGGTGGGGTAGCGGGAGTTTTTGCCGGTCAATGCAGCGACCTCCACAGGCCCAGTTGTTTGATGATGGCCAGACGTAGTCCTTCGCCGATTTCGTCGGCATGCCGCGGCAATGTCGAATGGCGGCCCTTGAAGGTCAGCTTGGTATGGCGGCGACCTTCTTCGAAGGCCACGCCGCGCAACTTCAACCAGCGCCGGAATTCCGATGTCTTCATGCCAGCGCCTTCCCTGCGCCATGGAGTCAATATACACGTATATGTGTATATGACAACGTTTTTGTTTACAGTCGGGAGGGGCTGGCCGTGCGCGTAGGAGATTGACGCTTCGTTCCGGGCGGGCCGGACAGTCGAGCAGGGGTAATCGGCGGCAAAGTCACGCCATGCCCGGCGCGGCGGGCGAGTTGAAAGGCGGTGCCGTCCCTGGCGGCTTGTCCCCCTCAGCGCAGCAGGAAAAGTCCCGCGGCCGCTGAC
>DATLJF010000198.1:0-5946 GCA_035539015.1 Stenotrophomonas sp. | reverse complement strand
CTTGCGCGAGCTTGTCACCGGCTGGAAGCGCGAGGGCCTGCGCGTGGCGCTGGTGCCGACCATGGGCAATCTGCACGCCGGGCACTTTTCGTTGGTGATGCTGGCGCGCCAGTACGCCGACCGCGTGGTCTCCAGCGTCTTCGTCAACCCGACCCAGTTCGGCCCGAACGAAGACTTCGCCCGCTACCCGCGCACGCCCGAGGCCGACATGCGCGGCCTTGAGGACGCCGGTTGCGATGTGCTGTGGCTGCCGAGCGTGGACACCATGTACCCGCTCGGCACCGAGCTGGCGATGCGCATGCGTGCACCCGGAGTCAGCGACGTGCTCGAAGGCGCCTGCCGCCCGGGTCATTTCGATGGCGTGTGCACGGTGGTGGCGCGTCTGTTCAACCAGGCCCAGCCCGACGTGGCTGCGTTCGGCAAGAAGGATTACCAGCAGTTGGCGGTGATCCGGCAGATGGTCTCGGACCTGGCCTTCCCGATCGAGATCCTCGGCGGCAGCATCGTGCGCGAGCAGGACGGGCTGGCGATGAGCTCGCGCAACCAGTACCTGTCGGCCGCCGAGCGCCCGGTGGCGGCGGTGATCCGCCAGGTGCTGCTGGGACTGCGTGAGGCCTGCACGGCTGGCACCGCGCGCGCGCAGGCCGAGGCTGCAGCGTCGGCACAGCTGGCCGCGGCAGGTTTCGAGGTCGACTACGCAGTGGTGCGCACCCCGGCCCTGACCGAGCCGCCGGACGATGCCTATGCCGGCCCGCGCGTGGCCCTGGTCGCGGCGCGGCTGGGCCGGACCCGGCTGATCGACAACCTCGAGTTCTGAACCGGCGTGGCGGGACCGCGTCGCCCGCCTTCACCTTTCACCGTCCCCGGCCGCTAAACTGCCCGTCTTTCCTACGTGCTGTCCTGCCCCATGCAACTGTCCCTGCTGAAAGCCAAGATACACCGCGCCACCGTTACCCATTCCGAGCTCAACTACGAAGGCTCCATCGCCATCGACGACCTGCTGCTGCAGGCCAGCGGCATCCGCGAGTTCGAGCAGGTGCACATCTGGGACGTCACCAACGGCAGCCGTTTCAGCACCTACGCCATCCGCGCCGAGGCCGGCAGCGGGGTGATCTCGCTCAACGGCGGCGCCGCGCGCCACGTGCAGGTCGGCGACCTGATCATCATTGCCGCCTTCGTCGGCCTGAGCGCCGCTGAAGCCGAGATCTTCAAGCCCGACCTGGTGTACGTGGACGGGCGCAACCAGATCACCCACACCAACCACAGCATCCCCACACAGGCCGCATGACACAGTCCAACGGATTCGACTCGCTGCACTCCCACGCCCAGCGCCTGCGCGGGGCGTCCATTCCCGATCTGCTTGCCGCCGACACCGGCCGGCCGGCGCGGTATGCGAAACGGGTCGGTCCGTTGTACTTCAACTTCGCGCGGCAGAAATACGACAGCGCCGCGCTGGACGCGCTGCTGGCGCTGGCGGCCGAGCGCGACGTGGAGGGCGCGTTCCAGCGCCTGTTCCGCGGTGAGCAGGTCAACGTCACCGAAGGCCGCGCCGCGCTGCACACCGCCTTGCGCGGCGACGCCACCGATGCCCCGGTCGCACGGGAGGCCTATCGCACGGCCGCGGCGGTACGTGCCCACATGGGCGAGCTGATCGAAACGCTGTCGCGTAGCAACGTCACCGACATCGTCAGCGTTGGCATCGGCGGTTCGGACCTGGGCCCGCGCCTGGTCGCCGATGCGCTGCGCCCGGTCGAAGGCGCGCGCTTCCGCGTGCACTTCGTCTCCAACGTCGACGGCGCGGCGATGCAGCGCACGCTGGCCACGCTCGACCCGGCCACCACCGCCGGCGTGCTCATCTCCAAGACCTTCGGTACCCAGGAGACGCTGCTCAACGGCAAGATCCTGCACGACTGGCTGGGTGGCAGCGAGCGGCTGTACGCGGTCAGCGCCAATCCCGAGCGCGCGGCCAAGGCCTTCGACATCGCGGCCGGCCGGGTGCTGCCGATGTGGGACTGGGTCGGCGGGCGCTACTCGCTATGGTCGGCGGTGGGTTTCCCGATTGCCCTGGCGATCGGCTTCGAGCGCTTCGAGCAATTGCTTGCCGGCGCGGCGCAGTTCGACGCGCATGTGCTCAATACGCCGGCGGCCGGCAATGTCGCGGTGCTGCATGGCCTGACCGCAGTGTGGAACCGCAACCTGCTCGGCTGCGCTACCAATGCGGTGATGACCTACGACCAGCGCCTGGCGTTGCTGCCGGCCTACCTGCAGCAGCTGGTGATGGAAAGCCTGGGCAAGCGGGTCAAGCTGGACGGCAGCCCGGTCGACAGCGACACCGTCGCGGTGTGGTGGGGCGGGGCGGGCACGGACGTGCAGCACAGCTTCTTCCAGGCCCTGCACCAGGGCACCAGCGTGATCCCGGCCGACTTCATCGGCACGGTGGTCAACGATGACCCCTACGTCGAGAACCACCAGGCGCTGCTGGCCAACCTGTTGGCGCAGACCGAGGCCCTGGCCAATGGGCAGGGCAGCGACGATCCGGCCCGGGATTACCCGGGCGGACGGCCGAGCACCCTGATCCTGTTCGACCGTTTGACGCCCGAGGCGTTGGGCGCGCTGATCTCCATGTACGAGCACAGTGTCTACGTGCAGTCGGTGATGTGGGGCATCAATGCGTTCGACCAGTTCGGCGTGGAACTGGGCAAGCAGCTGGCCAGCGGATTGCTGCCGGCGCTGCAGGGGCAGGGTGGTGCGGTGAGTGATCCGGTTACCCGGGCGGCGCTGGCGGAGATTGCTGCGCGGTCTGTTTGATTTTGGTTGCTTGTGGTTGAGTGGACGGGCGCTTCGGCGCCCGTTTTGTTTTTGCGGTTGCTGGCGATCGGCTGCTTTATTTTTCCGTGCGGCGCCCGGGGCTGGGCCCTTGCCCGGGGGACGCCAAATACTGCATCCCTGCGTGTCTCGTTGGGCGACGTCCATGTCGCCCAACGCCCCCGGGCAAGGGCCCGGCCACGAACGCCGCACGGAGCAACAAAGCGTCCAAGCTCTACAAACCAGAACCCAAGCGCACCCCTCATCCGCGCACTCGCGATAAATCACTCTGCCGCACTGCAACAATATGCCGGCCAGCGCCACGCGATCATCGACCCTCCAAACCCCCGCCACAACCACGGCAAGCCGACTTTTCCCGCCTCCACGCCCCTATATCTCATTCCGATATACGAATGACGGGAAGCTATAGCGAATCTCATGTTTGACAGCGCTATACAAATCGGGAAGCGTACCGGCGCCGCCGTCGGCGCAACGTCCGACGGCAACCTTTGTATGGAGACTCGCCTCTTGGAAAAGTTGCCTCGTCGCGCGCGGGCGCCGATGTCCCGCCATCTGCTGGCCGCGGCTACCGCTGCCTCGTTGATCCTGCTGGCGGGCTGCCAGCGCGGCGGTGATGCCGCCAAGACCGCCGAGCAGCCGGCGCCAGCGGCGGCCGAGCAGGCCTTCGCCATCCATCCGGACCAGTGGCCGGCGGTGAAGTGGCCGTTTGCCGATGACGCGGCGCTGGAGAAGCGCCTGGATGAGGTCATGGCGCAGATGAGCGTGGAGGAGAAGGTCGGCCAGACCATCCAGGGCGACATCGCCAGCATCACTCCCGACGATGTGCGCAAGTACCACATCGGTTCGATCCTCGCCGGCGGCAGCTCGGACCCGGGCGGCAAGTACAACGCCGCGCCGGCCGATTGGCTCAAGCTTGCCGATACGTTCTACGAGGCGTCGATGGATACCTCGCAGGGCGGCCACGGCATCCCGATCATCTTCGGCATCGATGCGGTGCACGGGCAGAGCAACATCGTCGGCGCGACGCTGTTCCCGCACAACATCGGCCTGGGCGCGATGCGCAACCCGGCGCTGATCCGCAAGATCGGCGAGGTCACTGCCGCCGAAACCCGTACCACCGGCATGGAGTGGACCTTCGCCCCGACCGTGGCGGTGCCGCAGGACGATCGCTGGGGTCGCAGCTACGAGGGCTATTCGGAATCGCCGGAAGTGGTCGCCAGCTATGCCGGCGAGATGGTCAAGGGCCTGCAGGGCGAACCCGGTTCGCCGACCTTCCTGGACGGCAGCCACGTGATTTCCTCGGTCAAGCACTTCCTCGGCGACGGCGGCACCACCGACGGCAAGGACCAGGGCGACAATGTCGCCACCGAGCAGGCGCTGCGCGAGATCCACAATGCCGGCTACCCGCCGGCGATCGCGGCCGGCGCGCAGAGCGTGATGGCCTCGTTCAACAGCGTGCATGGCGAGAAGATGCACGGCTACAAGGCACTGCTGACCGATGTACTGAAGGGCCGGATGGACTTCGGCGGCTTCGTGGTCGGCGATTGGAACGGCCACGGCCAGGTCAAGGGCTGCACCACCACCGACTGCCCCTCGGCGTTCCTCGCCGGGCTGGACATGGCGATGGCCTCGGACAGCTGGAAGGGCTTGTATGAGACCGAGCTGGCCTCGGTGAAGTCGGGGCAGATCCCGATGGAGCGGCTGGACGATGCGGTGCGCCGCATCCTGCGGGTGAAGATGCGCCTGGGCCTGTTCGAGGCCGGCAAGCCCTCGCAGCGCGCCCTGGGCGGCAAGTTCGAACTGCTCGGTTCGCCCGAGCACCGCGCCGTCGCCCGCCAGGCCGTGCGCGAGTCGCTGGTGTTGCTGAAGAACAACGGCGGCACCCTGCCGCTGGACCCGCACAAGCGCATCCTGGTGGCCGGCGACGGCGCCAACGACATGGGCAAGCAGTCCGGCGGCTGGACCCTCAATTGGCAGGGCACCGGCACCAAGCGTGCCGACTACCCCAACGGCAACACCATCTGGGAAGGCCTCAAGCAGCAGATCGACGCGGCCGGCGGCAAGGCCGAGTTGGCCATCGACGGCCAGTACAAGGCCAAGCCTGACGTGGCGGTGGTGGTGTTCGGCGAGAACCCCTATGCCGAGTTCCAGGGCGATATCGCCACCCTGCTGTACAAGCCGGGCGACGACAGCGACCTGGAGTTGCTGAAGAAGTTCAAGGCCGAGGGCATCCCGGTGGTGGCGGTGTTCCTCAGCGGCCGTCCGCTGTGGATGAACCGCGAGATCAACACCGCTGATGCCTTCGTCGCCGCATGGCTGCCGGGTTCGGAAGGCGGCGGCATCGCCGATGTTCTCCTGCGCAAGGCCGACGGCAGCGTGCAGAACGACTTCAAGGGCAAGCTGAGCTTCTCCTGGCCGCGCACCGCGGTGCAGTTCCACAACAATGTCGGGCAGCAGGACTACAACCCGCAGTTCGCCTTCGGCTACGGCCTGACCTACGCCGACAAGGCCGACCAGGCTGCGTTGCCGGAGGAATCCGGCGTCAGCGGCGAGCAGTCCGCCGGCGGCGTGTATTTCAATCGCGGCAAGCCGGCGATCGGCCTGGCGATGCAGTTGTCCAGTGCCAAGCAGTCCGACATGCCGGCCACCACCGTGCCGGTCGCCCTGGGCGATGGCAGCCTGAAGATGAGCGCGGTCGACCACAAGGCGCAGGAAGACGCACGTCGCCTGCAGTGGAGCGGCGCCACCGATGCCCGCCTGCAACTGGTATCGGCCAAGCCAATTGATGTTGCCCGCGAAACCAATGGCGACATCCTGCTGTACGTGACCCTGCGCCGCGATGCCGCCGTCACCGGCCCGCTGTGGCTGGGCGTGGGCTGCGGCGAAGGCTGCTCGGGCCAGGTCGACATTGGCAAATCCGTGGCGGCGTTGAAGGCCGGCGAGTGGCAGACGCTGGCGGTGCCGCTGAAGTGCTTCCAGGCGGCCGGTGCGGACATGACCAAGCTGGTCCAGGTGCCGTACGTGGCCAGCGCGGCCGCCGCCGATGTCTCGTTCTCGCGCATCGCGCTGGGACAAAGCCAGGAAGCGATCGCGGTGGACTGCGCGACGCATTGATTCGGC
>DATLJF010000197.1:0-6840 GCA_035539015.1 Stenotrophomonas sp. | reverse complement strand
CGGCCCCTGGGAGGGCGGTCGCCACGCGCGCTTCCTGTGTTGTTTCCCGTGGTTCCACTGCACCTGCGTATTCCGCAAGGACGATCCATGGCGCCTGCCACGCTGCTCGGCATTGCCTTCCCTCCGTTTGCGCTGCTGCTGGGCGCGCTGTTCGTGCGCTGGTTTCCGCGCCGCCTGAAGAAAATGCCGATGGCCACCGGCCTGGCCTGCCTGCTGGTGGGCGGGGTCGGCGCGTGGGCAGTCATTGGCGATGTCGCCGCCGGCGTGGTCCATCTGCGCACGCCGCGCCTGGGCACGATCGAGGCTAGCGTCGCGCGCTCGCCTTGGGTGTTCTGGGACGAAATCGTGCTGCTGTATCTGCTCTCGCTGGGCATCGCAGGATTCGGCACGGCAGTGATGGGGCGCAGGTGGCTGCGTCGGCGCCGGCGCTGATCGGCGTCACTTGCCCCTGGTGCGGGGGGCGGGCGCATGCGAAAAGGGTATTGCGACGGCGCGTTGCAAACCGGTCAATTGCTGTTCGCCGCATTCGCGGCCGACGCTGCTATCAATGCGTCCAGTTCGGCGCGGCGAGCGGCCCGATCGTCTAGGCCTGGCAACCGTCGCAACAACCCGGCCAGCACCTGCAGATCCTGCTCGCGCCCCAATGCATCGCTCAGCTTGTGCAGCGATTTCGATTTCGGCGCACTCGGGGTTGATTTGGACCAGTGCGGCTTGAGTTTGGGCAGCGCTTCGACCTGCATGCGCAAGCGCCGTACCTTGCGTCGCCAGGTATGCAGGCGGTCGGCGTCGGGATGTTTGCCGGCGCGGCGTGCCGCGCGTTCGACGCGGCGATGCTGGCGCTGCAAGCCTGCGCGAATCTGCGCAGCAGTCAGCTCGGCCCAGGGCAGGGCGTCCAGGTAGTGCAGCGCACCTTCGACCGTGGACACGCGCCGCGCCAGGCCCGGGTCGCGCTCCAGCTCGTGCGCGATCAACCCGGCCGAGCGCGCGCGCAATGCGATCACCACCGGCCGCCAGCGCTTTGTTTCGGTCTGCTTGCCGACCAGGCGTGCGGTGTCGATGGCGACATGGGCGTCGCGCAGGCGCGAGAGGCTATCGCCGACGCGTTGCAGGATGCGATCGGCCGGGCCGATGTCGAATGCGGCATCGCCGTCCTCGGCCAGGGCGAGCAAGGCACGCGCGCGGCGGATCGCCTTGCGCGCCTCGTGCACGCGGGTATGCAATGCCTTGCGCCCGCGCAACCCGGCGATCACCGCGCTGCACTCCTCGTGCACGAGCTTGCCCAGGGCGTGGCCAGCGGAATGTCTGGGCATCGGGCGTCGGCGCGTCAGAGGAAGCGCCGATCCTACTCCAGGCCCTCGGCAGTCTCGATGACGCCGGGCGGCAGGCCGGTGTAGCGTGCCCGGGGCCGGATCAGCGTGCCCAGCGCCTGCTGTTCCTGCGCGTGCGCCAGCCAGCCGGCCAGGCGGCCGGCGGCGAACAGCACCAGCGCTGGGGTAGCGGGCAAATCGTGCACGAAGCAGATGGCCGCCAGCATGCCGTCGATGTTCGGGCGTTGGCCGCTGGCTTCTTCGGCGGCGGCCAGTACGGTTTCCACTGCGTGCAGCGCGTCGTGGTCCCCACGCAGTTCGCGCAGCATGCGCAACACTTCGGCCCCGCGCGGATCGCCGTGTGGATAAAGCACGTGGCCAAAGCCCGGCAGATCTTCCCCGCGTTGCCAGCGGCTGGCGATGAAGTGTGCGGCATCGCCGCTATCCAGGGCATCGCGCAGCAGCGCATAGGCGCGCATCGTCGCGCCGCCGTGGCGCGGGCCCGAGAGCGCCGAGAGCCCGGCACAAACGGTTGCATGCAGGTGCGCGCCGGTCGAGGCCACGACACGCGCGGCGAACGCGGAGACGTTCAATTCGTGGTCGGCGCACAACACCAGCGCGGCGCGCACCAACTCGGCGAATGCGCCATCGCCGGGGCGCCAGGCGTCGGCCAGCAGTTCGTGCACTGGCCGGGGATCCGGCGTGCGCGCCACCAGCAAGGCGGCGTTGTGGCGCAGCAGGGTGGCGGCAATCTCGCGCCGCACCGGCAGGGCAGGGTTGAACGCCTGGCGCACGTCCAGGGCCAGCAGCGGGATGCAGGCCAGCGCACGCTCGATCGGTGGCAGCCCGGCATCGCCGGCCAGGGCCGCCACGCGCGCGGGCCAGGTGGTGCCCAAAGGGGCGGCAAACGGATCCTGCTCGCCGCAATCCCACAGCAGCCGCGCGATGTCCTCCAGGGTGGCGCCGTTGCGCACCGCCGCAACGGCCGATTGCCCACGGTAGTACGGTGAGTCCGGGCGGATCAGCGAGATCCGCGTCTCCAGCACCGGCAGCCCGCGGTCGAGGCTTTGCGCTGCCCCGCGTGCCTCCCCGCGACCGGCCCGCTTGCGCTGGGCCAGGCGCTGCACCTCGGCGCGCAGGTAGACCCGGCTGCGGTGGTCCGGCCCCGGGCGCGAGGCCAGCAGCCCCCGGCTCACATAGGCGTAGAGCGTGGCGGTGCTGATGCCGAGCAGGGTGCAAGCCTGGGCGGCGGTGACCAGTTCGTTGTCGGTGTCGGCCATGGATAGGTTGATTGATTGAATCAAGATTGATCAATGCGTACGAGAGTGCCAGATTGAGCGCCATCGCGGTATGGCCGATGGCCCGATCCCGCCCCGTCTGTTCCAGGAGCTTTCCATGAGCGTTACTTCCGCCGGCGCCCGTTTTCGCGCCGCCCTTGCCGAAGAATCCCCGCTGCAGGTCATTGGCGCGCTCAACGCCAACCATGCGCTGCTGGCCCAGCGCGCCGGCTATCGCGCGATCTATCTGTCCGGCGGCGGCGTGGCCGCCGGCTCGCTCGGCCTGCCGGACCTGGGCATCAATACCCTGGAAGATGTGCTGATCGACGTGCGTCGCATCAGCGATGTCTGCGACCTGCCACTGCTGGTGGACATCGACACCGGCTTCGGCCCCAGCGCCTTCAACATCGAACGCACGGTCAAGTCACTGATCAAGGCCGGTGCGGCCGCCTGCCACATCGAGGACCAGGTCGGCGCCAAGCGCTGCGGCCACCGTCCCGGGAAGGAGATTGTCTCGGCCGCGGAAATGGTCGACCGGGTCAAGGCCGCCGCCGATGCCAAGACCGATCCGGAGTTCTTCCTCATCGCCCGTACCGATGCGATCCAGGTCGATGGCGTGGATGCCGCGATCGAGCGCGCCATCGCCTGCGTCGAGGCGGGTGCCGACGGCATCTTCGCCGAGGCTGCCTACGACCTGGCCACCTATCGCAAATTCGTCGATGCGGTGAAGGTGCCGGTACTGGCCAACATCACCGAATTCGGCAAGACGCCACTGTTCAGCCGCGACGAACTGGCCTCGGCCGGCGTGGCGATCCAGCTGTTCCCGCTGTCGGCCTTCCGCGCCGCCAACAAGGCGGCCGAGAACGTCTACCAGGCCATCCGCCGCGACGGCCACCAGCGCAATGTGGTGGACACCATGCAGACGCGCGAGGAGTTGTACGAGCGCATCGGCTATCACGCCTTCGAGCAGCGGCTGGACGCGTTGTTCGCCGGCAAGGCCGGCTGAGCGCCGGTCGTCCAGACGCCTCTTTCGCACCCACTTCCGGAGTCATCGCCATGTCCGAACAAGCTACCCCCGCCGCCGGCTTCAAGCCGAAGAAGTCCGTTGCCCTGTCCGGCACCGCCGCCGGCAACACCGCGTTGTGCACGGTCGGCCGCAGTGGCAACGACCTGCACTATCGCGGCTACGACATCCTCGACCTGGCCAATACCAGCGAGTTCGAGGAAATCGCCCACCTGCTGGTGCACGGCAAGCTGCCCAACCGCGCCGAACTGGCGTTCTACAAGCGCAAGCTCAAGGCACTGCGTGGCATCCCGGCCGCGGTGCAGGATGCGCTGGAAACGCTGCCGCCTTCGGCGCACCCGATGGACGTGATGCGCACCGGCGTGTCGGTGCTGGGCTGCGTGCAGCCGGAGAAGGACGACCACAACCATCCCGGCGCACGCGACATCGCCGACAAGCTGATGGCGTGCCTGGGCTCGATGCTGCTGTACTGGTATCACTTCAGCCACAACGGCGTGCGCATCGATGTCGAGACCGACGACGACTCGATCGGTGGCCATTTCCTGCACCTGCTGCATGGGCAGGCGCCGCGCGATTCCTGGGTCAAGGCGATGCACACCAGCCTGATCCTGTACGCCGAGCACGAGTTCAACGCCTCCACCTTCACCTGTCGGGTCATCGCCGGCACCGGCAGCGACATGTACAGCTGCATCGCCGGCGGTATCGGCGCGCTGCGCGGGCCCAAGCATGGCGGCGCCAACGAGGTCGCCTTCGAAGTGCAGAAGCGCTACGAGACGCCGGACGAGGCCGAGGCCGACATCAAGGCACGGGTGGAGCGCAAGGAAGTGGTGATCGGCTTCGGCCACCCGGTCTATACCGTGTCCGATCCGCGCAACAAGGTGATCAAGGAAGTGGCGCGGCAGCTGTCGGCCGAAGAGAAGCACATGAAGATGTACGACATCGCCGAGCGCCTGGAAACGGTGATGTGGGAAATCAAGAAGATGTTCCCGAACCTGGATTGGTTCAGCGCGGTGAGCTATCACATGATGGGCGTGCCGACGGCGATGTTCACCCCGCTGTTCGTGATTGCACGCACCGCCGGCTGGAGCGCGCATGTGATCGAGCAGCGCATCGACGGCAAGATCATCCGCCCTTCGGCGAACTACACCGGTCCGGAAGACCAGGCGTTCGTGCCGCTGGACGAACGCGGGTGATCGGATTTTCCCCGCCTCCCGGGTGGAAGCGGGGCGTTGCATTTCTTCGCCACGCACAGCGCAGCCGACCATGAACACTCAATTCCGCAAATCCCTCCCCGGCACCGCGCTGGATTATTTCGATGCGCGCGCCGCGGTGGATGCCCTGGCGCCAGGCGCCTATGCCACGCTGCCCTATACCTCGCGCGTGCTCGCCGAAAACCTGGTGCGGCGCTGCGATCCGGCCACGCTGCAGGCTTCGCTGCAGCAGCTGATCGAACGCCGTCGCGACCTCGACTTCCCCTGGTTTCCCGCGCGCGTGGTCTGCCACGACATCCTCGGCCAGACCGCGCTGGTCGACCTGGCCGGTTTGCGCGATGCGATTGCGGAGATGGGCGGCGACCCGGCCAAGGTCAATCCGGTGGTGCCGGTGCAGTTGATCGTCGATCACTCGCTGGCGGTGGAGTGCGGCGGCTACATGCCCGATGCGTTCGCCAGGAACCGCGCGATCGAGGACCGCCGCAACGAGGACCGCTTCCACTTCATCGACTGGACCAAGCGCGCGTTCGAGAACGTGGACGTGATCCCGCCGGGCAACGGCATCATGCACCAGATCAACCTGGAGAAAATGTCGCCGGTGATCTACACCCAGGACGGCGTCGCCTTCCCCGATACCTGCGTCGGCACCGATAGCCACACCCCGCATGTCGATGCGCTGGGCGTGATCGCCATTGGCGTCGGCGGCCTCGAAGCGGAGAACGTCATGCTCGGCCGCGCCTCGTGGATGCGCCTGCCGGACATCATCGGCGTCGAGCTCAGCGGCCGCCCCCAGGCGGGCATCACCTGCACCGATATCGTGCTGGCGCTGACCGAGTTCCTGCGCAAGCAAAAGGTCGTCGGCGCCTGGCTGGAATTCTTCGGCGAAGGTGCCGCCGCGCTGACCATCGGCGACCGCGCCACCATCTCCAACATGTGCCCCGAATACGGCGCTACCGCGGCGATGTTCTCCATCGACGGCCAGACCCTGGACTACCTGCGCCTGACCGGGCGCGAAGAGGAGCAGGTCAGGCTGGTGGAAACCTATGCCAAGGTCGCCGGCCTGTGGGCCGACGACCTGCGCCAGGTGCAATACGAGCGCACGCTGCACTTCGACCTGTCCAGCGTCGTGCGCAACATGGCTGGGCCTTCGAACCCGCATGCGCGCGTGGCCACCAGCGACCTGGCCGAGCGCGGCATCGCCACCGGACTGGAAGCGGCGCGCGCGCAGGAAGCGCAAGGGCTGATGCCCGATGGCGCGGTGATCATCGCCGCGATCACCAGCTGCACCAACACCTCCAATCCGCGCAACGTCATCGCCGCCGGCCTGCTGGCGCGCAACGCCAACCGCCTCGGCCTCGCGCGCAAGCCTTGGGTCAAGACCTCGCTGGCGCCGGGCTCGCGCGCGGTGGCGCTGTACCTGGAAGAGGCGGGCCTGACCGCCGAACTGGAACAGCTCGGTTTCGGCGTGGTGGCCTTTGCCTGCACCACGTGCAACGGCATGTCCGGTGCACTGGAGCCGCGGATCGAGCGCGAAATCATCGAGCGGGACCTGTATGCGACCGCGGTGCTGTCGGGCAATCGCAATTTTGACGGCCGCATCCATCCCTATGCCAAGCAGGCGTTCCTGGCCTCGCCGCCGCTGGTGGTGGCCTACGCCATTGCCGGCACCATTCGCTTTGATATCGAGAAGGACGTGCTGGCCGTGGTCGAGGGCAAGGAGGTCCGCTTGAAGGATCTGTGGCCGAGCGACGAAGAGGTGGACGCGGTGGTGCGTGCGGCGGTCAAGCCCGAGCAGTTCCGCCAGGTCTACACGCCGATGTTCGCCCGCCACGGCGGTCCCGGCGCCAAGGTCGCGCCGCTATATGCGTGGCGGCCGGAGAGCACCTACATCCGGCGCCCGCCGTATTGGGAGGGCGCGCTGGCCGGCGAGCGCACGCTGCGGGGCATGCGGCCGCTGGCATTGCTTGGCGACAACATCACCACCGACCACCTGTCGCCTTCCAACGCGATCATGCGCGACA
>DATLJF010000196.1:0-8928 GCA_035539015.1 Stenotrophomonas sp. | reverse complement strand
ACCGCCTGCAGAAAGTCGAGCGGCGCATGCACCTGTTGGAAGGCTTGCTGGTGGCCTTCCTCAACCTGGATGAAGTAATCCACATCATCCGCACCGAGGAAGAGCCCAAGCCGGTACTGATGCAGCGCTTCGGGCTGTCCGAGGAGCAGACCGAATACATCCTGGAAACCAAGCTGCGGCAGTTGGCGCGGCTGGAAGAAATGAAGATCCGCGGCGAGCAGGACGCGCTGGCCAAGGAGCGCGAGCAATTGCTGGCGGTGCTGGGCAGCAAGACCCGGCTGCGCAAGATGATCAAGGACGAGCTGACCGCCGATGCCAAGAAGTTCGGCGATGCGCGCCGCTCGCCGCTGGTGTCGCGCCAGGCCGCGCAGGCGATCGACGAAACCGAGCTGGTGGCCAGTGAGCCGATGACGGTAGTGATCTCGGAGAAGGGCTGGATCCGCGCGGCCAAGGGCCATGAGGTCGACCCGGCCGGGATGTCCTACCGCGATGGCGATGGCCTGCTGCAGGCTGTACGCACGCGCAGCACGCAGCAGGTGGCGTTCCTGGATTCGGAGGGCCGCAGCTATTCGACCCTGGTGCATACGCTGCCCTCGGCGCGCGGCAATGGCGAGCCGCTGACGGGCCGGTTCTCACCGGCCTCGGGTGCGTCGTTCCAGGTAATGGCCAGTGGCGAGAACGACAGCCGCTTCGTGCTGGCGTCTTCGCACGGCTATGGCTTCGTGACCCGCTTCGAGAACCTTACTGGTCGCAACAAGGCCGGCAAGGCGATGCTCAACCTGACCCCGGGCTCGTCGGTGTTGCGGCCGGCGGCGGTGGCCAAGGTCGAGACCGACCGGATTGTCGCGGTCACCAGCGCCGGCAACCTGCTGGCCATTCCGGCCTCGGACCTGCCCGAGCTGGACAAGGGCAAGGGCAACAAGCTCATCGAGATCCCGAAGGCCAAGCTGTCGACCGAGCGGGTGGTTGCGGTGGCGGCGGTGTCGCCGGGCAATACGCTGCTGGTGCGCAGTGGTGCGCGCACCATGAACCTGTCGTTCAAGGATCTGGATGCGTATCTGGGGGCGCGCGCTACGCGCGGGCATTTGTTGCCGCGTGGGTGGCAGAAGGTGGATGGGTTGGATGTGGAGTGAGTTCGCGCTTGCTTGACTGATGGTTCTGCGCCAGTGTTGGGGAGGAGAAGAAAAAGAGCGCCCTTTGGGCGCTCTCGAAAGCCACACTTTCGTGCGTCGGCGCTATCTCACTCGGAGACTGCGCCCTTGCCGTCAAGCTTCGACGCTTGGTACAGCTCCAGGCCGATCCGCTTGATCAGGCTCAGCTGCTGCTCCAGCCACCAGGCGTGGTCTTCCTCGGTGTCCTGGAGCTGCTTGAGCAGCATGTCGCGGCTGACGTAGTCGCGGTGTTGTTCGCACAGCTTCATCGCGGCGGCGAGGTTCGCTCGTACTTCGTATTCCACCGCCAGGTCACGCTCCAGCATTTCGACCACGGTCTTGCCGGGCTCGAAGGGTAGCGGCCGCATGTCCGGGTCGCCTTCCAGGAACAGGATGCGGCGCAGGATCGCGTCGGCGTGCTCGGTTTCTTCTTCCATCTCGTGGCCGATACGCTCGTACAGCGCCTTCAGGCCTTGGTCTTCGTAGCGCCGCGAGTGCAGGAAATACTGGTCGCGCGCGGCCAGCTCGCCGCGCAGCAGCTGCTTGAGGCATTCGACGACTTCGGGTTGGCCCTTCATGGCGGACTCCTGGGGGATTGCAGTGCCGGCATGGTGCCGCATTCCCCGTGGCCGCGTTCTAATCGGAATCAGTATCAGTTGGGCTGCCATCTACTGGCCCGATGGCCGGCATACAATCGGGGCTGATCCTGGGGGACTCATTCATGCGCAAGGGTACGGGGCGCTGGTTGTTGCGCGCGGGCATTGTCGTGGCAGTCGTGGTCCTGCTGGTGGCGCTTGCGCTGTGGCTGGCGTTGCGTGGCAGCCTGGCCGACCTGGACGGCGAACGCGCCCTGCCGGGCCTGGCGGCGCCGGTGAAGGTCGAGCGCGATGCGCTCGGCGTGGTCACCATCGAGGCGGCCAGCGAGGCCGATGCGATGCGTGCACTCGGTTACGTACATGCGCAGGAACGTTACTTCGAGATGGACCTGATGCGGCGCGTGGCCGCCGGTGAGCTGTCCGAGTTGTTCGGCCCGGCCGCGGTGGACACCGACAAACAGAACCGCGTGCACCGGCTGCGCGCGCGCGTGGCTGCGCAGCTCGATGCCGCACTCGGCGCGCAGCGGCAGATGCTCGATGCGTATCGTGACGGTGCCAATGCCGGCCTCGCTGCGCTGCGCACGCGTCCATGGCCTTACCTGCTGCTGCGGCAGACGCCGCGTGCCTGGGCACTGGACGATTCGATCCTGGTTGGGCTGGCGATGTATGGCGACTTGCAGGACAACCGCAATCGCGGCGAGCTGGCGCTGGCGCGCTTGCGCGAGGTGATGCCCGCCGCGCAGTACGCGCTGATTGCCCATGACGGCTCATCCTGGGACGCGCCGCTGCTGGGCGCGCCGCGCGGTGATGCGGTGCTTCCGGACGCGGCGACGCTGGACCTGCGCAAGCAGGCTGCGCGCGCGCCGGCCGTGGTCGCAGCGCCGGCCGCCGACGTGGTCGGCAGTAACAACTTCGCCGTCGATGGCGCACTGACGGCCGATGGCCGCGCCATCCTCGCCGATGACATGCACCTGGGTTTGCGCGCACCCAACATCTGGTTCCGCGTCCGCCTGCGCTATCCCGATCCGCGCGCACCGGACGGGCACGTCGATGTGTCCGGCTTCAGCCTGCCCGGGATCCCGGCGATCATCGTCGGCAGCAATGGCCATGTGGCCTGGGGGTTCACCAACAGCTACATCGACACCGCCGATTACGCACGGCTGCCGCCCGGCAACGAGGCGCGGCTGCGCGAATTCAACGAAACGATCCACGTGGCCGGGGCGGCGCCGGTGTCGTTCAAGGTGCGCGAAAGCCAGTGGGGCCCGGTGCTGGAGGAGGAGGCCGACGGCAGCTTGCTGACGCTGCGTTGGGCCGCGCAGCTCCCCGGCGCGGTGCGCCTGGATTTCATCGACATGGCGCGCGCCGGCAATCTCGATCAGGCGTTGGCCGTGGCCGACCGCGCCGGCATCCCCGCGCAGAACCTCGTCCTGGCCGACCGCAGCGGCCGCATCGCCTGGCGCGTGATCGGCGCGCGCCCGGATCGCGGCCCCGGCTGCCAGCCCGGTCGCATCGAGCGCGACCCCAGCGCCGCGCCGCTTGCCGGCGCGCTGGTGTGCGCGCCCTGGCCGCTGCGCACCGACCGGGCGCCGAGCCTGATCGATCCGCCCGAGCATCGCCTGTGGACGGCCAACAACCGTATCGTCGATGACGCCACGCTGGCGGTGGTCGGCAATGCGGGCTATGACCTCGGCGCGCGTGCGCGGCAGATTCGCGACGATCTATACGCGCGCGAACGCTTCAGCGAGCGCGACCTGCTGGCAATCCAACTGGACGACCGTGCGCTGTTCCTGCAGCGCTGGTGGCCCCTGCTGCGGCAAGTAGTGGAGAACAGCGAAGATCCGGCGCTGCGCCGCATCGAAGTCGCCACCCGGCAAGGGAAGGCCGCGCGTCAGTGGGCTCGGTCAGTTACCGCGTGGTGCGCGCCTTCCGCGATCAGGTGCTCGATCGTATCCAGGGCGGCCTGACCGCCGAGGCGCAGGCGCAGCTGGGCGACGCCTACATGCCGCCGCCACGCACGCAGCTGGAGGGCGTGGCCTGGCCGATGCTCAAGCAACGCCCGCCGCACTTGCTGCCGCAAGCCTACGTGTCAGCCACCGGCAAGGACCCGGACGCGGCGAGCGATTCAACCCCGCAACGCTTCGACAGCTGGGAGGCCTTGCTCGTCGATGCTGCGCGCCAGGCCGAGCGCGAGCTCACGGCCAAAGCACCCGACATGGCGGACTGGACCTGGGGCGAGCGCAACACCAGCGCGATCTGCCACCCGATCTCGCGTGCGCTACCGGGTTTCCTGCGCCCCACCCTGTGCATGCCCGCCGAAGCGCTGCCCGGCGATCGCGACATGCCGCGCGTGCAGGGGCCTTCGTTCGGCGCATCGGAACGCATGGTCGTGTCGCCCGGGCATGAAGACCAGGGCTACATCCACATGCCAGGCGGGCAAAGTGGGCATCCGCTGTCGCCGTTCTGGGGCGCCGGGCATGCCGACTGGGCGCAGGGACGCTCGACGCCGTTCCTGCCCGGTCCGGCGGTGCATGTGCTGGTGTTGGAGCCGTAGGCAAGCCGCCATGCCACCCTGCGTTGAGTAGCAAGGTCAGGTCACCCGGCCAACGCCTGCTCATGCACCCCCGCCACTGCCCGCCCCGATGGGTCGGCCATGGTCGCAAAGCTGGCATCCCAGGCAATGGCCGCCGGGGAGGAACAGGCGATCGACTTGCCGCCAGGCACGGTTTCGGCGGCGGCGTGGCTGGGGAAGAATTGCTCGAACAGGTGGCGGTAGTAGTACGCCTCCTTGGTCTGCGGCGGGTTATGCGGGAAGCGCCGCTCGGCCGCGCTCAGCACGCGATCGCTGATCTGCGCCTCGGCATGCGCCTTCAGCCCGTCGATCCAGCCGTAGCCGACGCCATCGGAGAACTGCTCCTTTTGCCGCCACAGGATCGAATCGGGCAGATAGCCGGCGAAGGCTTCGCGCAGCACCGCTTTCTCGATCCGTCGCGAGCCGTCGGCACGGGTGCCGACCATCTTCTGCGCCGCGTCCATGCGCATGGCCACTTCCATGAACTCTACATCCAGGAACGGCACGCGCGGCTCCACGCCCCAGGCCATCATCGACTTGTTGGCGCGCAGGCAATCGTAGTTGTAGAGCGCATCGAGCTTGCGCACGAGTTCTTCGTGGAATTCGCGCGCGTTCGGCGCTTTGTGGAAATACAGGTAGCCGCCGAAGATCTCGTCGCTGCCTTCGCCGGAGAGCACCATCTTCACGCCCATCGCCTTGATCCGCCGCGCCAGCAGGAACATCGGCGTGGAGGCGCGGATGGTGGTGACGTCATAGGTTTCGATGTGGCGGATCACTTCGGGCAGTGCATCCAGGCCTTCTTCGAAGGTGTATTCGAAGCCGTGGTGCACGGTACCCAGCGCTTCGGCGGCAATGGCCGCTGCGGCCAGGTCGGGCGAACCCTTCAGGCCGATCGCGAACGAATGCAGGCGCGGCCACCAGGCTTCGACCTGGTCGTTCTCCTCGACCCGGTGACGGGCGTAGCGCGCGGCGACCGCTGCGACGAGCGAGGAATCCAGGCCGCCGGACAGCAGCACGCCGTAGGGCACGTCGGTCATCAGCTGCCGATGCACGGCGCGTTCGAAGGCTTCGCGCAATTCCTGCAACGAGACCTCGACGCCTTCGACGGCGGCATAGTCGCGCCAAGGCCGCTCGTAGTAGCGCACCAGCTCGCCGCTGGCGGTGTCGAAATAATGGCCAGGCGGGAACTGCGCCACATCGGCGCAATCTTCGCTCAGCGCCTTCATTTCCGAGGCCACGCGCAGGCGTCCTTCGCCATCATGCCCCCAGTACAGCGGGCATACGCCCATCGGGTCGCGGGCGATCAGGGCGCTGCCGCGGGCCGCGTCCCACAGGGCGAAGGCGAAGATGCCGTTGAGGCGGTTGAGGAACGAGGCCGGCGTGTCTTGCCGATACAACGCGTTGATCACCTCGCAGTCCGAGCCGGTCTGGAAGGCATAGGGCTGGCGCAATTCGGCCTTCAGTTCGCGGTGGTTGTAGATCTCGCCGTTGACCGCTAGGGCCAGCGCGCCGTCGTCGGACAGCAGCGGCTGCGAGCCGCCGGCCGGGTCGACGATGGCCAGGCGCTCGTGCACCAGGATCGCGCCCTGCCCGGCGTGCACGCCGCTCCAGTCCGGGCCGCGGTGGCGTTGCCGCTGCGAGCGGTCCAGCGCCTGGCGGCGCAGCGCGCCAGCGTCGTCGCCGGGTTGCAGATCGAAGATGCCGAAGATTGAACACATGGTGCGGAGCTCCTGGATTGTCGGGAAAACGGCGGTGGCTCCCTCGACCGGCCAACCTGGGTACGGAACGCGCGGGCAATAAAAAACCCGCATCGGCCGATGCGGGTTCTCTGGTCACTGGGCGTATGTTGCTTGCTTTGCCTAGTTGCAGGTCCGCATCGGCCGCGCACGATTATTCGTGCGCAGATTATTGCGGTTGTTGTTGTTGGCAACGGTGGCGGGCAGGCGAAGCATGCAGCTGACGCTAACCGGTCGCGCGCGGCGGCGCAACCGTTTCGCGGGCAACCGTTCGCAAGCCGGCATCACAGCAGGCGTTCGATCAGCCGCTGGTACAGGTCGGGCAAGGCTTCCAGGTCCGCGACCGCGACGTGTTCGTCGACCTGGTGGATGCTGGCATTGACCGGCCCGACCTCGATGCACTGCGCCCCCAGCGGCGCGATAAAGCGCGCATCGGAAGTGCCGCCGCCGGTACTTTCTTCCGGCGCGGCGCCTGCGAACTGGCCCAGCACTTCCCGCGCCACCGCCCGCAGGCGGCCCTCGGGCGTGTAGAACGGCTCGCCACTGCGATGCCAACGCAGTTCGAAGTCCAGGCCGTGTCGCCGCAGCAGCGCCTCGATCTCCGCTTCCAGGCGCGGCGCATCCCAATGCGGGTTGTAGCGCAGGTTGAAGGCGACCTGCAGTTCGCCGGGAATCACGTTGTTGGCGCCGGTACCGGCATGCAGGTTGGAGATCTGCAGGCTGGTCGGCGGGAAGCTCTCGTAGCCGTCGTCCCAGTGCCGCGCCGTCAGCTCGGCCAGCGCCGGCGCAGCCTGGTGGATCGGATTGCGCGCCTTGTGCGGATAGGCAACGTGGCCCTGCACGCCCTTCACGGTCAAGGTGCCCGACAGGCTGCCGCGGCGGCCAACACGCAGCAGGTCGCCGAGCTTGGCGGTCGATGACGGCTCGCCGGTGATGCACCAGTCGATGCCCTGGCCGCGTTCGCGAAACAGCTGCGCGACCCGGCGCACACCGTCGATGGCATCGCCTTCCTCATCGGAGGTGAGCAGTACGGCCAGCGTGCCGGCATGCTGCGGATGTGCGGCGACAAAGCGTTCGGCCGCCACCACGAAGGCGGCGACACTGCCTTTCATGTCGGCTGCACCGCGCCCGTAGAGCAGGCCATCGCGCACTTGCGGCGCGAACGGGTCGCTGGCCCAAGCCTCGCGCGGCCCGGTCGGCACCACGTCGGTGTGGCCGAGCAGCACCAGCACCGGTGCACCCTGGCCGTGCGTGGCCCAGAGGTTGTCAACCTCGCCCAGGCGCAGGTGTTCGCAGGCGAAGCCGGCCGATTCCAGCCGATCGGCGATCAGGCGCTGACAGCCTGCATCGTCGGGAGTCACCGAAGCACGGGCGATGAGATTGCAGGTGAGGTCGAGGACGTCGGACATGTCAGCCGACGCCGAAGCGCTGCTTGAAGCCGTTGTCGCTGAAACCCTGGCTCAGCGTGCCGTCGTCGGTCACCACGACCGGCCGGCGGACCAACTGCGGGTGCTCGCGCAACAGCAGCTTCCATTCGGCTTCGCTGCCCGGCGTCTTGCGGTTCTCCGGCAACTGCCGCCAGGTGGTCGAGGACTTGTTGACCAACGCATTGAAGCCGCCGGCCTTGCCGGCCCATTCGACCAAGGTCTCCGGCGCCGGCTTGTGCTCGCGGTAGTCGACGAACGTGTAGGCGACGCCGAAGCGGTCCAGCCACTTCGTCGCCTTCTTGCAGGTATCGCAGTTCTTCAAGCCATAAACAGTGGTGGCCATGTACGGCTTACTCGGCCAGGCCGCGCAACAGGTCGTTGACGCTGGTCTTGGCCCGCGTCTTGGCATCGACCTGCTTGACGATCACCGCGCAATACAGCGAGTGGCTGACATCCTTGGCCGGCAGCGAGCCGGACACCACCACGCTGTAGGGCGGCACGTAGCCGTAGCTGATCTCGCCGGTGGCGCGGTTGTAGATGCGCGTGCTCTGGCCGATGAACACGCCCATGCCGATCACGCTATGGTGGCCCACCACCACGCCTTCCACCACTTCCGAGCGCGCGCCGATGAAGCAATGGTCTTCGATGATCGTCGGGCTGGCCTGCAGCGGTTCGAGCACGCCGCCGATACCGGCGCCGCCGGACAGGTGGCAGTGCTTGCCCACCTGCGCGCACGAACCGACCGTGGCCCAGGTGTCGACCATGGTGCCCTCGCCCACGTGCGCACCGATGTTGGTGAAGCTCGGCATCAGCACCACGTCCTTGCCGAAGTAGCTGCCGCGCCGCGCGATCGCGCCGGGCACCACGCGCACGCCGGCCTTGCGGAAATTGGCCTCGCCATAACCGGCGAAGCGCGATTCCACCTTGTCCCAGAACGGCGCCGGGCGCCCTTCCACCACCGCCATCTCGTTGACCCGGAAGTACAGCAGCACCGCCTTCTTCAACCACTCGTTGACCTTCCAGCCGCCATGGCCGTCCGGCTCGGCGACACGGAACTCGCCGCTTTCCAGGCCATCGATGACGCGACCGACGATCGGCTTGGTCGAGCCTTCGATCTCATCGAGCGTCAGCGCCGCGCGGCGCTCGAACGCGCTTTCAATGGTGAACTTCAGTTCTTCATGCCCAGGCACCGGCGGCTTGTGCAGGCTCTTGCGGGCCGGCGCCGCCGGCTTGGCCGCAACCGGCTTGGCCGCCGCGGTCTTGGGCGCCGACTTGGACACGGCTTGCTTGGCCGGTGCCGGCTTTGCGGCGGGCGCCTTGGCGGTCTTCTTCGGGGCGGGCTTGCTGGCCATGGGAATGCGATCTCCGGAAATCACTGGGGGTCAAGGCAGGACGTCAAGGCCTCGCGCAATGCCGCGCGCGAGGCGTCGGGCAAGGGCTGGTCGTGCT
>DATLJF010000195.1:0-6062 GCA_035539015.1 Stenotrophomonas sp. | reverse complement strand
TACTCCCCTCCCGTTTCTGGCGACAAACTGGGGTTCCCGAAATGGGAACGCCCGATGGGTTGCGTCGCACGGTGCGATGGATGTGATCACCCCCCGCGACCCGGCGGATGGTAGCGCTACCAAATTCGAGGAAGCACGCTGCGCAGCAACATATCCGCCATCCACTTGCCCACGCGGCGCAATGTCCCATGGACAACCATTTTCGCCATGACTTATGGCACCTCTCTGCTCGACTCCACGGGCCGCTTGTGCTGCAGCACAGCGGGCATCGGCGAATCGACTGTGATAGTGATAGCGCTATCACCGTGGGCGTTGCCCGCGCGCTTCCGGGAGGGGATCGATGATGCGACAACGCGACCGCCGCGCTTGGCACGCCTGCGGCAGCCGGTATCGATGAGCAGCGGTTCGGCGCAAGGCACGGCCGCCGCCCGGCCTGGGAAATACCGCTGGCGCGTGTGCGCCATGCTGCTGGCCGCCACCACCATCAACTACGTCGATCGCCAGGTCCTTGGCGTGCTGGCCCCGTTCCTGCAACAGCAAATCGGCTGGAACGAGGTGGAGTACGGCTATATCGTGACCGCCTTCCAGGCGGCGTATGCCATCGGCCTGCTGTGCGCAGGCGCAGTGATCGATCGGTTTGGCACCCGGATCGGCTATGCCATCGCCATTGGCATCTGGAGCGTGGCGGCGATGAGCCATGCGCTCGCCGCCAGCGTGGTTGGTTTCGCCCTGGCACGTTTCGCACTCGGATTGGGCGAGGCAGGCAATTTCCCGGCGGCGATCAAGACCGTGGCCGAGTGGTTCCCGCGGCGCGAGCGCGCGCTGGCGGTAGGCATCTTCAATTCCGGTTCGAATATCGGCGCGGTGGTAGCGCCGCTGCTGGTGCCGGTCGTGGCGGCGACCTGGGGCTGGCAGGCGGCATTCCTGTTTACTGGCCTGCTCAGTGGCCTATGGCTGGTGGTCTGGCTCACCTGGTACCGCGCGCCGGAGCAGCAACCTGCACTGGGCGCGGCCGAGCGGGCGCTCATCCACAGCGATCCGCCCGAGCCGCAGGTTCGGGTGCCGTGGCGGCAGCTGTTGCGCCATCGCCAGGCCTGGGCATTCGTGGCAGCCAAGTTCATGACCGACCCGATCTGGTGGTTCTTCTTGTTCTGGCTACCGAAATTCCTCCACGCCGAATACGGTCTCTCGCTGTTGCAGCTCGGGCCCCCGCTGATCGTGATCTTCGTGTTGGCCGACGTCGGCAGCATCGCAGGCGGCTGGCTCGCTGGGCGCTTGATCCGGCGTGGCTGGAGCGTGAATGCCGGTCGCAAAGGGGCCATGGCGGTGTGTGCGGTGGCGGTGGTGCCGATCGTCTTCGCCGCCCATGCCAACAACCTGTGGCTGGCGGTGGCGCTGATCGGCCTGGCCACGGCTGGCCACCAGGGCTGGTCGGCCAACGTCCTGACCCTGCCGTCCGACCTGTTCCCACGCCCGACCGTGGCCTCGGTGGTGGGGATCGGCGGCTTTGCCGGCGCTGTCTCCGGCATGATGATCGCCACCTTCATCGGTTTCCTGCTGCAGGCGACCGGCAGCTATGTGCCGGTGTTCCTGATGGCGGGCTCTGCCTATCTGCTGGCGCTGCTGGTGGTGCACCTGCTGGTGCCGCGGTTGGCGCCCGCGCGTTTCGATACGCCGCCAGCCTCACCTTGACCCTCCCCTCGCCTTCCTGCTGCCCGCATCCGCATGAACCTCACTGCCCAGCCCCTGCATCTGCATCCCGACCGTCTACTGCCGCCTGAAGCGTCCCAGCGCCAGATCGCTCGCCGTCTCTACGCCCAGATTGCCGGGCTGCCGATCATCAGTCCGCACGGCCATACCGACCCCGCCTGGTTCGCCGGCAATGCGGCATTCGCCAATGCCACCGAATTGCTGCTGGTGCCGGACCACTATGTGTTCCGCATGCTGTACAGCCAGGGCATCGACCTGGATCGCCTCGGTATCCCGCGCGCCGACGGCAGCCGTGCAGCAGTCGATCCGCGCTCGGCCTGGCGCGTGTTTGCGGAGAATTTCCGGCTGTTCCGCGGCACCCCTTCGTCGATGTGGCTCAACCATGTCTTCCATGAAGTCTTCGGTCTGCGAGTGCGGCTGGATGGCACCACTGCCGATTACTACTACGACCGCATCACCGCCGCGCTGGAGACCCCGGCGTATCGGCCGCGCGCGTTGTTCGAGCGCTTTGGCATCGAGGTCATCGCCACCACCGAATCGCCACTCGATCCGCTCGCCCACCATGCTGCAATCCGCGACAGCGGCTGGAACGGGCGGGTGATCACCGCCTATCGCCCTGACCCGGTGATCGACCCGGAGCACGAGCAGTTCGCCGATGCACTGCGCCAATTTGGTGAGCTCAGCGGCGAGGACGTCTATCGCTGGGAAGGCTACCTGCGCGCCCACCGGCAGCGCCGCGCATTCTTCGCCACGATGGGGGCCACCTCGACCGACCATGGCCATCCCAGCGCCGCTACCGCCAACCTGGAACCGGCCGAGGCCAGGCGCCTGTTCGACCTGGTCGTGGCAGGCCGCGCGGACGCGGCGCAGGCCGAGTTGTTCCGCGCGCAGATGCTGACCGAAATGGCCCTGATGAGCCTGGACGATGGCCTGGTGATGCAGTTGCACCCTGGCTGCTTCCGCAATCACAACCAGGCCCTGTTTGCCCGCTATGGCCGCGATAAGGGCGCCGATATCCCGATCCGCACCGAATACGTGCATGCGCTCAAGCCGTTGCTGGACCGCTGCGGCAATGACCCGCGCTTCAAGCTCATCCTGTTCACCCTGGACGAGAGCAATTACGCGCGCGAGCTGGCGCCCCTGGCTGGCCACTATCCGAGCCTGTTGCTGGGCCCGGCGTGGTGGTTCCACGATGCGCCGGAGGGCATGTGGCGATTCCGCGAGCAGACGCTCAGCAGCGGCGGCTTCTATAACACCGTCGGATTCAACGACGATACCCGGGCCTTCCTGTCGATCCCGGCGCGCCATGATGTCGCCCGCCGGGTCGATTGTGCGTTCCTGGCCAAGCAGGTGGCCGAACACCGCATGGAAGAGGACGAAGCCGTGGAAGTGGCCATCGACCTGGCCTACCGCCTGCCGAAGCAGGCCTATCGGCTGTGAGCTGCCGTTGGCTGGCCGTCGCCCTGATGGCGCTGGCAGGTGGTGTCGCCACCGCGTCGCCCTCACCGCGCGAACGTGTTGCGCTCGATAGCTGGCGTTTTCATCTTGGCGATGCCCCCGGCGTGGGTGCCGCGCTCGATTACGACGTGCGTCCGGCGGCCCCCGACAGCGAGGACGGCAAGGCCGCCGATACCAGGCCGCAGCAGGCAGGCCCAGCGCCGATACAAGGCGTGCTCAAACCTTGGATCCTGCCGACGGCCAACACCCTGATCGCCGATCCACAGCATCGCCACGCGCGCCCGTCAGGCCCGTCCCCGGGCACGAACATTGCCTTCGTGCGTGCCGATTTCGACGACAGTGGCTGGCAGCAAGTCCAGCTGCCTCACGATTGGGCCATCGCGGGACCTTTCCTGGTCGATGGCCCCTATGGCGGCATGGGCCGGCTACCGAGTTGGGGCGTAGGTTGGTACCGACGCACCCTCGATATCCCCGCCAGTGACCGCGGCAAGCGCATCGCGCTCGAGATCGACGGGGCCATGTCCTACGCCAGCGTGTGGTGCAACGGCCAGCTACTCGGCGGTTGGCCGTATGGCTATAGCTCGTGGCAACTCGACCTGAGCGACTGCCTGCACTACGGCGGCCGCAACCAGTTGGCGATCCGCCTGGACAACCCGCCGGAGTCGGCACGCTGGTACCCAGGGGGCGGGCTGTACCGGCAGGTGTGGCTGCGCAAGACCGCGCCGCTGCACATCGCGCACTGGGGCGTGCAGATCACCACGCCGCAGGTGTCGGCCGAGACCGCGCAGGTGCACGTGGGCCTGTCGTTGCGCAACGACAGCGGCGCCGCGGCCGCGCTGCGGGTCGACACTGCGCTGTTCCAAATCGGTGAGGATGAGCGCCCGGCAGCACAGCCGATCACGCGCAGTGAGCCGCAGACCGTGGCGATGCCGGCGCACGGTGAGGCCACGCTGGCGGTGCGCTTGCAAATCGACCACCCGCGCCTCTGGGGGCCGCCCCCCACGCAGCAGCCGCATCGCTACCTGGCGGTGACGACTTTGCGCGACGGCGGCCAGGTGGTGGACCAGGTCCAGACGCCGTTCGGCATCCGCACGGTCCACTTTGACCCGGAGCGCGGCCTGCTGCTCAACGGCGAGCACGTGCCGATTCGCGGTGTGAATCAGCACCATGACCTCGGCGCGCTCGGCGCCGCGTTCAACCCGGTGGCTGCCGAGCGCCAGCTGCGGCTGCTGCAGGCCATGGGCGCCAATGCAATCCGCATGAGCCACAATCCGCCGGCACCAGAATTGCTGGCCCTCACCGATCGCCTCGGCCTGCTGGTGGTCGACGAGATCTTCGACAGCTGGCAGATGAAGAAGACGCCGCTGGACTTCCACCGCGTGTTCGACGATTGGCACGAGCCGGACCTGCGCGCGATGTTGCGGCGTGACCGCAATCATCCCTCGATCATCCTCTGGAGTATCGGCAACGAGGTCGGCGAGCAGTACACCGGCCAGGCCGGCGCCGCCATCGCGCGACAGTTGCGCGGCATCGTGCGCGAGGAAGATCCGACCCGGCCGGTGACCGCGGCGATGAACTACGCCAAGCCGGACATGCCGCTGCCGGCCGAGCTCGACGTGATCGGGCTCAACTACCAGGGGGAAGGCATTCGCGATACCCCCGAGTTCGCCGGTACCGATCGCATCCGCACCTCGCCGATGTACGCGGCATTCCATCGCGCGTTCCCTGACAAAGCGATCCTGAGCACTGAAACCGCGTCAACCTTGAGCAGTCGTGGCGTCTATCTCTTCCCGGTGAGCAAGCAAGCCAGCGCGCCGGTGCGCGACGGTCGCGGCGGCGATCCTGCCCAGCGCCAGGTCAGCGCCTACGAATTGCATGCGGTGGACTTCGGCGCCAGTCCGGACAAGGTATTCGCCGCGCTCGATGCGCATCCCTTCGTGGCCGGCGAGTTCGTCTGGACCGGCTTCGACTACCTCGGCGAACCGACGCCTTACTACAGCTCGCGCAGTTCGTACTCGGGCATCATCGACCTGGCCGGTTTTCCCAAGGACCGCTACTGGCTGTACCAGTCGCGCTGGCGTGCAGCGCTGCCGATGGCGCACCTGCTCCCGCACTGGACCTGGCCGGGCCGCGAGGGCCAAGTGACGCCGGTGCATGTATTTACCTCGGGCGATGAGGCCGAGCTGTTCGTCAACGACATCTCGCAAGGCCGAAAACGCAAGCAGCCCGGCGAATACCGCTTGCGCTGGGATGCGGTGCGCTACCAGCCGGGCGAGCTGCGCGTGCAGGCCTACAAGGATGGCCAGCCCTGGGCCAGCGACAGTGTCCGCAGCGCCGGTGCCGCCATGGCGCTGCATGCCCGGGCCGAGCGCGAACGCCTCACCGCCGATGGCCACGACCTGGCCTTCATCGAAATCGACGTCTGCGACGCCCGCGGCCAGCGCGTACCGCAAGCGGCCACGGCATTGCGCGTGCAGATCGAAGGCCCGGGCGAACTGGTCGCTACCGACAACGGCGACCCCACTGACATGACCGCCTTTCCGTCAGCCTCGCGTGCGGCCTTCAACGGTCGCGCGCTGGCCATCGTGCGTGCCCGCCCGGGTGCCCGCGGTGACTTGATCGTTCGCGTACAGGCCGACGGCCTGGCGCCCGCTGCTGTTTCCCTGACCCTGGTCCCCGGAGCTTCGCCATGACCCGCGCGCGTCCCCGTCTCGCCCTGCTCGCCCTCGCCGCTGCCAGTTGCCTGGCCGCCCTGCCCGCCTATGCCGCACCACCTTCAACGCTCAAGGATGCGTTCCACGACGATTTCCTGGTCGGGGTGGCGGTCAACGATGCGATCGTCAGCGGCCGCGATGCGCGTTCACAGGCACTGGTGGTCGCGCAGTTCAACAGCA
>DATLJF010000194.1:0-3437 GCA_035539015.1 Stenotrophomonas sp. | reverse complement strand
CTCCCCGACCAGCGCGTCCAGGCGGCCGAGCACGTCCAGCGATCCGGCCTCGCGCCCTTCGCCCAAGGCCACCAGTGCCTCACGCAGCGTGGGGTCCCAGGCATGGGCGTGGCCGGCCACCAAGGTGCAGCGCGGCGCATTGGCACCTTCTTCGAAGGCCACCACGGCCGCATCGATGCCATCGGCGCTGGTGCCGGACATCAGGCCGATATAGAGCGGGGTGCCATCGGGAATCGCCGCCATGCGGATCTCTGCTGGGAATGTCGCGGATAAAGATACGGCGCCGCGAAGGGCGCCGTCGGATCGGGTTACGCGGGGCGCCCGGCGATCAGCCGCGCCCCTTGCCCTTGCCCTTGGCGGGCTTGCTCTCGGCATCGGCGTAGATGAGCTTCTCCATGCCCTCGATGCGGGCCATGGCCGGCGCGGTCTGGGCGCGGAAGGCGGCCAGTTCGGTGCCGGCCAGGGGGGTCGGCGGCGGCATGGTGATCGAGGCCGGGTTGCGCTGGATGCCATTGACGCGGAATTCGTAGTGCAGGTGCGGGCCGGTCGCCAGCCCGGTCATGCCGACGTAGCCGATGATGGTGCCCTGCTCGACGCGTTGGCCCGCGCGCACCTTGCCGAAGCGCGACATGTGCCCGTACAGCGTGCTGTAGCCCTTGCCGTGGTCGAGGATGATCACGTTGCCGTAGCCGCGTTGGGTGCCGACGAACTTCACCTGCGCGTCGCCGGCGGCCATGATCGGGGTGCCCGTGGGCGCGGCGTAGTCGATGCCCTTGTGCCCGCGGATCGTGCCCAGCACCGGGTGCTTGCGCATGCCGAAGGTCGAGCTGATGCGGGTGTAGGTCACCGGCATGCGGATGAAGCTCTTCTTCAGCGGACGGCCGCTGATGTCGAAATACTCCGGGGTCTTGCCGCCGCGTTCGAAACGGAAACCGGTGTAGGTCTTGCCGCCGGTGGTGAAGGTGGCGGCCAGGATCTTGCTGGTATCGATGCGCTCGCCCTCGCGCCAGGTTTCGTCCATGACCACGCTGAAACGATCGCCCGGCTGCAAGTCTTTGTCGAAGTCGATGTCGTACTTGAAGATCTCGTCGGTCATGGTCGCCACGGCCGATGCCGGCAGGCCGGCCTTGCGTGCGGCGTTGTAGAGCGAACTGGTGATCTCGCCACTGGTCACCACGGTCCGGACCATGGTGGCGCGCTCGGTGACCTTCTCGCGCACGTTCTCGCCGCTCAGCAGCAGCTCGACCCGATGGCTGGCGTCGCGGTCGAAACGCAGCGCCCGCAATTCGCCCGCGCGCGGCATATCCAGGGCGATCTCCGCGCCGGGACGCAGGCGGGTCAGCGCCTGGCGGGCACCGGGGTGATCAAGCACGCGGGCCAGCGTGGTGGACGGAATGCCGAGATCGTCGAACAGGCCGCTGACGGTCTGCCCGGGCTTGACCCGCAGCAGCTCCCAACTCTCCCCCGGCACGCTCTGCGCCTTGGAGGAGGGCAGCGGCGGCAACGGCAGGGTCAGCGTGGAATGGGTGACCAGCGGGGCATCGATGGCGTTGGAGAAGCCGGGCACGATGGTGGCCAGCAGCGCGCCGATGGTGGTGAACAAACTCGCGTGCAGCCAGTGCCGACGGGTCCAGCGCTGGTTGAAAGCGGCGGGAAGATGTTGCCTGAGCCTCTGATGCAAGGCCGAGTCGTGTTGAACGTGGAGGCGTTCCTGGAAGCGCTGGCGGCGCGCACGGCCCTGCTCGGAATGCTGCATCTATCGTTTCCTCGATGGCTCGGAACACGAGCTAAACGCCGGTACCATAGACAGCCATCAAGACCGCGTCAAACCATTGAGCCTGTTCATGTTTTCGCTTGGCGCGGCATTAACCGGCGTTTAACATTGTTCACGTTGTTGACGGTCACCCATTCCCTGGCTGGAGCCTGCTTTGTCCTCGATCGCTGAATCGCTCACGCTCATCGGCCGCGGTGCCGACGAGATCCTCAAGCCGGAAGAGCTGGAGGTGCGCCTTAAGGCAGGGCGACCGCTGCGGATCAAGGCTGGCTTCGATCCCACCGCGCCGGACCTGCACCTCGGCCATACGGTGCTGCTGAACAAGATGCGGCAGTTCCAGGATCTCGGGCACCAGGTGATCTTCCTGATCGGGGACTTCACCGGGATGATCGGCGACCCGACCGGCAAGAACGTCACCCGCAAGCCGCTCACCCGCGAGGACGTGCTGGCAAATGCGCGGACCTACGAAGAGCAGGTGTTCAAGGTGCTGGACCGCGACCGCACCGAAGTGCGCTTCAACTCCGAGTGGTTCGGGCAGATGAGCGCGGCCGACATGATCCGCCTGGCCGGGCAGCACACCGTGGCGCGCATGCTCGAACGCGATGATTTCGCCAAGCGCTACGCCGCGCAGCAGTCCATTGCCATCCACGAATTCCTCTATCCGCTGGTGCAGGGCTACGACTCGGTGGCGCTCAAGTGCGATGTCGAGCTCGGTGGCACCGACCAGAAGTTCAACCTGTTGATGGGCCGCGGCCTGCAGGAGCATCACGGGCAGCCGCCGCAGATCGTGCTGACCATGCCGCTGCTGGAGGGCCTGGACGGCGTCAACAAGATGTCCAAGTCGCTCGGCAACTACATTGGCATCAGCGAGCCGGCGATCGACATCGTCACCAAGACCATGAAGATCGGCGATGAGCTGATGTGGCGCTGGATCGAGCTGCTGTCGTTCGATATCGGCGTGGAAGAAGCGCTGGCGTTGAAGGCGCAGCTCGCCAGTGGGCAGTTGAATCCGCGCGAAGTGAAGCTGCGGCTGGCGCGTGAGTTGGCGGCGCGTTTCCATGACGCCGCAGCGGCCGAGCAGGCCATTGCCGGCTGGCACGCCGTGGTGACCGGGCAAGGTGACACCAGCCTGCTGCCGCTGCAGGAGGTGGCAGTGCCTGCCGAAGGTCTGCGCATTGGCGCGCTGCTGACGGCCGCCGGCCTGACGCCGAGTAATTCAGAGGCATCGCGCAAGCTCAAGGAACGTGCCGTGCGCGTAGCGGGGGAGGTGGTGGAAGACCCGCAATTGCAACTCGCGCCGGGCTTCGAGGGCGTCATCCAGATCGGCAAGCGCAACTTCGCGCGCGTCCGTCTTGTTGCAGGTTGATGCTTGCGTAGAGGGAAGGTGGGCGTAGCGTCAAAAAAATTTCACAAACCCCCTTCCCAAACCCTTGGGGACGCGCCATACTTTCCCTCCCCCGTCACGAGGGCTTCGCCGAAAGGCAAGTTGATCGGACGGAAGTTGACCCAGCAGCTTCACGCAGGGTTGACGAACCAGAAAAGTCCGCTAAGATGGCGGGCTCGCTTCGGGAAAACCTTCGGGTTCTGAAGCGGGGTCAACGGCTCGAAACGAGGTGTTGACGGACTGGAAAAGCCGGCTATAATGGGCGGCTCGCTACGACGG
>DATLJF010000193.1:0-27314 GCA_035539015.1 Stenotrophomonas sp. | reverse complement strand
CAGCAGCAGCCAGCCGACCACCAGCAATGTGCTCCAGACGATGCGGTGGGCAATGATCAACGGCGAGGGCACCGCTTTGAGCAGGTGCCAGTAGAGCGGGAACAGGCCCCAGATGACGAACGCACCGGCGGTAATCGCCACACCCTGGCGGCGCTCGGCGGCAGCTTGATCGGTCATGGCGACGCCCTGCCCGCTCACTTGCGGCCCCGCGACAGCGTGACCACCACCACACCGGCCAGGATCACTGCCATCGCGCCCAGGTCGCTGGGACCGAAGCGCTCATGCCCCACCCAGGCGCCCAGCGCCACCGCGATCACCGGATTGACGTAGGCATAGCTACCGGCCAGTGCCGGACGCACGTTGTGCAGCAGCCAGACGTAGGCGGTAAACGCCACGATCGAACCGAACACGCACAGGTAGGCAACGGCGAGCAGGCCCTGCGTGCTCGGCAAGTGCTGCGGGCGTTCGCCGATGGCCAGCCCGGCGAGAAAGATCAACACGCCGCCGCAGATCATCTGCGCTGCGGCGGTCATGAACGGCGAGGGCAGATCGCGGCCACGCGACCAGATCGAGCCGAACGCCCAACCGAGCGGCGCGATCAGCAACAACACCAGGCCGGTAGGCGTGGCAGTGAGGCTGCTGCCGGCGTTGAGCCAGACCACGCCGAGGAAGCCAATGACAATTCCCAGCCATTCGCCGCGGCTGGCGTGCTGGCCCCGCATCGCAGAGAACAGGGCCATCCACAGCGGCACCGACGCTACCGCCGTCGCGGCCAGGCCGGAGGACACGTCGCGCTCGGCCAGCACCACCATGCCGTTGCCGAGCAGCAGCAAGGTCGCGCCCATGACCAGGATGCTCGGCCATTGCCGCCGCGTCGGCGCGGGGACACCACGCCAGCGCAGCACCGCGTATAGCAGCGTGCCGGCGACGATGAAGCGCGCGCCGGAAACCATCGTCAGCGGCAGTGCGCCACCTTCCAGTGCCAGGCGGATGCCGAGGTAGGTAGAGCCCCAGACCAGGTAGACCAACAGCAGGGCGAGGACTACAAAGCCGCGGCGCGCGCCTGGCGCACCAGCGTCGGAGGAAGCCATGGGAGAGTTGGTGCGGCGGGAAGGACAGGAATTCTAGTCCTTTTCCGCGCGTGGTCAGTGCTGGCGGTGGAACGCCGGTTGGCGCGAATGCAACGCTGCCGAAATCATCCGCTGCGCTCATCGGGGCTGAAGCCCCTCCTACAACCTTCCGGTCAGTGACGCGCTGCTTCGCTGCGATCGCGCTCGGCCTTGAATTCGCTGCCCTGGTTCCAGCTCGGCCAGCTGCGGCTGTTGGCCAGTTCTAGGCCGAGGTCGTGCACCAGCTGGGTATCGGCGGCATGGCCACGCGCATCCCATTGCGGTGTCCAGCGATCGCAAGGCTGGTGGTAGCAGTCGCGGAAATACGCATCGCGCAGCGCCTTGCCGGCTGCGACGCCGCCTTCTACGCGATCCAGGCCGGGGCCGACGGTGATCGCCGGCACGCCGACGCGGGCGAAGGCGAAATGGTCGGCGCGATAGAAGAAGCCGGCCTCCAGGTTCGGGTCCGGGCTGTACTGGCGACCATGCGCTTGCGCCACGCGCTGGAGATCCTGTTCCAGCGACACCTTGCCCAGGCCCCAGGAGGCGATGTCGCGCGCCGGTCCATCCGGGCTGAACATCTCCATGTTCAACACCGCCACGGTGCGGTCCAGCGGCACCAACGGATGTGCGGCGTAATAGCTGGCACCGAGCAGGCCCTTCTCTTCGGCCGTCAGCGCGACGAACAGCAGGCTGCGCTGCGGCCGGGGGCCGGCGGCGAAGGCGCGTGCCAGTTCCAGCACGCTGGCCACGCCGGTGGCGTTGTCGACCGCGCCATGGCGGATGCGATCGCCGGCCGGGTCGGCCTCGCCGACGCCGAAGGCGTCCCAGTGCGCGGAGAAGATCACGCTTTCGTCGGCGTGCGTGGTGCCGGCCAAGCGGGCGACGACATTGTGCGTCACCACCCGTTCGCGCTTGAGCGCGAACCGCGCGCTCAAGCGTGCATCGCCCAGCACCACCGGCTTGAAGCCGGGCTCCATGGCCTGGCGCTTGAGCGCCTCGAAATCCAGGCCGGCGTCACGGAAGATCGCCACCGCCTGTTCGCGCTGCAGCCAACCGCGCAGCGGCGTGTGCAGCGCGCGTGCCTGCGCATCGTCGCGCTCGATGTCGAACAGCGGTGACAGCCCCGAGCTGCGCACGGTGTTCCAGCCGTAGGCGGCCGGTGCGGTCTCGTGCACGATCAGCACGCCCGCGGCGCCGCGCCGGGCGGCTTCTTCGAACTTGTAGGTCCAGCGCCCGTAATAGGTCACCGCCCTGCCTTCGAACGCACCGGGCGTGGGCCGCTCGAAATCGGCGTCGTTGATCAGCACCACGGCGATCTTGCCGGTGAGGTCTACGCCTTTGTAATCGTCCCAGTGCCGCTCTGGCGCGGTGATGCCGTATCCGACGAACACCAGCGGCGCCGACTTGATGTCCACCTGCTTGCCGGGCCGCAGGCTTTGCAGCGTCAGGTCTTCGCCGTTGCGCAGGGCACGGGTCTTGCCGCCCTGGCTGAGCGTGGCCGCGGCCGGACCGTCGAGCTGGACGCGCACCAGCGGCACCGACTGGGTCCAGCCACCCTCATCGCCACCCGGTTGCAGGCCGGCCTGGCGGAACTGTGCAATGAGGTAGTCGAGCGTGCGCTGTTCGCCTGCGGTTGCCGGCGCGCGGCCTTCGAATTCGTCCGACGCCAGCACCTGCACGTGCCGCGACAGCGCTGCCGCGTCGATCGCCTGTCCCGCCGCATCGTTCGCCGCCTGGGCAACACCGCCGACAAACAGACAGGCGGACAGCAGCAGGATGCGCATCGGATTCACGGCGGCGTACTTCGTAGGTTGGGGTGCACAGTGTAGTGCGCTGCGCGCCTGTCGCCGAGCGGCACGCACGGCCTGGTCAACGCGCTTGGCAGTGGGCGCGGTCGAGCCAGCTGGCCAGCCCCTGTGCATTGAGCTCGATGTCCATCGCCAACACCCGCGTTGCCGCCGCGTCGTCCAGGGGCACGCCGTGGGCGTGGGCCCGCTCCAGGTAGAGCTCGGTCAACGCAGCCACCAGGCAGCGGTGGCGGTCGGGGCGTCCATCGCAGCTGCGCGCCAACGCCACCATGGCATCGATCTGTTCGAGCAAGGCCTGGCCCAGCGCCGCCGGCGGCGCGACGCGGCCGTAGTGGGTGAGATACATCGCCTCCGGTGCGTAGGCCAGCAGGCGCTGGATGGAAGCGGACATCGATTCGGGCTCGAACTGCACCGGCGAGGACGTGGGCAGGATGAACGCACCGCGCGCCGAGTCCAGCTCGCGGTAGGAGAGGCCGAAGGTATCGCCAGTGAACCAGCTGCGGCTTTGCGCATCCCATACGCACAGGTGATGACGGGCATGCCCCGGCGTATCGAGCGTGAGCAGCATGCGTCCGGCCAACGCGACGCTGCCGCCGTCTTCGGCGAGCACCACGCGCCCGGCGGGAATCGGCAGCACCTGGCCATAGCTGCGCGCGATTTCCTCGGCGCCGTAGACCTCAGTGGCGCCGGCGAGCAGGCGCGTGGGGTCGATCATGTGCGGCGCGCCGCGGGGATGCACGAGTACGCGCGCATTCGGCAGCTGCTGCAGCAACGCGCCCGCGCCGCCGGCATGGTCGAGGTGGACATGGGTGAGGATCAGCCAATCGACATCGGCCGGTGCCAGCCCGGCGTTGCGCAATGCATCGAGCAGCAGCGGTACCGCGAGCGAGGTGCCGCAATCGATGAAAGCGCCGCGCCCTTGTTCGACGATCAGGTAGGCCGCATCGAACTGCGGCCGCTGGAAACCGGTATCGAGGGTGTGGATGCCGTGGGCCGTCATCTGGCTCCCCGCAGGTTGCTGGATGATTGAATTCTACCTGCAGGAGGGGCTTCCGCCCCGATCGCCTTTCCCGCGAACCGGCAGTCCACGCTCGCGACTGAAGCCGCTCCTACAACAATCGGCTCAGGCCGCTTCGCGCAGGGCTCTCAATGCGTCCAGCACCGCCGCGGCCTCGGCCTGCAACTTGAACAACGGCGACTCCAGCGCGTCGGCTGCCATGGCCTGCTTGAGTATGGCGATGGTTTGCCCGGCTTCGCGCGGTGAATCGAAGGCCTCGCTCTGCACCAGCAGTTCGCCTTCGCCATCGAGCAGCTTGAAGTAGAAGCGGCCGTCGGCCTCGCGATATTGCTTGAACAGCGGCAGTGCGGCCTTGGCCTTCTTGCCCGCATCGGCCTCGCCTTCGCGCGCGGACAGGTCGCGCAGGCCCACCGCGTAGCGCAGCTCGGCCAGGAACGGGCGCGCATAGCGTTCGCGCAGGCGCTCGGCACCGCGGCGCAGGACCGCTTCGATCGCCGCCGGGTCTGCCATCAATGCCTCGTAGCGCTCGCGCTGCGGCGCCAGCTCGGCATCGATGCGCTCGAACAGCTGCTGCTTGGCGTCGGCCCAGGAAATGCCCTCGGCGAAAGCCTTGGCGAAGGCCGCGGTTTCATCGGCGCTGGCGAATGCCTGGTAGAGCTGGAACAACGCCGAGCCATCGGTGGACTTGGGCTCACCGGGCGCGCGCGAATCGGTCAGGATCGAGAACACGCGCTTGCGCAGCTCCTCGCGCGGCGCGAACAGCGGGATGGTGTTGTCGTAGCTCTTGCTCATCTTGCGGCCATCCAGGCCCGGCAAGGTGGCGACCTGTTCGTCGATCAGCGCTTCGGGCAGGACGAAGTACTCGCGCCCATAGACATGGTTGAAGCGCTGGGCAAAATCGCGCGCCATCTCGATGTGCTGCACCTGGTCACGCCCCACCGGCACCTGCTGGGCGTTGAAGATGAGGATGTCGGCTGCCATCAGCACTGGGTACATGAACAAGCCGGCCGTCACGCCAGCATCGGCGTCCTCGCCCTCGGCGGTGTTCTTGTCCACGGCCGCCTTGTAGGCATGGGCGCGATTGAGCGTGCCCTTGCCGGCGATGCAGGTGAGGAACCAGTTGAGCTCGTTGGTCTCGGGGATATCGCTCTGGCGATAGAACCAGACCTTGTCTGGGTCCAGGCCGCAGGCCAGCCAGGTCGCCGCGATCTCCAGCGTCGAGCGCTGGGTGCGTGCGGGATCCTGCGCCTTGATCAGGCTGTGCAGGTCGGCCAGGAAATAGAAGCTCTCGACATCAGGCGCGCGGCTGGCAGCGATGGCCGGACGCACGGCGCCCACGTAGTTGCCCAGGTGCGGCGTGCCGGAGGTGGTGATACCAGTGAGGACGCGGGTAGTCATGCGGTAGGAATAAGCCGAGCCAAACCGCGTCAGTGTACCGCCGCGACCCACCGCGCGGGCATCGGCAACGAAAGGAAACGGGCCGCACAGGGCGGCCCGTCACCTCTATCGTTGCTTTAGCCCCTAGGGCTGGACTGACTGGACTCAGTAGTCCTTGTATTCGCGACGCAGGGCGTCGTCGAAATCCTTGACCTCTTTTTCGGCGCGGTCGCGGTCCCAGCCATAGCGTTCCTGCAGCTTGCCAGACAGGTACTGGGCATTGCCTTCTGCCACGTCGAAGTCGTCGTCGGTCAGGTCGCCCCACTTGGCCTGCATCTGGCCCTTGAGCTGGGTCCACTTGCCAGAAATGATGTCTTTATTCATTGCGCGCTCCGTACTTGGATTGAAGGTCAACCGGCTACGAGCCGCCGGTTGCTGCCGCGGCGAAATCGCCGCCGCGTGGGGTCAGATTCGCGCGGGCGGCGTTGCCGGTGGGTCAACGCGCGTCAAGAACGTCCTCATCGGGGTGAATGCTGATCTAGCGCGCGAACAAAAAAAGCGGGCCGAAGCCCGCTTTTCTTTCGTCACCGCGCCGAAGCGTCAGTTCTTCGCCGCGTCCTCGACCTTCTCGCCCGCCTTCTGCACATCCTTGCCGGCGCCGGCCACGGTATTGCAACCGCTCAGCACGGCTACCGAGAACACGCCCAGGGCAAGCAGGGTCATCAATTTCTTCATGGTGTCACTCCTCAGGTTGTCGACGACGCGGCCGCGCCGCGAATCAATAAATTGGGTCGAAGGTACGGATCAGCACTTGCCGTCGCTGCACTTGTCGGCGGTCTTCTCCACCGACTCGCCCGCCTTCTGCACATCCTTGCCGGCGCCGGCCACCGTGTTGCAGCCGCTCAGCATGCCGACGGAGAAAAGGGCCACCATCGCCAGGGTCATCAGTCGCTTCATCATTCTCTCTCCGATTGACGCGGCGCCCCATGATTTGGTGGCGTTACCGCTTGCGGGAGAATCTGACTTCGAGGCCGTCGAGCGGATGTGAACGCGGACGGTTTCGTCAAAACGCGGGGCTGTTTTCGTTCAGGAAACTGGCCTGGCGTCCTCAGTCGCGCATCAGGGTGGACTTGCCAAACAGGCTTTCGACCAAGTCGACGACCAGGTCCGCAGTGAGATTATGGTTGTCCAGCACCGGGTTGAGTTCAACGATGTCCAGCGAGCCGAGCCGGCCAGTGTCGGCGATCATTTCCATCACCAGCTGCGCCTCGCGGTAGTTTGGCCCGCCCGGCACCGTGGTACCGACGCCGGGGGCAATGCTTGGATCGAGGAAATCGACGTCGAAGCTGACGTGCAGGTGGGTATTGTCGTCCACCCCGTCCAGCGCCGCTTCCAGCGCACGCTTCATGCCGTTCTCGTCGATGTAGCGCATGTCGTAGACATCGACGCGGTGCTGCTTGATCAGGCGCTTCTCTTCCGGGTCCACCGAACGAATGCCGATCTGCCGCACCTGCTCCGGACGCAATGCCGGTGCCGGGCCACCCAGCTCGGTGAGATCGCAAGGCCCCAGGCCGCACAGGCAAGCCACCGGCATGCCATGGACATTGCCCGACGGCGTCACCTCGCTGGTGTTGAAATCCGAATGCGCGTCGAGCCACAGCACGCGCAACTTGCGGCCGTTTTCGCGGCACCAGCGCGCCACGGCGGTGATCGAACCCACCGCCAGGCAGTGGTCGCCGCCGAGCATGATCGGCATGCGGCCGGCGGCCAGTTCGGCGTAGGTGGCCTCCATCAGCGCACGGTTCCAGGCGACGACTTCCTGTAGATGGCGATAGCCCTCTACCGGCGCCGTCCACGGATTGCGCGGACCTTCGACATTGCCGAAGTCGCGCACTTCCACTCCGCGCGCCGCCAGCGCCTCGGCCAGCCCGGCAATGCGCATGGCTTCGGGCCCCATGCTCGCGCCGCGATGGCCAGCGCCGATGTCGGTCGGCACGCCGATCAGGGTGACGGGAGGGTATTGCGTGGTCATTCGTTGGCTCCGCACAGCTGCATCGGGATGCCGAGTCTAGTCAGACCACGCAGGATCGGCCTGACGCGATGCAGCAGGCAAGCGCGAAACAGCAGCTGCTGCAGAGATGGTGCCGCTTATCCGAATCGAACGGATGACCTACTGTTTACAAGACAGTTGCTCTACCAACTGAGCTAAAGCGGCACGGCCGGGCCAGAGCGGCGCGGTGCTGCATTCTAGCGCAGCGCCGCACAGTCCAGCGATCGCTGTTGGGGTGCCTGCAAGGCGCGCAAGGCAGCGCTGTCGGCCTGGGTGCGTGCGTCGAGCCACCAGCGCGATCCTTTGCCCGCACCGCTCGGCATGACCTCGGCCTGGAAGCCGGCGGCGGCCAACTCGGCCTGGCGGCGTTCGGCCCCTTCGACATTGCGGTACTGCCCCAGTGCGATGTCGTATCGGGTCTCGTTGCCGACGATGTAGTAGTCGCTCAAGCCGGAGGCCTTGATGCGCGCGACCAGCGCTTGCGCGGCTGCGCGGTCGCCGACGCCATTGAGCATCACCCGGAAGCTGCTGGCTTCGGGCACTTCGCGCACGCGCGCCACCTGCAGGACGTTGCCGGCGGCACTGCGCGCCGATTCGGCGGCGGCCTGGTCGGCGTAGGGACCGAAGCTGAGGCAGCGCTCACCGGCCGCGGTCGCGAGCGTTTTCGCTGGCGGCGCGGCGGCCGCGCTGGCCGGCGGCGGCGTGGCGGCAGCAACAGCGGGCGGTGCCGGCGAGGCCGCGGCTGGCGCAGTGGCCGCGGCTGGCGGCGGCGTCAACAACAGTTGCAACGGAGCCACGCCGGTAGCCGTCGCCGTAGGCGGCGGGGGCGGGCTCGCGGCCGGACGCGCCGCCCACCACAGGGCGACACCGGCATTGAGGATGGCAAGGACGACGATCAGGGCGCGGATGGACATGCGGCGATTCTAACCATCGCCATGGCCCATGCCGCACTGGCTGGGAGACTCAAGCGTGGGCAGCGGCGTGGTAGGCGGCCCATACCGCCAGGCCATCGAGCACCAGCGACGGCCGGTGTTCGGCACCCGGCAGCAACGGCAGCAGCGGCGGTGCGCCCCCACCGTGCAACAACAGCCGCACCGGCCCCAATGCGAGGCTGGCCTGCTGCAAGCTGCGTTCGATCAACGCCACCGCGGCGCCGTCGCAGCCGGATGCCAGAGCGTCGGCGGTGTCGTTGGCGAACTCGGCGTAATCGCCGCCGCCGACCGGCAACTGCGCGGCACGCTGGTGCAAAGCCTCGCGCATGGTGGTGGGCGAGGCAGCGATGCGTCCGCCGCGGTGCCCGCCATCTGCATCCATCAGGTCGATGGTCAATGCGGTGCCCACGCCGGCCACCAGCACATGCCCCAGCGCGCGGGCGCCGAGCAGGGCCAGGAACCGGTCGACACCGAACCTGCGCGGCTCTGCATAAGCCACGCGTACGCCGGCGCATTCGGCCAGGGTGCGGGCTACGCGCACCTGGCCGAAGCGCTGGCCCAGGTGGCCGACGATATCGGCGGTGAGCGCGGGCGCGGCGACGCTGGCCACCCAGGCGATGTCACCCGACGGCAGCGCGGCGGCGGCCTCGGCCGAGAGCATCTGCACACCGTGGGCCCAGGCTTGCACGTCGCCGGCACGGCCGTCGTCGCGCAAGGGTGCGAATTTGAAGCGCGAATTGCCCAGGTCGAACAACCACTGGCTCATGCCGGCCTCACGCTGACTTCGCCGGCATGGAAATGGCGCTCGCCATCGTCGCCTTGCACCCGCAGGGCGCCATCCTCGGCCAGGCCCAGCGCGACGCCCTCGAACAGCCGGCCGGCCTCTTCCACCCGCACCTTGCGGCCTGCGAGCAGGTCGAGCGCGGCGTAACGCGGCAGGAACGGCGCCAGTCCTTGCGCTTCGAACAGTTCCAAGGCAGGCAGCAGATGGCTGAGCAGGGTCGCGACAATGACATTGCGCGACACCGGGGCCCCGGCCAGGGTATCCAGATCGACCCAGGGCTGGCCAATGGTGGCGGCGAAGGCGTCCGGCATGTGCACGTTGAGCCCCAACCCAATCACCGCGCGCGCCGGCCCACCGAGTTCGCCGCCGCCTTCGATCAGCAGGCCACCGAGCTTGCGCTCGTCCACCAACAGGTCGTTGGGCCATTTCAGCCCGACGCCATTGAAACCGGCCGCATGCAGGGCCTCGCTGGCGGCCACGCCCACCGCCAGGCTGAGGCCGGCCAGTTGGGCCAGGCCCCCACTGAAGCGGCGCGCCAGCGACAGGTAGATGTGCGCGGCCAGCGGCGAGGCCCATTGGCGTCCGCGGCGGCCACGGCCGCCAGTCTGGCGCTCAGCCAGCAACACCGAGACGCCCTCCTCCGGCACTGGCTGCGCCAGCAGTTCGGTATTGGTCGACTCCAGGGTCCAGGCGATCTCCAGGCGGTCGAGCGCGTCGACCGCGTCCACGGGCAGGGCGGCCAGGATCTTCGCCCGCTCCAGCAACTCGACCGGATAGCCCAGGCCGTAGCCTTCGCCGGCGCGGCCCTGGATATCGATGCCCGCTGCGCGCAAGTTCTGGATGCGCTTCCACACCGCGGCCCGGGTCAGCCCGAAATCACGGGCCAAGGTATCCCCGGACAGGCGGCCCAGGGCGAGCCTGGCCAGTAAAGCGCGGTCTTCCACAGCCTCTCCAAACGCGGTGCGCGGGGCAACGGGGCAAATTATGCGGCACCGACCCCGGGCCGCCCAGCCACCCCGCTTGCATTTGGGCGTGAAAAGCGCGTTAGAATCGGGAGCTTGGACCCCCGTGCCGGGATGTGGACGATGCGCCGATTCGCCTGTCTGTTCCTGCTACTGTCCCCAGCGTTGGCTTGGGCGTCCAGTGGCGTGGCCGAAGCGGATCACGGCACCTGTGTCACGCCGGGCTCGGCCGCGCACGGCCCCACCCCCGAGCCGGCCAGCGTGCCGCCCTCGCATTCGCCCGGCCATCGCCCGACCGCGGTGATGCCCAGCGGCGGTGGCGACGACGGCGACATCCTGCCGCCGCGTGGGCGCATGCCGAAATGGCACAGCTTCCTGCCCGGAATGTTCCGCTGATCCAGCGGTTGTTGGGCTGGCTGCGACGCCCGCCTCCCACTATCGACGCTGCATTGTGGACGCAGGCGCATGCGCGCTGCGGCTGGATCAGTGCGCTCGATCCTGAGCGCGAAACCCGCCTGCGCGCATTGACTGCGCGCTTCCTGCACGAAAAGACCATCTCGCCAGTCGATGGGCTGCAACTCGAGCCATGGCAGGTGGTGGTACTGGCGGCCATGTGTTGCCTGCCGCTGCTTGAGATCGGTCCGGGCGGCTGGCGTGGCTGGTCGCAGCTGATCGTCTACCCGGATGCCTTTCGCGTGCATCGCAGCCATGTCGATGCGGCAGGCGTGCTGCACGAGTGGGACGATGAATTGATCGGCGAAGCCTGGGACCAGGGACCGTTGATCCTGTCATGGGCCGATGTTGCTGCCGACCTGGAAGACCTGCATGCCGGCTACCACGTCGCCGTGCATGAGATGGCGCACAAGCTCGATGCACTCGACGGCGTGCTCGATGGCACGCCACCGCTGCCGCGGGAATGGCAGCGCGAATGGGCCGAGGATTTCCAGCGCGAGTACGACGCCTTCTGCGCACGCGTGGAGGCGGGCAAACGCACGCGCGTGGATGCCTATGCCGCCGAGGCACCGGAAGAGTTCTTCGCGGTAGTCAGCGAATACCACTTCTCCGCGCCGCGGGTGCTGGCCGAGTCCATGCCGAAAGTGGCCGAACACCTGCGCCGCTACTACGGCCCTTCACCCTTCGAAGGCCGCGTATAGAACCCCGTCACGCCGATGCTCCGGCCTCTGTAGGAGGGGCTTTAGCCCCGACGAACGAAGTCGTGGTCTGACAGATGGCAGTCGCGGCTAAAGCCGCTCCTACAAGGATGCGGTCAGCCGGCCGACGGTTTACAGGCCGGGCGGCAACGTCACTTCGAAACGTGCGCCGCTCAGTTCGTTCGAGCGGGTGACGTGCAACTCACCGCGATAACCGCGCACCAGGTCCTGCACGATCGACAAGCCGATACCGTGCCCCTGCACGCGTTCATCGCCACGCACGCCGCGTTGCAGGATCTTGGCCACGTCTTCAGGCGCGATGCCAGGGCCGTCGTCGTCCACTGCCAGCATCAGGCCGGCGCGCTTGCTGCCGGCACCCGCCATCGGCCTGGCGGTAAGCAGGACGCGGCTACGCGCCCACTTGAAGGCGTTTTCCAGCAGGTTGCCGAGCAGTTCCTGCAGATCGCCCGGCTCGCCGTAGAAACGTGCGTTGGGGTCGATCTCGAATTCGCACAGCACGCCCTTGGCGGCATAGACCTTCTCCAGGCCCCGCACGATCTCCTCGGCGTTGGATTCGATCGGCACCGGCGCGGCAAACAGCTTGTGACCGCTGGAAGCGGCACGCGCCAGCTGGTAGGAAACCAGGTTGTTCATGCGCCGCAGCTGCACGTCGAGCTCGTCGCGCAACTCGCCCTCGGCCAGGTGGCCGCCGGTATCGAGCTGGGTGCGCAGGACCGCCAGCGGCGTCTTCAAACTGTGCGCGAGGTCGGCCAGGGTGTTGCGCTGGCGATCGAGGTTCTCGCGCTCGCTTTCGATGAAGGCGTTGATGCTGTCGGTCAGCGGTTCGAGCTCGCGCGGGTGGTGCTCGCTCATGCGCAGCGCTTCGCCGCGCTGGACCTTGGTCAACTCATTGACCACCCGCCGCAGCGGCCGCAGGCTCCATTGCAGGATGAAGGTCTGCAGCAGCAGCAGGAAGATGCCGGTGATGCCGAGGTAGAACCACACCGCGCTGCGGAACACGCGCAGCTGCGCACCGAGCGAGCGTGCGTCCTCCATTACATAGATCGTGTAGGGAATCTCGTGGCCCGGCTCGGTCTCGTAGATCACGCCCTGGCCGTAGCGGAATACCTGGCCCTTGGTGCCGTCGATCTGCACCATGTCCAGCGGCCCGGCGAACTCTTCCTGGCGCGGCCCGAGCATCGGCCCGGAGACCGGCAATACCGGCCCTTCGGCCGACATCGAGGACCAGCGCTCGTCGGGCCGGATGACTTCGGCATAGAGGCCGCCGCCCGGCACGTCGAAGCGCGCATCGGGCGATTGTTCGCGGATGTACAGCGAGCCATCGCGCAGGAAGTCGATGCTGCCGTTGTACGCAGTGGCATAGTTCTTAAGCCGGCTGCGCAGGTTGTCCATGGCGGTCTCGGCGAACGCCGCGTCCAGCGCGTAACCGGCCAATGCCAGGAACGCCACCAGGCTGACGCTGGCGGCCAGCAGCTGGCGCGCCTGTAGCGAACGCGGCCGCCAACGCTTGAACCACCGAAGACGGACGGCCACGCTGCTGTCGTTCTCGTAAGGCGAGGGATCAGCCCTCGGTGCGCGGGATCGCGAAACGATAACCGCGACCGCGCACGGTCTCGATCGGCTTCAACTCGCCATCCGGGTCCAGCTTCTTGCGCAGGCGACCAATGAAGACTTCGAGGACGTTGGAGTCGCGGTCGAAGTCCTGCTGGTAGATGTGCTCGGTGAGGTCGGCCTTGGAGACCAGTTCGCCGGCATGCATCATCAGGTATTCGAGCACCTTGTATTCGTAGCTGGTGAGGTCGACGTTGCTGCCGTTGACGCTCACTGTCTGCGCCGCCAGGTCCAGCGCGACCGGGCCGCACTCCAGGGTCGGCTTGCTCCAGCCAGCGGCGCGGCGCAGCAACGCATTGACGCGAGCCAGCAGTTCTTCGACATGGAACGGCTTGACCAGGTAATCGTCGGCGCCCTGCTTGAGGCCTTCGACCTTGTCCTGCCAACTCGAACGCGCGGTCAGGATCAGCACCGGGAATTTCTTGCCCTCGTCGCGCAGTGCCTTGATCAGCTCCATGCCCGACATCTTCGGCAAGCCCAGGTCGATGATGCCGACGTCGAACGGCACTTCGCGACCCATGTACAGGCCCTCTTCGCCGTCCTGCGCCGCATCGACCGCGAAGCCTTCGCGCTTCAAGCGCGCAGCCAGGGTTTCGCGCAGGGGGGCTTCGTCTTCGACCAGAAGGATACGCATGAACTCTCCCTAGTTACGTTTGGCTGGCCGGCGGCCAGGGGGAAACTGAAGTGGTTAAGCCACTATCGCCAGTCACGGGTTATCGCCGCGTGGTGGCGTCGCCGGCTCGACCGGGCGCGGAGCACGCGGGGGCGCGCGGTCCGGGACCGGGTCGTCCATATAGCGGACGCGGCCGCGGTCATCCATGTACTTGACGCGGTTGATGTTGCGTCCGTCGAACGGCACCTGCTCGGCGCCCAGGATCTGCCCACCGGTGCTGCGCTGCACGCGGCGAATTGCGTCGGACAGCGAACGGCCGTCGGCATTGCCCGCGCGCTCGTTGCGAGGGAATGCGTCACGTGCCTCTGTCGGGCCACGGTCCTGCGGTGCCGCCATAGCCGGCAGCGCGGCCAGCGCCAGGGCGGCGGCCAGTGCAAGACCCGGTAGGCGGAGGGAAGCAAGCGTCACGGCCAAGATCCTAGCGGAGCGGAAAGAAACGTTCAAAAATCGTGAATTCGCGGGAGCGGCGAGCTTGCAGCCGACACGCTGAAAACGAGGCAAATTCTTGATTTTTCGGGGTGAATCCGGTCTGAACTTTCCTGACCGCGTGCCCGCTCCGTTCATACAAGTGAACGATCGAGAATAGCGATTTCGGCGGATCTTGCAACGCTACCGCCCGCGCGCCGTTCAGGCGGCAACGCGGCGCGCGTGCGCCTCGGTGGCGGCCAGGGCCTGCTCGACCAGCGACCAGTCGGCGCCCGGCCGGTGGGCGCCTTCGCTGAGGATCTGCCGGAACGCACGGCCGCCGGGCTGGCCAAGGAACAGCCCCAGTACGTGGCGGGTAATGTGCTTGAGGGCCAATCCCCGCGCCTGTTGCGCCTCGACATACGGCCGCAGCGCGCGCAGCAGTTCGGCCCGCGATCGTGGCTCGGCCCCTGTGAGCGCGGCCTCCAGGCGGTGCAGCACATAGGGGTCGTGGTACGCCGCCCGCCCCAGCATCACGCCATCGACCTGCGACAGATGCGCGAGCGCGGCCTCGACCTCGGCGATCCCGCCGTTGATCACCACCGGCACCTCCGGGCGCTCCCGCTTCAAGCGGTAGGCCCAGTCATAGCGCAGCGGCGGGATCTCACGATTTTCCTTCGGCGACAGCCCCTTGAGCCAGGCGTTGCGCGCGTGCACCACGATCATCGCGCTGCCTGCCGCCAGCACCTGGTCAACGAACGAGGCGAAGGCCTCGTAGTCATTGTCCTCGTCCACGCCCAGGCGGCACTTCACCGTGACCGGGATATTCGTGGCCTGGCACATCGCCCCGACGCATTCGGCGACCAGCGCCGGCTCGCGCATCAAGCAGGCGCCAAAACGCCCCGCCTGCACGCGATCCGAAGGACAACCGCAATTGAGGTTGACCTCGGCGTAACCCCATTCGCCGGCAATCCGGGCGGCCTGCGCCAGCAAGGCGGGGTCGCTGCCGCCCAGTTGCAGCGCGAGTGGCTGTTCGCTGGGGTCGAAGCCCAATAGCCGCTCACGGTCGCCATGGATCACTGCGTTCGCGTGCACCATCTCGGTGTAGAGGCGCGCCGACGGGGCCAGTAGCCGATGGAAGTAACGGCAGTGGCGGTCGGTCCAGTCCATCATGGGCGCCACGGACAGCCGAAGACCGGCCAAATCCACATTTTTCAATGGCTTATCGCAGCTCTGCACTACCAATCCTTCCCGATTTTTCCCAGTTTTTCCCAATGTTTCCCATTCATTTGTACCATTGGCGTACCAGGCACAGGCTTGGTACACCCAATTGGTACACCGATGGCGACCCTTCAAAACCGCAACGGCCGTTGGCGCGCGATTGTGCGCCTCAAAGGCCAACCCACCCAAACCCGCACTTTCCCAACGAAGACAGCCGCAAAGACCTGGGCGGATCGCATCGAGCGTGAAACGCACGATGCCATTGCGCGGGGCACAACTGCCGACCGCAAGATCACCATCGCCCAACTCATCGAATGGCGTAAAGAGGCATTCGATGCGGTCAAGGCGCCTTCTCGCACTCACACCGGCAACCTGACGCGGATCAACGAGGGGCTTGGCGCGATCGAGGTACAGCGCCTCACCTCTACGGATGTGATTGAGTACGCCCGCCGGCGTATCGAAGGCCGCCACATGATGTTTGACGGCCAAATTATCCCTGCAGTCACGCCGGCGACCATGAACGTTGAGTTGGGATACCTTTCCGAGCTACTGAAGCTCGCCGCGCCGCTCAAGGGCGTGAAGCTCGCTATCGACCCCGTCGCGGAGGCTCGCCCGGCGTTGCGCCTTTTGCGATTGGTCGGAAAGTCGCGGCTACGCGACCGTCGTCCTACCGCTGACGAGCTGGAGCGGCTGCATGCTTATTTCGCCACTTCCGCATGGCGATCGAAGATCCCAATGAACGACATTATCGAGTTCGCCGTCTTGACCGCCAAGCGCCAAGGCGAGATCACGCGCTTGCTTTGGTCGGACCTGGACGCGACCAACCGCACGGCGCTAGTGCGCGATGCCAAGCACCCCCGGCAGAAGTTGGGCAACCATCGTCGCTTTCCGCTGCTAGGCGCGGCTTGGGATTTGGTGCAGCGACAACCGCGCCTCGCCGAACAGGAGCGAATTTTCCCGTTCGACCCGAAGTCCATCAGCACTGCATTCACGCGAGCTTGCATTCGGCTCGGGATTAAGGACCTGGATTTTCACGACCTTCGGCACGAAGCGACGTCGCGCCTCTTCGAACAGGGTTACGACATCCCCGAAGTAGCGGCAGTCACGCTGCATACGTCGTGGAATGAGCTGAAGCGCTACACGCAGCTACGGCCTGAGTCACTTCATCGAGACGCTCCGGCGGTCGAGGTGGCTTAGCGATAGCTGTCTCATTCCCTGAAACCAAGGGGCCGCAATGTGCCTGCATGCCCCGACCGACCCTCCCCAACGCCTGCCACTGGGCGGGCACTGAAGACGCCCCGCTCCTGATGTTCAACTATCGGGTGGTGGCAATTATCAACCCGGCTGAGCGTGGCCAGCCCGCGTATCTGTGTCTGATGTGGGGCGGCAAGACGATCGTGGTTAACCACCCTGGGAGCATTGCCCAGGCGAAACGTCACATCGAACGCTGGGTGGCAGCCAAGGCCGACTTGCCTGGCCAACGCCGCGCGAACAAGCGGATGAATCAAGTACCGCGGCGCCCAGATCCGACGGTCCTGGCCGCGATCGATCGCACGATGCGCTGGTGAACAGCTACCCCCGGAACTTTGGCGTCAGCTCCTCGGGCATCAGGCCAGCCGCATCTAGGTGCCACATGGCCAGCTGCCAAATGTAGATGGCGTCCGCCTTCGCGCAGTGATCGACAATTGACTGGACCCGTTCTCGGAACCAGCCGTAATCGAAGTCATCAGCCTCCGCGGTATCGCCCCCGGGCAGGTCCCGGCGTAGCTGGTCCAACAATGCGGTGGCCATCTCCCGGGTCATCATGCGCGCAGTTTAATCCCGACCGGCATTAACCGGGATATCACCCTCCGGCTACGCGCACCGGCCTATCCTTCAGCACCCGTCGAGGGCGCAGTCGAGGTGGTTATGACCGTCGATTTCGACACACGTGAAGCGGCAGCCGAGCGCTTCAACAGGCTTCTGTCCGGGAGCTGGGGGCCGCGCGACATGGCGCTCTACGACGTCTACTTGCGCGGGTGGTCGAGGGAGGCGATACCCATACGGTGCTGGCTTCCGGCAACGCACGTGGACCTTGTCGCTGCGGCGGGATCCGCCGTCGAGCTGCCGCCGGGGTTCGTAGTCGATGTGAGGCGTCTTTCCAGCAAGGCGGCCGCCGCGGTCGAGTCTGCGGCCGCCGAGGACGACTGGAAGCGCTACGGGTGACCGCAGCTACGCTGCGAGCTGGTGCTCGTAGAACGGATGCTGCTTGTCATCGAATATTGCGTACAGCGCGGCCAGATTGCTCGGATTCGGGTTGAGCCAGGCGTCGATGTGCTCGGGCTTGATATTGATGATGGTCCGGTCATGGCCAGCGGCGGCCACCTCGGGCTCGGGCTCGTCGGTGATGGCTGCGAAGCTGAGCAGGTTCGGCTCTTGCCCTTTGGGGTCGGTCCAGGCGGACCATAGGCACGCCACCAGCATTGGCCGGCGATCGCGCGGCGTGAACTGGATGACCTGGTTCTTGCCGTCCGGCCCCTCGACGTTCTCGTAGAACGTGTCCACCACCAGGATGGCATGGTTATAGCCGAAGACCTCGCGCCAGAACCCTTCCAGGCTATCGCGGCGAGCGTTGTAAGTACCCGGGTATTTGGTGTCATAGAACGCCGGCTTGCCCTCCGGGCGGCACTGGTACCGCATGGGCTTGATCACCCTGCGACCGCCTTCGCTGACGATCACCGGCGCGTACATGCCCGGGAATATGCGGCTGTCCCGCGGCAAGTGTTCGGTGCGCCGTAGGTCGGCCAGCTTCTGGGTGGCGCGCTCGATCTTGTTGCCGGCGACGCGCACATCGTTCTCGACCTTCTTCGTGACCTTCACCTGCAGCGATCGCTCGGCGTTGTTGAGCCGCGACTTCTGGGTGAATAGCTCCTTGTGCAGGGCGGAAGCGTCATCGTCCTGCCAACCCTTGATCAAGTTCCAAATCCGCAGCTCGGCGTCAGTGCCCCACTCGGCGAAGGCATCCTCAAGCGCCTTCGGTGTCTTCGGCCGGCCGCGTTCCAGTCCGTCCCCGCGCAGCCAAAGTCGGGCGAACGCCCCCAAATCCATGATGGCGCCGAACTTGCGCACCAGCTTCTTGTAGTCGGCCTCGATCTGGGCGGAATAGCACACGGCGTCAGGCCTCTCCTTCCGCCAGGGACACCAGGCCGCGGCGCTCGAGCATGGCCAGCGCCTGGTCTTCTACCCAGCACCGGCCGTCGGCACTGGCGTCGTCGGCGATCGCGTCGGCGATGCCGGCGAACGCCACGAAGAAGTGATCGCCCTCGCTGGCCAGCAGGCCATCAACGGCCGCATCGAGGCGTTCGAGGTGCGCCTGCAGCACATAGCGGGTCAGTGCCATAGCGTGGGCTCCGGTGTTAGCGAGTGGCTGTGCCGAACCATTCTAGGGCGCCCTATCTCAATTTTTCAGATGCCCACCGGGAACAGGTAATTTAGGTAACCTGTTCAGAATATTGCCAATTTATCCATTACTATCAACAACATATGAACATATTTCAAAGGTAATTCCGGGGTAATGTTGAGGTAACGGGATTACCTTTTGGGGAGGTAATCTGATCCTTAAAAAAAGTCCTTAAAAATCAATAACATTACCTTTTCAGGCTGGCCGGATTACCTCAAATTACCTCCCGAGGTAACCTCACTTTCTCTCTACACATCAAACACTTAGGCGCGCGTCAGCGGGCCCGATTACCTGATTACCCGTTTCCGATGGCCACTGGGAAATTCTGGCCACCGACTGGTTGCCGGGTAGGACCGCCTAGGACGTCGTTCAAAGGGCCTTCCCGCGCAGGGAACCGCAGGGCCGGACAACCGCCCGAGAGGCCCGCGAGACGCAGCGGTGGCGGGCGCTGGGCCCGGGGCGCGGGGGTGCGGAAAAACGGGCGCATGAAGACCGCAGGCGTGGCGGGGCGACGACTGCGCGCGCCGGGGCCAGCGACGCTGGATGACCGCAAGGGGGCACCTAAGGCCGCCCTTCGCTGCGGCATCCGTACCTAGCTGCTCGCGTGGGCCCTTTTTGCTATCCCCAACCGGTGGTGTAAGGTCTGGGGTCAGGGGGGCATCTCGCCAGCCAGACTGGGAGCGCCCGATAGCGCGCGTCAGCCAAGCGCGCCGCGAACATGGATTTGTGACCAGGGGATAACATGAACCGAAGGATATTGCTGGCAGTGTCGGCGACCGTGATCGTCGGGGGCCTAGCCGGGTACCTGTACTGGAATACGAAGAGCGGATCGAGCACCTCGCTCACCAACGGCGGCCAACCGGCCTACCCTGTCGCCAACGAACCATCAGCCAATCACGCGGCTCCGCACAGCGGGCCGGCGCAGGCGCTAGGGCGATCATCCAATGAAGCCCTTCAGTCATTCCTGACAACAAAGGCCCGTGCTGAGGCTGGAGACGCTGTGGCCCAGCGCGAGTTGGCCGAAATGTACGGCCGGTGCATGCCGATCAACATCGATCCGCAGAAATTCCTCGCGAGCATAGATGCGATGGCGGCCGTGTCAAAGTCGCCTGCAAACGCCGAAGGAATGAAGCGCGTCGCCCAGGCAACCGCCGTCGAATGCGCGGCTGTGGACAACGGCGCAATCATTCCCCTTGAAGCTCGCAACCTTTGGTTGGATCAGGCGGCAAAGCAAGGCGACCTTGCCGCGCAGGCTCAGACATTCATGGGGACAGACAAGCGACCGCAGGGTGATGATTTGCGGAAGTTCATGGACGAGGTCGTGGCCAGCGGCGACCCGGCGGCTCTGTTCGAGATGGGCCAGCTTGTTTCGGGGAATTCGACCGGGGAAGGATCGGGCAAGTATGCAAATGTGGCAGGCGACGCGCTCTCGGGATATGCATGGAGCATCGTGGCGTGCCAGCGCGGCCTGAACTGCAACGCCGGATCATCGATCATGAATTCGGTGTGCCTCAACACCAGCGGCTGCTCAAGCCCAGATTTCGAATCGTTCGTGCGGGATAATCTTGTCAGTGCCGGCGATGCAGCCTTGCTCAACAGCAAGGTCCAGGAGGTGAGTTCCCTTTTGCCCAACCCAACCAGGTGACAATCCATGGAAAGGAAGTTGTTTTCTAGGCGCACGGTTTTCTTGTTCCTTGCGCTGTTGGCGTTCGCTGCAATTGCAAAGACTATCAACATCAACGCTGGGGCATATCCGTATAACACGGTACCCGCTGCTCAAGGCATCAGCGTGAGTGACGACAGTACGCTTCGAATGGCGGCGCTCACGGCGCTGACAGGCATGTATCGCACCATTTCGGGTGTTGCTTCTGTCAGCATTGGCGATGTGATCGCGGTGACGTATGACGATGGCAGTAAGGAACAAGGCAACGTCGTGTGTATGGCCGGTTCGGTCTGCGTCATGCCGGTTCCGGGCACTCAACAGGGCGCCAACGACGGCGGCGGCACTGCTGGTGGCGGCGGCGGCGGCGAAGGCAGCGGCGGTGGTGGCAGTGGCAACGGGGGCGGCGGCTCAGGCGGAAACCTAGGCGAATGCCCCGGGCCCGCCTGCACTGTGTCGGTAGGCTAAGTTCGAAGCCCCAGGAAAAAGAGAGCCGCCCGTAAGGGCGGCTTTTTTTCGATCGAAGTCATGCCGAGCATCAGGTCTCGGACATCTGCCAACCCTCGCGCAATAGATTGGTCCTCAGCTCAGCGTCCAGCCGACCTCGCGCCAAGCTGGTGTAATGGCCGGTCATCTCGATGCCGGTACACTCGTAGCCCTCGACGAGAGCAGCTACGAGCGTGGTACCGCTTCCGGCAAACGGGTCGAGAATGCGCCCGCCCGGCTCACAGATCCGGACCAGCTGGCGCATCAGCGCCGTGGGCTTGCCAGTCAGGTGGTGCTTGTCGGCCTTCCGCACGGGCTCCCGGATCACACCAGGCAGGACTGGGGCTCGACGTTGCAGCGGCATATGGCCCTTGCTGCCCCACACGATGTATTCGGCCTGGTTGCGGAAGCGGCCGAGCTGCGGCCGTACGCCTTCGGTCTTGTCCCACACGGTGATGCCGCGCCAGGTGAACCCCGCCAGCTGCAGCGCGTCGGTGGTGAGCGGCAGCTGCCGCCAGTCGGTAAACAGCAGCACCGGCGAGCCATCCTTCAGCAGCCGCGCGCATTCGCTCAGCCAAAGGTGCATCCAGCGCAGGTGTGCACGCTGGTCGCGTTCGTCGCCAACGAAGTCGGCGTGGCCACCCTCGCGGCAGTACTTCTTCGATGGCGCCTGGGCCCGGGCCGCAGCGGTGACGCCACCGCTTGCGTAGGGCGGGTCAGTGATCAGCGCGTCGAACGATTCGGCTTCGAGCGTGGGCAGGATCTTCAGGGCGTCGCCCTGCAACAGCTGGTTGGTCATGGAGAGAGCCTTCTTGGTCGAATCGCTCGCGGCGATCTGAGGTGAGGCTCTCGGCCTTCAGGTGATTGAGCGTGCCGCAGCGTGGGCACTTGATCTGGAGCTGGTCGAATGCCCCGGCCTTGCACAGCAGCCGGGCACAGTCGCCACATCGCACGTTCTTTAGCATCGTTGCTTGGTCGTGGTGGGTTACGCCGCCGCTGCCGGCGGCTGGTAGGGTTGGAACGCGATGACTTCTTCGCCGAGCCAGTCGTTGACCTTGAGCATGCGCGACTGCAAAGGTTCGAGCTCGTTGGCAGCCCACACGGCGGCCGCGTCGCGCACGTTGCCGAAGCCGCCGGCGTTTTGCGGCACGATGCCGATGAGCTGCGGAGGCACGCGCAACACAGCCATCATGTCATCGCGGGTGATGCCCTTGATCCCGGTGAATTCGTCCTTGGCCGCCACCTCGCTGACCGGGATGAGCTTGATGCCGTCCTTGTTGCCCCCGGGCGCGTGGATGAAGAGGTTTCGGAAGTTGCCCGGGCCTTTCGCCTGCTTGAGCGCCGTGCGGAGGTTGTCGACGTCCGTCTGGTCCTGGCGCTCGTCGGTCAGGTACAAGATGAAGCCGGCGTGCGAGCCGTTGTTGTAGTACTTCCGGCGGAACAGGGTCGCCGACTCGTTGAGCAGTGCAGACTGCGTGGCACTCAGCCATTCCGGCAAGCCATAGATCTCCTGGTCAACGTCAGCCTCGCGCAGTTGGAAAACGCTGCCGGGCGCGAAGGCGTGCTCCTGGCCCCATGCCTGGACCTGATAGAACTCGCCCTCGACAATCCCGCGACGCATGTACTTGGCCAGTGGCGCGTGCAGGGCCAGCGTGGAGCCAAGCCGTGAGCGGCGCTGCTCGATGTAGGCCATGCCAAAGGTGAGCCAGTCCAGCGAAAGCTGCTCGAAAGCCTCGCGCGAGAGCAACGGGTGCGGTTTGAACGTGCGCGCCAGCATGTTGCGCTTGAAGATCAAGCCCGAGGCCAAGTACGGGTTCGATCGTGTGGTGCGCGAAAGGCCTTCGAGGGAGACCGGCGGTTCGTACCAAAGGCCGTTCTGCCAGCACTGCAGGTAGTCGTAGATCCCGCGCTGTTCCAGGACGGGCGTCGGGTCACCGAAGGTGAAGGCATCGATCCCTGCCGGCGGCGTTGCCGCGTCGGCCGCGACGGTGTCGGGGTTGGTCATCAGCAGATCTCCATCGAGCCAGTTGCCGCCACGCGGCCTTCCAGCGGTTCGTTCTGCAGGGCATGGAACAGCGCCCACGCCAGGTCGCCGTGGCCGGTCTCCTCGCTGCGCCCTGCGGTGTAGGTGGAATGGCGGCCGCTGGCCGTCATCGTCTTGCGGATCGACATCAGCGACTGGGCCAGGTCCGTCCAGCCGGCATCGAACTCCAGGCGGCTGTTGTGAATCACGTCGAAGGCCTTCAGCACCAGCCGCGTTTTAACCTCGGGCGAGTAGCTGAAGGTGGTGACACCCGGGAAGAACTGCTTGACCAGCTGTGCAACGCCGGTGCCCATGCCGGTGGTGTCGATGCCGATGTAGGTCACCCAGTAGCGCTGGGTGATCTTGCGGATGAACTCGGCCTGGGCCTTGAAGTCCATACCCCGGAACTGGTGGCGTTCCAACACCCTGAAGTTGCCGCCATCGACCAGCGGCGGTGCCACCACGACCAGGCCTGCGGTGTCGCCGGTCTCGGCCGGGTCGTAGCCGATCCACACCGCACGGTCGCCGTAGGGGCGCTGGGCGAAGGGTTTGTAGTCCTGGCCCCAGGTGATCCAGCTATCGACCATGCACGGCTGCAGCATGGCCAGGGGGAACACGCTGGCGCCGTCGTCCACGAACTCGCACATCAGCAGGTTCGCGAAGGCCTCGGCGCTGTACTCCTCGCGAAGTTCTGCCACGTCGAACAGCTCGCAGCCACGCCGCGCGGCGTCCATGATCGTGACGATCTGGCGCCACACCCGGTCCTCGCACGCGCGGCCATTGATCAGGGCGTCGTGGCTGACGTCGATCTTGATGCGCTCGCTGGCCGGGCGGCCGCGGTTGCGGCGCTCGCCTGTCCAGAACGGGTAGGCCTCATGGCCCATGCTCGATGGCGTGCTGAAGTAGGTCTTGCGGTACTTCTTCTGCATCGCCATGCCGCTGGCGACCTTGTTCAGCTCCTCAAAGCCATAGGTCCAGAAGAACTCATCGAAGTAGAAGTTGCCGTGGTAACCCTGCGCGGTGCGGGCATTGGTGCCGAGGAAGAACAGCTGCGCCCCGTTGGCAAGTTCAATGCCCGCTTCGCCGCCAGACAGCTTCTCGTCCAGCACCTCACGCACGAAGGCCTGCATGTAGCCGCGGAAAATGTGGGCCTGCGCCTTCGACGCCGACAGGAATATCTGGTTGCGGCCGGTGGTGAGCGCATCGATCAGCGCCTCTCGGGCGAAGTAGAACGTGGCGCCGATCTGGCGCGATTTCAGGATGGCGCGCGTGCGCTGGGTGCCCGCTCTGTACCAGTCGCGCTGGTAGTCAAAGCAGCCCTCCTTGAACGCGTCGATCAGCTTCTCGACCTGCTCTTCGCTGAAATCGTTGCGACGCTGCGGCTTGCGTGGCCCAGCGTTCCGGTTAGCCACGTTGGGGTTGAGGTCACCCTCATTGCCGCCGCCCTGGTAACGCTGGATGCGGGCTTGCCGTTCCAGCTGCCGGTGCAGCAGGTCGATTTCCTTGTAGTCGCCGCCGGTCTTCTCCGGCTTCATGATCAGGATCGTCAGCCGTGCTTCCAGCGCGCCGCCGATCCGTTCGATGTTGTCGGCGCGGTCCCACTCGTCACGCGCCTTCCAACTGTGTATCGTCTTTTCCTTCTCGCCGGTCGCCTCGGCGATCTCGCACACGCGCCAGCCCATCCAGTACAGGAACTTGGCTTGGCGGCGTGGATCGAGGGGTAGCTTTTCAGCAACGGCAGTCATGTTGAATAGGCTGACTTCCGCCCTCGCATCTCAGTAGTTCACACGCACGTAACCGCCTGACTTACAAGGCGGCTTCATTGCTGCGCGTCTCGCGCGACTCGACCATGGATCCATCACCTCAACAACGCGCCCAGCGCGGGGGATCCATGAAGAAGAAGTTCAAGTCGAAGTTTTTCTGCGTCGCCGTCGAAGGTGCCACCACCGACGGTCGCCAGATCGAGCGCAGCTGGATCCAGGACATGGCCGCCACTTACGACCCAAAGGTCTACAGCGCCCGGATCTGGATCGAGCACATGCGCAGCATGCTGCCGGACTCCCCGTTCCGCGCCTACGGCGACGTGACCGCAGTCAAGGCCGAAGAGATCACCATCGACGGAGCGAAGAAGCTGGCCCTGTTCGCTCAGATCGAGCCGACCAACGACCTGGTCAACATCGTCAACAAGCTCAAGCAGAAGCTGTTCACCAGCATTGAGGTGTCGCCCAAGTTCGCCGACTCCGGCAAGGCCTACCTGATGGGCCTGGCGGTGACCGATTCCCCGGCCAGCATCGGCACCTCGATGCTCGCCTTCGCCGCGCAAAATCCCGAGGCCAACCCCCTGGCCGATCGCAAGCTGGCCAAGGACAACCTGTTCAGCGCTGCCACGCAGACCGACGTGGAGCTGGAAGAGCAGATCGAAGCTCCAACGCCCGGCGCGGCCCTGCTCTCTCGCCTCAAGAAGCTGCTCGGCGCCGAGCCCGAACCGCAGCCGGAGGACACCGACTTCGCTGCCATCGGCCAGGTCGTCACCGAGCTTGCCCAGGGCCAGATTGATCAGGGCGTCGAGTTCGCCAGCCTGAAGGCCGCCCAGGACAAGGCAGACACCGCGCTGGCCAAGCTGACCGAGGAGTTCAACGCGCTGCGCACGCAGCTGTCGCAGCAGCCCGACCCGGCGCAGCAGCACCGTCCGGCCGTCACCGGCAACGACGCCACCGCCCTCACCGACTGCTGACCAGCGCCCGCCGGTCCCACCAGCACGCCCGTTCCCCAATCTTCTTTCGGAGCACCCATGCGTAACGAAACCCGTCTGCAGTTCGACCAGTACACCAGCCAGATCGCCAAGCTCAGCGGCGTGTCTTCGGCCCTGGTTTCTTTCTCGGTCGATCCGACCACCCAGCAGAAGCTGGAAGCCCGCATGCAGGAGTCCAGCGACTTCCTCGGCAAGATCAACGTTGTTCCCGTCGATGAGCTGTCCGGCGAAAAGGTGGGCGTGGGCGTGTCCAGCACCATCGCCGGCCGCACCGACACCAGCGGCGGCGGCGAGCGCGTGCCCAACGACGTGACCGCGCTCGACAAGAACACCTACACCTGCAAGAAGACCGACTTCGATACGGCCATCCCGTATTCCCGGCTCGACGCCTGGGCCAAGTTCCCGAACTTCCAGACCGTGCTGCGCGACGCAATCATCCAGCGCCAGGCATTGGACCGCATCATGATCGGTTTCAACGGCACCAGTGCCGCTGCCACCACCAACCGCGTCACCAGCCCGCTGCTGCAGGACGTCAACACTGGCTGGCTGCAGCAGTACCGCGAGAATGCGCCGCAGCGCGTGTTGCACGAGGGCACGACCGCCGGCAAGGTCCGCGTGGGCGCTGGCGGCGACTATGCCAATCTCGACGCCCTGGTGTACGACGCGGTCAACAACCTGATCGATCCGTGGCACCAGGAAGACACCGGCCTGGTCGTGATCCTCAGCCGCAGCCTGCTGCACGACAAGTACTTCCCGCTGCTTAATCAGGATCAGCCTGCGACCGAAAAGATCGCCAGCGACCTGATCATCAGCCAGAAGCGCGTTGGCGGCCTACAGGCGGTCCGCGTGCCGTTCGTTCCGGCCGGCGCGCTGATGATCACCTCGCTGGCCAACCTGTCGCTGTACTACCAGTTGGGCGGCCGCCGTCGCTACATCCAGGAGAAGCCCTCGAAGAACCGCATCGAGAACTTCGAGTCGTCCAACGACGCCTACGTGGTCGAGGACTACGGCCTGGGCTGCGTGGTCGAAAACATCGAGTTGGTCTGAGCAAGATGGCCGACTCTCCCGCCAAGCGCCACCACAGCCGCGTCCTCGCGGCTCTGGAGGCCGAGAAGCGCGCCCCCGGCCAGTTGATGGCCGGGTCCACCCTCTACGAACAGCAGCTCGCCGAGCTGCACGGCGACCGCCTGCACCTCAAGACAGTGCAGAGCGAAGAAGGCAAGGCCGAACTAAAGCGGCAGCTGTTGCCCAAGTACGAGCCCTACCTGGACGGCGTGCTGCAGGCCGACAGCGGCGCCCAGGACGAGATCGTCACCAACGCAATGGTCTGGCACATCGATGCCGGCAACTATGGGCGCGGGTTGGAGCTGGCCGGCTATGTACTGCGCCATGACCTCAAGCTGCCCGATCGCTTCAAGCGCACCATCGGCTGTCTGGTCGCTGAGGAAATCGCTGAGGCCGCAAACAAGGTGCAGCGCGGAGGCGAAGCGTTCGACCTGCAGGTGTTGCAGAGCGCCTTCGAGCTGACTGAAGCCCAAGACATGCCCGACGAGGTGCGCGCCAAGCTGATGCTCGCCTGGGGACGCGGACTGATGGCCTCTGTGGGCGAGGAGCCGCAGCCCAGCGACCAAGCCAACGTCTCACTGGCGATCGTGACGTTGCACCGCGCCATCCAGCTGCACAGCAGCTGCGGCGGCAAGAAGGATCTGGAGCGCGCCGAGCGCGTCCTGAAGAAGTTCGGCGCCGAGCAGACGGACAGCAACACGTCCGAAGGCGAAGGCGCGTAACCGAGCGTCCCCGCGACCCGGCCGGCTCGGGGCTGATCCACA
>DATLJF010000192.1:0-5305 GCA_035539015.1 Stenotrophomonas sp. | reverse complement strand
CGGCACGCAGGGGCGCATCTGCCTCTCGGTCGCCGGTGACGACGCGTCCGCCAAGGCACTGACGCTCGGCTTGATCGATGCGATTGGCTTCGACGGTATCGATGCCGGCCCTCTCTCTGAGTCGTGGCGGCAGCAGCCGGGTACGCCGGCCTACTGCCAGGACCTCGACGCTGACGGACTGGCCAAGGCGCTACGGCGGGCGGACGAGTCGCGGATCGATGCGTACCGTGCAGAGGCCGATGAAGCTGCGCGTGCGTTTTTCGGCTGATTGCCGTTTGTCCTGCGGGCAGCCAGGCGACAGGGCACGTTCCCGCGTCTCTTGACTACACTGCGGACGTTGCACGTCGGCAGCGACCCTGGACACGTAGAGGTCAGCAGGGGGCGTTTGGCAGCTCCTGCCATCCGTTCGCGAGGCGGCGAAACCGCTTGCCTTGTATGCACCGCTCGTTATCGCCGAGCGGACGCTGTATCGGCTGCGCCTGACGCGGTGCCGGGAGGTTGATCACCGGCACCTGTCGCGTCATGACCTGGCCAGCTTGGTAGGCCGCGAATCCTCCCAGGAGCAACACCGCCAGGCCTGCAACAACGGCAGTCATCAACTGGCCGACGAAGATGCCGAGTGCGATCTGCCACCAAAGACCGTCGTGATTGCTTTGCTGCCTGTAGTTCATGGCGCCCCCTTGGTCGTGAGTGGTGATTGTATGGGGGCAGGGCGCATGTCACCTGGGGCGCCGGGAATAGGCCAGCTTCGAGGGTGCCGATCGCCACCCGCCAACCCGGCAGCGTCGGCTACATCGCGGTGGCCGCCTGGGCGGCCCATTCAATGGCGTCGGCACCGGCCGGGATGCGGCGCGGCGCAGCCGGATCGTTCGCCGCGCGCCATACCGCCTCGGCGACGTCGATCGAGCGGGTGCCGGCGCTGACGGAGGCGAGCATGCGGTTGATCGTTTCCTGCATGAACTGGCCGTAGATCGGATCGTCCAGGCCGCGCATGCGGCTTCCGGCGTTCTCGCGGAAGCGCGTCTCCGCCGAGGAGCCCGGCAACACCAGGTGCACCCGGATCCCGAATTGTTCGACCTCGGCCGCCAGCGACTCGGTAATCGCGTTCACCGCGGCCTTGGAGGCGCGGTAGGCACCCACCAGCGGCAGCGGCTTGTAGGTGACGCTGGAAGTGACATTGATGATGGTGCCGTGGCCTCGCTCGCGCATCGCGGGCAGCACCGCCTGGGTGACGGCGATCGTGCCGAACGTGTTGGTCTCGAAGAGCTCGCGCACGGTCTCCATCGAGGTCAGTTCAATCGGTATGGCACCGCCGAAGCCGGCGTTGTTGACCAGGACGTCGACCTGGCCGGCAGCGGAGATCGCGGCCTGGATGCTCCGCGGATCGGTTACGTCGAGGGGCAACAGGCGCAAGCGCGGCGACGCCGGCAGCAGGTCCTCGCGTGGAGTGCGCATGGTCGCGACGACGTGCCAGTCGCGTTCCAGAAAATAACGGGCGGTTTCGAGGCCGAAGCCGGAGGAGGCACCGGTGATGAGGATCGTCTTCATGGGGTTTCCTGCATGAGCGGGGAAGAGCCACCACGATAGAGAGCGCCTCCCGTACTCGCTACAATCCAACGTCCTGTTCTTGTTAGCGAGCGTCCGGCATGTCCGACCCCTTGGCTGAAATGGTGATGCTGCTCAAGCCGACCGCGCATTTCGCCAAGCACGTGGTAGGCGCGGGCACCTGGCAGGTCCGACGCTCGGACTCCGGCCAGCCGTTCTACTGCGTGGTGCTGGAGGGCGCCTGCCGGCTCGCGCTCGACGGCGACCAGGCCATCGTTCTTGAGGCAGGCGACTTCGCCCTGATTCCCGCTACCTACGGCGTGGCGATGTCCAGCGTGCAGGCGCCGGATACGGCAGAGGACTCCGTACCGGTGAACCTTGCGCCGGGCATGTACCGAATTGGCACGCAGCAGGGCCCCACCGACCTGCGCATCGTGGCAGGGCATTGCCAGTTCGGTTCGCAGGATGCCTCGTTGCTGGTCTCGCTTTTGCCGCGACTGCTGCACGTGCGCGGCCAGCCTCGGCTGGCGACATTGGTACAGCTGGTGGGCGAGGAGTCGCGCGCCGATCGCCCGGCACGCGAGGTCGTACTCGCGCGTCTGCTTGAAGTGATGCTCATTGAGGCGCTGCGAAGTGTCGGTGGCACGGATGCCTCGCCCGGCCTGGTGCGCGGCCTGCACGATGCGCGTTTGGCCACGGCGATTCGCGCGATGCACGCCGAGCCGGCCCGAGCCTGGACCGTGGCCGAACTGGCGCGCACTGCGGCGCTGTCACGCTCAGTGCTTTTTGACCGGTTCCGTGCTGCCGTCGGCGTGGCCCCGATGGAGTACCTGCTTGCCTGGCGCATGGCGCTGGCCAAAGATTGGCTGCTGCGAGGCGAGGCGGGCATCGCCCTGGTCGCGCAGCGGGTAGGCTATAGCTCGGCGAGCGCGTTCAGCGTTGCGTTCGCGCGCCATGTGGGGAGTCCGCCGGCGCAGTATGTGCGGGAGCGGGCCAGCATTGGGGCCACGACCAACGCGGAATTTCCGGCGTAGGTCACGGCTCCGCCGTGACGCCCGCCGGCAGCGCAGCTACATAGCGACCCTCTCGGCTGATGATGGCGTACTCGATCGTCTCCCCCTGGGCGTTCCTTGTAGGTTTCCCTGTAGCATCGCGCGCCCATTGAAAGCGCACGCTACGTACGTCGAACTCAAGCTTTCCGTCGCGCTCCGTGACCGTTCTCTGGTCGAAGGCAATGAACTCGTTGAAGGCCTGGGTTGGGACCCGAATGCGCAGATCAGCCGTGTGCTCGCCGGAGAGGCTGTAGCGCGCCATGTCCAATACGTCCGAAGGTGTGCGCCCGTACCGCTGCACATAGACCGCGTCGCCAGCGCATATGAGGCTTTCGCTCGATACCCGCAACTGAGGACCGAGTTCCGGGTTCTTCAGGAATGTCACGTACCCATCCGCGATCTGGGGCCGCTCTTCCACAGAGATGACGCCGTCGCACCGCGAGTCACCGAGCCCGACCCACCACTTGGCATAGGTGAGATCGCTGCGATCGACCTTTAGTGGCGGCACTATCGCGCGCGAGTACAGCGGAGCGGCATCGATTGCCACCATGGGCGCTGACCCGGCATGCGGGACCTGGATGGCTGAGCGCAGGAATGTAGCCAGCATTCTCTCGTTCCCGAGCGGCCGCGGCTTCAACATCGCTACCAGCGGGTTCTCCTCCAACCAATAATGCACCCAGGCAGGAAGGCGATCGACCACCTTCCGATCCCTGGCCGGCAAACTGGCGTCCCAGTTCGCGGTGACGGCACCGGACTCAATCACCTCAGCATGGACGGCTTTGCGGTTGCCAACGTCGGCCTGAGTCACGCGAACGGCGAGGCGTGCGCCCGCATCAGCCGGTACCGGTTTTAGGCCCATGACTTCGAGGATCCCATTAGGGCGTTCGGCAGCCGGGCTGCCCTTCTGCGCAAGGCCAGAGATTGAAAAGCAGTGTGGATCACCACAGCGTGCATCCACCGCGTCGTACAGGGCAGCGTCGTACTCAACGGCATCATCGGACGCTAGCGCAACAGGCTCCCGCAGAGCGGCGGTGACCACCCGGGTGATGGAGGCCCGCTGGTGGACGTTAGCCTTGCCAGATGTCTCTGCCTGCTGGCGCAGGTACAGCCCGGCCAAAGTCAGCACGATCAGCGTGGCGCCCATTGCCCCGTAGTACAGGGATCGACGCTCGGCCAGGCTGGCGATCGCGCCGACACCCAACACGACCATGACAGTGCCGGCGGTTGGCAGAAACATATAGAAGAAGATGCCGATGACGATGACGCTTCTGCAGATCAGCATCAGCAAGAACAAGCAGGTTGCCACCACGAACGTCGTCCATGCGAATCGCATCATCCTGATGTCTCGTTGTGACGGCAGTGCGCCGCCCGGGCCGGACTTTACCATCGGTTGGGCCCCCACGTTCGCGCATATCTACTGCCTCCACGACGGTGCAATGAGTGGAGCTTGCCGCCAGCGAGGTTTTCGACTACTGCTCGCGCTGCATAGCTCCACTTTCGGCGTCCGTTAGAAGCGGGGGCATTACCGTTGCCATTGGCGTCGACGAAATGACTTTGGTAGTCCGCCACGGAAGCTGAGTTGCCGTAGATGCCCAGTCAGCATCGTTGTCATCCTCGCCGAGCGCCTTACCAGTGCCAGCGGAAGCCGAGCTTCCCGTTCCATGCAGTCTCGTCGCCATCGAATCTCCAGGTATAGTCGATGTCCGCGAACAGATAGCCAGTTTGGCTCACCTGCCAGGTGCCACCGATGCCGACTTCTGCCCAGGTGTCGTCCAGCTCGGCAGTGAACGGGATATAGCCTCTGGCACTGGAGAACTCAGTGGTCGGTGAGCCGTTGAACTGATGCCAGACGTTGGCGCGCAGCCACCAGTCGGTGGCGCGCGCGCCGCCGTCGCGGCCCTGGCCGGCGCCGATGCGGTTCAATCGCGCACCCAGCCGCCCGACCGTTGAATCGCCGCCGCGGTAACGGACGCGGGCGATGTCATCGATGATGTCGTCGATGTCGACGCGCTGCCAGATGACCTGCGCCTGCGGCTCCAGCCGCCAGCCGGTCGGGTCTTCGGCCGAGGCGCCCGAGCCGAGCGCGAACGGCCAACCGCCCTCCAGCGAGACGACGACACCGTCGCCGTTGGTGAAGGTGTCGGGCAGACGCGTGGAGCGGGCCCGCAGGTCGTACCAGGTGTATTGGGCCACTGCGTCGAGGTAGGCACCACGCGCACTGAAACCGGTCCAGTACCCGCCGATGGTGCGCGCGTCGAATTCGTCGCTGCCGGCGTGGAAGTCGTAGTTCAGCAGGTTGTGCCGGACATCGCCTTCGCCATGACCGTAGGCGAGATAGCCGCCGGCATGCTGGCGTGCGCCGTCGTCATCGATTGAGCGGTAGAGATCCAGGCCGATCTGCAGTGCATCGAACTGGTAGTCAAAGCCGGGCCCGCGATTTCCATAGATACCCTGGCTGCCGCCGTCGCGTTCGCCGTCGTGGCGGAGAACACGCACCCACGCACCGTTCATGCCAGTGCGATTGGCATCGAGGTCGTCGCGCTGGCGCAGCAAATGCTCGTCGCCGACGCGCTCGTGCAGCGTGTCCACCAAGGCACGGCCGTACAACGCCGACATCGTCGGAAGCGCGACCGCCAGTGATACCTCCTGCCGGAAGGCAGGAACCGGCGGTGGACCCGGAGGAACTGGCGGTGGTGGCGGTGGTGGCG
>DATLJF010000191.1:0-8045 GCA_035539015.1 Stenotrophomonas sp. | reverse complement strand
ACGATGGGCCGTCTTTGAGCGGCACCGGACCAGGCGTGAGTGTCCGGCTCTGGATCAACAACCGCGCCAGCCAGGGCCCGGCGCGTCCGCGTCGCGGCAGCTCGGGTACGAGGGCGAGCTGAGTCACCACTGGGCGACCTGGCATCAACACGGGAGGGGGCGGGTCAAAGTTGATTCGCCCTCGAAAACCTAGACCGGCTGTCCTCTCATGCACAGAAAAAATTCCCCTCCGGAGAGGTAATCAACAAATGGTTGGGATGAAAGGGCGCAGCGGAGGACGTCGCCCAAACTCAGGCGGGACAAGGGCTGGTGCCGGACGCAAGCCAAAAGACAAGGCGCCGAAATTCAACAAATCACACGTTGAATTCAACAAACCAGAGGCTTACCCGATACAGGTGTCTGCAGAGCTGCAAGCCCTAACGATTGAAGTCGCGCGGGCGGCCAGCCAGCTGGCTCAGGCGGCCTCCATTGGCCTCGCTCGTGCCGACGCGCAGGCTGTGGCCAGGCTGACTGAGGCGACGCTCAGCCGCGGCGAGCGCCTCATGATCGCCGTCGACTTGGATACGTCGGATTGCCTGGTCAGGTTGATCACGGTATCGGCCGACCAACGTGTCACCCAGCACGCCGCCTTCGGGCAGTTCGCTCCCAGCACCACCAGGAACTAGATATGGCCGATGCCATCACCCAGGACATGTACAAGGTCCCGAAGCTGCGCACGATCCGCCTCTACGGCGCGCTGGGTGCCAAGTTCGGGCGCGAATTTCGCCTGGCGGTGGCCAGTACTGCTGAGGCTATCCGCGCGCTGTCGGCACAGTTGCCCGGTTTTTCCGCCTATCTCAATGGGGCGAAGGAGCGCGGCATGGTCTTCGCCGTCTTCCTCGGCAAGAGGAACATCGGGGAGCAGCAGCTGACGGACCCGCCCGGGGCGGACGTGATCCGGATTGCGCCTGTGATGGAAGGCGCGAAGCGCGCCGGCGTCTTGCAGACGATCATTGGAGCCGTCTTGATCGTCGTCGGCGCGTTCCTCTACTACACCCCGGCAGGCGTGCCATTGATCAACCTCGGTGTCGCGCTCCTGGCCGGCGGAATCTCGCAGATGCTTTCGCCCCAGCCAAAGGGCCTTGGATCCAAGGACAGCCCTGACAACCAGGCGAGCTACAGCTTCAACGGCCCGGTGAACACCGAGGCCGAGGGCAACTCAGTGCCGGTGGGCTACGGCCGATGCTGGGGTGGCTCTGCAGTGATCAGCGGTGGCGTCTACGCCGAGGACCAGGCGTGACCTGTCGATCTAAACGAGACCGCACCATCGACTCGCACGCTTGAAAGGTCGACCCAGTCCCGACCAAGCAAGTCGATCGCATCCTGTGCCATAGTCAATAGGATAGCGGCGAAAGACCGCACGACCCTGGAGGGCATCGAGCGTGACCGATCTTCCAACATGGATCACAACTGGGAAAGACGTTCTGCTGGGCCTGGCAGCAATCGTGACGTCCTCTGTCGCCATAATCGGGTTGCGCCGCTGGCGAACAGAACTTCGTGGCAAAGCGGACTTTGAAATAGCAAGAGGCCTGGCTCGGGCGACGTACAAGCTCCGCAACGAGTTGGAAAGCTATCGCGCCCCCTTCGTCAGGGGGGGCGAATTCCCAGACTCCTACTATCAAGCCCGAACCAAAACGGCACAGGACGAGGCACAGGGCTGGGCCCATGTGTACGCCAACCGCTGGAGGTTCGTAGCTGCTGCAGTTGAGGAATTCGACTCCCACACTCTTGAAGCAGAGGCGCTATGGGGTTCCATGGCGCGCAAGAAAGCTGAAGCTCTGCGGGAGTGCATCGGCTCACTGAATGCTGCCACTGAAGCGGTCCTCTCCGACAAGGCTCAGGGTGGCGCGGATTTTCGAGCAGATCCTGAATTTGGGAAACGAATGCGGAGCGACTTGTCTTCTTCAAGATCCGATACGAATAACAAGCTGACGGCCAGTATCACTGTTGCTGTCGGCGACATCGAGGAAATGCTGCGGCCGCACTTGGCCCGAAAGTAGTTGACTGGATGGCAGGCTGACATCGCTGACGAGGCAGTTCGCAGGAGGTACGTAGCTATCTTGCACCAAGCTTACCCGGTACCGCCTCAGTCTTAACCGATGCGATTAACCTGCGCGAGTATGGGATATGCCCATAACACCTCTTCGTCTCGACGTAGCCCAACTGGAGAGCTTGGTAAATGCGCTCGCCGACCAGTTCGCCGATCGCGTCGCCGCCCGCCTGCGCGATGTCAACGCGGTGCCCGCGACATCGCCTGCCAAACATGATGGTCCGCGCCTGCTCGGCATGAAGGAGCTACGAAGCCGGGTCTCGATTTCCAGTGCCACTATCTATCGCCTGATCAAGGACGGCAAGTTCCCGCCGCCCAAGCGACTGGGTTCGAGGTCTGCTTGGCTGGAATCTGAGGTCGACGCCTGGATCACCAGCACCATCGAATGATCTAGGTCCTCGCCTCTCACTTGACGCTCGACAGCTGTACCACCTGGCCGGTGTGCGAGCTAGAAAACTAGAGCCGATCGTTCCACTCCGGAATGGTCGGGACATCAAACTCGCCCTCCAGGGCAGCGCCGCCCCCGCCGGTGCTCAGTGCCAACGCCCGCATCACACCGCCGCAGATCGTCAGGACCTCTGGTCTCCCATACAACGGCGCCGCCACTGCCGCAGCGAGGGTGGCAATGCCATCGGCCAGGCTCAGCCCGTTTAACGTGAAACCGATGCGTTCCGGCGACGAGCGGTGATCTAGATGGCTCCCGGTGACGTGTGCAAACCCGTCAAGCGTTGCCACCGTTTTCCGGATGATGTCGATGAGGGGACCGGCTGCCGGCAATGCTTGCGCCTTCCGCAATTGCCCCAGCATTTTGTCCAGCGTTGGAAAGGCTGTCGGATGTTCCACCACCCGCACGAGATCGTCGGGCTGCGCGTAGTACAGCAGCCAGTAGATCCTGGCCGTGGCCTCGATGACCGAACGAAGTAAGGTCTGCTGCGCCGAATAGAATCCCTGAAGGCCTAGCACGGCGAAGGCGCCGTGGTGTTCAACGGCAAGCCACAGCATGTGGGCCGCCAGCCGGCGGCGCTCCCCGCATAGCGGTGGGGGACTCTGGATCAGTTGCGACAAGGTCTCGTGGAGCTTGAAGCTCGCCCGAGCGCGGCGACGAACCCGCTCCAGCTCTTCCCCTTCAAACAGGACAACCCAGCACTCGTCCATGACCCTCCACCCGCGTGTAATTTCGGTGTAATCGTGCCGGAAAAACTTGGGTATTTGAGGAAACCGGAGGAAACGCGGCCACCTCTGAAATGCGCACAAAACAGCTTGTTTTGAGGCTTTTAGATGGTGGCCGGGGAGGGAATCGAACCCCCGACACGGGGATTTTCAATCCCCTGCTCTACCAACTGAGCTACCCGGCCATCCGTCGCAAGCAGTGCTGCGTTGCGAGGACGCGCATGATAACGACCGTCACCGTTTTGGGCAAGCCTTTGTGACGACGCAACGACACCGCTACGCCGGGGCGGCCGCGCACCCATACTCCCCGAGCTTTCACGCCACCTGACTGCGCCCCTCCCTAGCCTCGTCCGCTAGCCCTCCGGATGAACGCCATGCTGCTTCGCCCCGCCCTGCTGACGACCCTGCTGTTCGCCCTGGCCGCCTTGGCGGGCAATGCCGCCGCCGCGCGCGGTGAAGAGGCGGTGGCCTCGGTGCCGAAGCTGGACCTGTCGCGCTATGCCGGTAACTGGCACGAAATCGCGCACCTGCCGGTGTCCTTCCAGAAGAAGTGCCGGGGCGATATCACCGCGCAGTACACGCTGCGCGACGATGGCAAGGTCGGGGTGCTCAACCGTTGCCGGGTCTCCGATGGCGGCTTCATCCAGGCCGAGGGCGTGGCCCGCACGGTCGAGGGCCACCCCGGCCGGCTGCAGGTGCGCTTCGCGCCGGACTGGCTGTCGTGGATGCCGTTCGTATGGGCCGATTATTGGGTCATTGCCCTGGACCCGGACTATCAGTGGGCGGTGGTGGGCGAGCCCGACCGACGCTATCTGTGGATTCTCTCGCGCCGGCCGACGATGCCGCTCAAGCAGTTCGAGCAGCTCAAGGCACGTGCGGCGGCGGTGGGCTATGACCTAGACCCGCTGGTGATCGCCGCGCCGCTTGAGTGATGCGCCGCGGCGTGGGTCTGGCCATACGGCGTAGTATGCTTTTGCCTGGTTCCGATGATCGAGGTGGAGCATGCAAGGACGTTTCCGACCGCGCGCCTGGCGCTGGCTGGGCCTGGCGCTGGCCGCTGGTTCGCTGCTGCTGTTGGCGTCGTGCAGCAGCAATGTGCGGCGTATTTCCGAACCGGCGGTGAGCATCCAGCAGTTGACCGTGCAGGCCAATGGCGATTGGTCGCTGGAGCTGCGCCTGCAGAACTACAGCAGCATCCCGATGCAGTTCGAGCAGGTGGCCCTGGATGTCACCGTGGGGGGCCAGGCGGCCGGCAAGTTGCAGCAGGCGGTGAACTACTCCATCGGCCCGGAAACCGCCGACGTGGTCACGGTGACGATGAAGCCGGCTTCGGCCGCCAGGATCGTCGTGGCCGACGCGCTCGCCGGTGGCCGCGCCCTGCCTTATGAACTCAAGGGCACGGTCAACGCGATTCCCGAGGACAAGAAATCCCGCCAGTTCGAGGTCAGCGGTCGCAGCACGCTGAACCCCGCGCCTGGTCTCAGCGGCGTGCTTCGCTAACCGCTTCCCTACTTTCGATCCACCCAAGGTTCCCCATGAGCAGCTATTCCGCCCCCCTGGCCGATATCCGTTTCGCCCTGCACGACGTCCTCGGCGCCGAAGCGCTGTTCCAGCGCCTGGGCCTGACCGAGGCCACCATCGACATCATCGACGCAGTGCTCGACGAGGCCGCGCGCTTCAGCGACACGGTGCTGGCGCCTTTGAACAGCGTCGGCGATGAGATCGGCTCGGTGTTCGACAAGAGCACCCAGGCGGTGACCACGCCGCCGGGCTTCAAGCAGGCCTTTGAGCAGTTCGTTGCCGGCGGCTGGACTGGCCTGACCGCGGCCGCCGAGTTCGGCGGCCAGGGCTTGCCGCACACGCTGGGCGTCCCGCTCAACGAGATGGTCAACGCCGCCAACCTGGCCTGGGGCAACTTCCCGCTGCTCTCGCACGGGGCGATGGAAGCACTCAAGCAGCATGGCGAGGCGTGGCAGCAGGAGGTGTTCCTCAAGCCGCTGGTCGAAGGTCGCTGGACCGGCACCATGTGCCTGACCGAGCCGCATTGCGGCACCGACCTGGGCCTGCTCAAGACCCGCGCCGAACCTAATGCCGATGGCAGCTATGCCATCACCGGCACCAAGATCTTCATCACCGCCGGCGAGCACGACCTCACTGACAACATCATCCACCTGGTGTTGGCCAAGTTGCCGGACGCACCGCCCGGGGCCAAGGGCATTTCGCTGTTCGTGACGCCGAAGTTCAAGGTCGCGCGCGATGGCAGTGTCGGCGAGCGCAACGCGCTGGCCTGCGGGTCGATCGAGCACAAGATGGGCATCAAGGCCTCGGTGACCTGCGTGATGAACTTCGACGGCGCCCAGGGCTATCTCGTCGGCCAGCCGCACAAGGGCTTGCAGGCAATGTTTACGATGATGAACACCGCGCGCCTCGGTGTCGGCCTGCAAGGCGTCGGCCTGTCCGAGCGCGCGTACCAGAACGCGCTGCGCTATTCGCGCGAGCGCCTGCAATCGCGCTCTCTCTCCGGCGCGAAGTTCCCGGACAAGCCAGCCGACCCGATCATCGTGCACCCGGACGTGCGCCGCATGCTGCTGACGGTGAAGTCGCTCACCGAGGGCAGCCGTCTGCTGGCGCTGCATGCGGCCACCTTGATCGACATCGCCCACCACGCCACCGATGCCGCCGAGCGCGAGCGCGCCGAGACCCTGGTGAGCTTCCTTACTCCGATCTCCAAGGCCTGCCAGACCGAATGGGCGGTGGAGAACACCTACCACGCACTGCAATGCTTCGGCGGCCACGGCTATATCCACGAGCACGGCATGGAGCAGCTGGCCCGCGATGCGCGCATCACCACGCTCTATGAAGGCACCACCGGCATCCAGGCGCTGGACCTGATGGGCCGCAAGACCGCTGCCAGCCAGGCCGCGGGGCTGAAGCTGTTCCTGGCCGAAGTGGAGACCTTCGCCCGCGAGCATGAAGGCGACGCCGAGCTGGCCGAGTTCATCCAGCCGCTGCGCGACAAGGCCAGCGAATGGGCGATGTTGACCCGCGAAGTGCTCGAGCGCGCTGCGCGCGACCCCGAAGAGATCGGCGCGGCAAGCTATGACTACCTGTTCTACTCCGGCTACGTCGTGCTGGCCTATTGGTGGGCGCGCAGCGTGGCCGCGGCGCGAGGCAAGGATGCCGGCTTCGCCACCGCCAAGCGCGAGACCGCCCGCTTCTACTACGCTCGCATCCTGCCGCGCACGCTTGCCCACGCCGCGCAGATCCGTAGCGGCGCCAAGCCGCTGATGGCGCTGGACGAGGCATTGTTCGGCTGAAAACCCTTGCGGGAGCTGGGCTTGTTGTAGGAGGGGCTTGAGCCCCGACAGTGTCCGAGGCCGGACACCGTCGGGGCTGAAGCCCCTCCTACAAATGCAAGAGCTCCTGGCACCGATGCATACACAATTTGTCAACAATCGGGTATAAGCTGTCTTCCCGATGGAGACAGACACTTACACGCGTGATCTGATCGACACCGGAGCCCTCGCGGCGCCGGTCTCTGGCGCCACTCTGTTGCCTTTTCCACAGAGCGTGCCACGGCTGCTTTCGCTCGATGCGCACGGCCGCGTCCTGGACTGGATCAACTGGCAGGACGCCGCCTGCCTCTACGCCCGCGATGCCGTGTCCTGGACGCTGGGCGAGCCCTGCATCCAGATCCACGGCGGCATCAGCCGGATCACCGGCGAGCGCAGCCTGCTCGACCTGCATCCGATCATCGCCGCGCGCGGCCACGCTCATGCCCGGGCGCTGGACCCGACCCCGACCCTGACCAATACCGCGCTGTTTGCCCGCGACGCCCAGCTATGCCTGTACTGCGGCCAGCAGTTCAGCCGCCCGCACTTGACCCGCGACCACGTCATGCCGCTCTCCAAGGGCGGCCGCGACAGCTGGGAGAACGTGGTCACGGCGTGTTTCCACTGCAACTCGCGCAAGAGCAACCGCACCCCGCAGCAGGCAGGCATGCCCTTGCTGGCAGTGCCCTACCGGCCGAGCTGGATCGAACATTTGATTCTTTCCAATCGCAATATCCTGGCCGACCAGATGGCGTTCCTGCGCAACCAGCTGCCGAAGAAGTCGAAGTTGCTGGCCTGACGGGAAAAAAGAACGGCGACGATCTCGAGATCGCCGCCGTCCTGCTTTCCCTTTCCACGGGGCAGCATTGCTTCACGGATATTGCGAGTCAGTGGTTCCCCTGAGCGACGATTTCCACGCGCCGCTCCGGCGCCATGCAGGCGATCTGCTCGGCCATGGGTAAGTGCTCGCTGCAATCAACAGCAGCACTTTCACCCATCCCGCGTGCGACGATCGACGCCGCTGGCACACCGGCGCCAATCAGCACCTCGCGCACCGAATCGGCCCGCCGCTGCGACAGCACCTGGTTGGCCTCGGCCGATCCAATGCGATCGGTGTAGCCGAGCAGTTCGACCTGCACGCCGGTGGCACCTCGCAACTGGGCGGCAATCTCCTCCAGGCGCGTTCGACCATGGCCGCTCATATCACGCGCGGACCACTTCGCGTAGGGAAACAAGGCGTCGGTCGACACCGAGAACTTCCGTTCCACCAACGCTTGCCCGGTCGGTGCCGGCGCGACCGCCAGCAAATCCGCGCAAGTGGTTGGCGCCCACAACAGCGTCCGTGCCAGCGACTTGTTGTCGAACACGACCTTGAAGCGACACTGCTGCATCTGGCCATCCGGCGCCTGCAGGTGGAACAGGTAGTCCCACTCGCGCGCGCCGTAGCCTTCGCG
>DATLJF010000190.1:0-3569 GCA_035539015.1 Stenotrophomonas sp. | reverse complement strand
ACCCCGGCCGAGCCGTTGTCGGCGTAGAACACCTTGGACAGCGGCGCCCGATCGGCCTGGCGCGGGGCGATCTGCAACAGGCGCTCGGCCAGGCGGATGGCTGGCTCGTGGCCGAAGCCGGCCAGCATCACTTGCTCCAGCGAGTGGGCCTGGGCGCTGATGGCCGCGGCAATGCGCGGTTCGGCGTGGCCGAACAGGTTGGTCCACCAACTGCTGACGGCATCCAGGTAGCGGCGGCCATCGTGGCCGATCAGCCAGGCGCCTTCGCCGCGGGCGATCGGCACCAGCGGCAGGGTGTCGGGATGCTCGCGCATCTGCGTGCAGGGGTGCCACAGCACGGCGAGATCGCGTTGCCGCCAGGCGTCGGCCAGGGCGTTGGGGTCTGCTAGCATTTCGTACGATGAAGCCCTGTGTGCCTATGCCCATTCTACTGTCCCACTGCCTGGACCGTTCGTTCGCCCCCCGCCCGATGGGAGCGCCCGCATGAGCCGGCCATTGCCGGTGATCCATGAGGTACGCGAGCTGGGCGAGGGCCGCCAGCAGCTGGACCTGGAGTTTTCCAACGGCGAGCGCCGGCTCTATCACCGCCAGCTCAGTGGTGGGCACGGCGCGGTGGTGGTGGTGCCGCTGATCGATGACGAGACCGTGTTGCTGGTGCGCGAGTACGCCGCCGGCATGCACCGCTACGAACTCGGCCTGGTGAAGGGCCGCATTGACGCCGGCGAAACGCCGTTGCAGGCGGCCGACCGCGAGTTGAAGGAGGAAGCCGGTTACGGCGCGCGGCGGCTGGATGTACTGCGAGCGATGACGCTGGCGCCCACCTACATGGCGCATCAATCCTGGCTGGTGGTGGCGCGCGACCTGTATCCCGAACGCTTGCCCGGCGATGAGCCAGAGGAGCTCGACGTGGTGCCATGGAAGCTGGCCGACCTCGACCAGCTGTTGCTGCGCGAGGATTTTTCCGAAGGGCGCTCGTTGGCGGCGCTGTTGATCGCCCGTCAGTGGCTGGCGGGCAAGCTGTGAGCCGGGCGTTGGATGCCGGCGTCGGCGAAGGCGTCATCGCGATTGCGCAGGCCGCAGGAGCGGCGATCATGGCGATCTATCGCGATGGCTTCTCGGTACAGACCAAGGACGATGCCAGCCCGCTGACCCAGGCCGACCTGGCGGCGAACCGCGTCATCGTGGAGGGCCTGGCGACGCTGACGCCGGACATCCCGGTGTTGTCGGAGGAATCGGCGCAGGCGCCGTGGCCACAACGGCGCGGTTGGACGCGCTATTGGCTGGTCGACCCGCTCGATGGCACGCGCGAGTTCATCAAGCGCAATGGCGAGTTCAGCGTCAACATCGCCTTGGTCGAAGACGGCGTGGCGGTGTTCGGTGTGATCCAGGCGCCGGTCGATGGACGCGTGTGGCATGCCGCTAGCGGCCAGGGTGCATATCGGCGGCTGCCGGGCGCAGCCGACCTGCGCTTGCAGGTGCATGCGCCGGCAGGCGTACCGCTGCGCGTGGCGGCCAGCCGTTCGCACCGCGGCGAGCGCACCGAAGCCCTGCTTGCGCGAATGGGCGAAGTCGAAGTGATCGCGCAGGGCTCGTCGCTGAAGTTCTGCCGCATTGCCGATGGCGAACTGGATTTCTATCCGCGCTTCGGCCCGACCTCCGAGTGGGATACCGCCGCTGGCCAATGCATTCTCGAAGCGGCCGGCGGCGCCGTGTTGGCGGCCGACAGCGGCAAGCCGTTCCGCTACAACCAGCGCGAGAGCCTGCTCAATGGCGATTTCGTCGCCCTGGGCGATCCGGCGCTGCCGTGGCGCGAGTGGCTGTAGTGCCGGCCTGCGTCATCATGGGGCTCCCGGTCGAGACATCCATCGCATGACTGCTTCTGAAGACCCGCGCGACATCCACACGCTGCTCGCCATCATGGCGCGCCTGCGCGACCGCGAGAGCGGCTGCCCCTGGGACCTGGAACAGGACTTCGCGAGCATCGCGCCGTATACGATCGAGGAAGCCTATGAAGTGGCCGACGCGATCGACCGCGGCGACCTGGCCGCGCTGAAGGACGAACTCGGCGACCTGCTGCTGCAGGTCGTGTTCCATGCGCAGATGGCGGCCGAGCAAGGCGCCTTCGGCTTTGGCGATGTGGTGGCGGCCATCAGCGACAAGCTCGTCCGCCGCCATCCGCATGTGTTCGCCACCACCGAGGTCGATAGCGCTAGCGCGGTCTCGGCCAACTGGGAGGCGATCAAGCGCGCCGAGCGCGCCGCGGCCGGTGAGCAGGACGACTCGGCGTTGGCCGGCATCGCCCGCGGCCTGCCGGAATGGCAGCGTGCGGTGAAGCTGCAGTCGCGTGCGGCGCGGGTTGGCTTCGACTGGCCCAGCCCGGCGCCAGTGCTGGCCAAGCTGCACGAAGAGATAGAAGAGGTGCGCGCCGAATTCGCCCACGGCGATGTTGCCGCGCGCCAGGCGCAGCTGCAGGACGAGATCGGCGATGTGCTGTTCGTCTGCGCCAACCTGGCGCGGCATGCCCGCGTCGACGTTGGCACGGCCCTGCGTGGGGCCAACCAGAAGTTCGAGCGGCGCTTCCGCGCGATGGAGGCGTTGGCGCGCGCGGCCGGCACCTCGCTGGAGGCGCTGTCGCTGACCGAGCAGGACGCGTTGTGGGACCAGGTCAAGGTGGCCGAGCGGGAGCCGGCGGCAAGCAGCGGCGCAGACGCCGGCTGACGCGCCAGTGCCTGCCTGGCGGCCGGCCAGCGGCGTATCCTGTCGCGGTCGTAGTGCCCGGAGGGGAGCATGCGCCGATTTGCCAGTTTCCGTGAGTTCTATCCGTTCTACCTGGGCGAACACGCCAACCGAACCTCGCGCCGGCTGCACTTCATCGGCAGCTGCGGCGTGCTGGTACTGGTCGGCATCGCCGTGGCCACTGCGCGCCCGCTCTGGCTGCTGGGCGCGCTGCTCTGCGGCTACGGCTTCGCCTGGGTCGGGCACTTCTTCTTCGAGAAGAATCGCCCGGCCACCTTCAAGCACCCGTTCTATTCGTTTGCCGGCGACTGGGTGATGTTCCGCGACATCCTGCTGGGTCGCATCCCGTTCTAGCGCGCCCAATCGCGGTGGCAGCCCCCCGTCGCTGCGGCATACTGTCGTTTCACAAGGAAAAGAAAAGGAGAGAGGAATGCTCGGCACAGGATTTCTGACATTCGTGGTGCTGTTGGTCTGCGTCATCCTCTTGTTCAAGGCCGTGCGCATGGTGCCGCAGGGCTATGAATGGACCGTGGAGAAGTTCGGCAAGTACACCCGCACGCTCAGTCCCGGCCTGCATTTCCTGATTCCCGGCGTGTACGGCATCGGCCGCAAGGTCAACATGATGGAGCAGGTGCTGGAAGTCCCCAGCCAGGACGTCATCACCAAGGACAACGCGGTCGTGCGCGTGGACGGGGTGGTGTTCTTCCAGGTCCTGGACGCAGCCAAGGCCGCCTACGAGGTCGCCAATCTCGAAGTGGCCACGATTGCCTTGGTGCAGACCAACATCCGCACCGTGATCGGTTCGATGGACCTGGATGAGTCGCTGAGCCAGC